>JBJMIW010000442.1:0-4041 GCA_045806665.1 Actinoallomurus sp.
AAACTCAAACCCTACACAACCCTATTCCCATCAGAACAACGTCTCGATCTGGTCGCGCCCGAAGCGGTCGATGCCCGCCGGTACCGGGGTGTGCGTGGTGAACACCGTGCCGGAGCGGACCGCCTGCAGCGCCTCGGGGAACGACAGCCCGTGCGCCTCGGTCAGCTCGCGGATCCGCTCGAGGCCCAGGAAGCCGGCGTGCCCCTCGTTGGCGTGGTAGACCTCCGGCGCCGGGGTGCCGGTGAGCGAGCAGTAGGCCCGCAGGGCGCGCACGCCGCCGATGCCGAGCAGCATCTCCTGCCGCAGCCGGTGGTCCTCGTCGCCGCCGTAGAGCCGGTCGGTGACCGTGCGCTCGGCTGCGGCGTTCTCCTCGATGTCGGAGTCGAGCAGCAGCAGCGACACCCGGCCCACCTGGACCCGCCACACGTGCGCGTAGAGGGTCCGGCCCTCGGGGAGCGGCACGTTGACCAGGACGGCGGTGCCGTCGGCCTCGCGGAGGAGGGTCAGCGGGAGCCCGGCCGGGTCGATCGGGGGGTACCGCTCTTGCTGCCAGCCGTCCGGCGAGAGGGACTGGGAGAAGTAGCCGTGGCGGTACAGGAGTCCCACCCCGACGATGGGCACGCCGAGGTCGCTCGCGGTCTTGAGGTGATCACCGGCAAGAATCCCCAGGCCACCGGAGTACTGCGGCAGCGCGGCGGTGATGCCGTACTCCGGGGAGAAGTAGGCGATCGCCGTGGGAGCGTCGGACAGCGTCTGATACCAGCGCGGTGCGGTGACGTACTCCCGGAGGTCGTCGACGGCGTCGCCGAGAGCACGCAGGAAGCGCCGGTCACCGGTGAGAGCCGACAGCCGCTCGGGCGAGACCTCCCCGAGCAGGCGTACCGGGTCGTGCCGGGTCGCCTCCCACAGGTCCGGATCGACCGACTCGAACAGGTCGAGCGTCTCCGGGTGCCATGACCAGCGCAGGTTGAGAACGAGCTCCTCGAGCGGCTGCAGCGGCTCGGGCAGGACGGAGCGGACGGTGAATCTGCGGATCGCCTTCACGTGCGGCGACACTAATCGGTTCTGCCCGGTGCTCGCGACCGGAACCCGCCCGGTGACCGACATCTTGATCTCCATTTGGTCCCGGACGCCCTATGACCAGGCCGGAAATGCGTGTTTGATCCCTCAGTGCGAGGATGGAACCGCCAGCACGGCGAGGGTGCCTCCACGTCTCGGAACGAGGGCCGGGCGGGATACGCGTCGTGCCCGTCGGCTTACCCGAGGCGATGAAACAATCCGAGCGCGGACGGAGCGCCGGCGCGTGCGGTGACCGGACGTGGCGGCACAGTCACCACCAGAACGCGACAAACCACTGTTTCATAACCAGGAAACCGGCAACGGAGACGTTATGCGCCAACCCTCGCCGAGCACCCCCACCCCATCCGGCGGCAGTGACCCTCAACAAAGATCGTTTCTTTCCGAAGACCAGGGTGATCGCGGACCCGCGTCTGTACCCTCCCCTGCGATGATCGGACGCATTCCCATTCTCGACGTGCAGCCAGTGATCGACTGCGGACGCTGGCCCGCCAAGGCCGTCCCCGATGAGGAGTTCGAGGTCGGCGCCACTGTGTTCCGCGAGGGCCACGAGATGCTCGGCGCCGCCGTCGTCCTGCGGGATCCGGAGGGCCGCGCCGGGCCCCTCATCCGCATGTCCGAGGTCACTCCCGGCACCGACCGGTACGCCGCGCAGGTCGCGGCGACCACCACCGGGGTGTGGCACTTCCGGGTCGAGGCGTGGGGCGACCCGATCGCGCACTGGCACCACGACGCGGGCATCAAGATCCCACGTGGGCAGGACACCGAGCTGATGCTCGAGGAGGGCGCGCGGCTGTTCGAGCGGGCCACCGCCGCCCTGCCGAAGAAGACCGCCGGCGTGCCGAAGAAGCGTTCGGCGCTGACCACGCTGGTCCGTACGCTCCGGGACAAGACTCTCCCGCCGATGACGCGGTTCGAGGCGGCCGGGGCCCCGGAGGTGCGCGAGGTCCTCGACCAGCACCCCTTGCGCGATCACGTGACGACCTCGGAGTGGCACCCGCTGGTCGTGGACCGGAAGCGGGCGCTGTTCGGCTCCTGGTACGAGTTCTTTCCCCGGTCCGAAGGCGCGACGCACGACCCGATGGGCCGCCGGGCACCGCAGTCCGGAACGTTCCGAACGGCGATGAAGAGGCTCCCGGCCGTCGCCCAGATGGGCTTCGACGTCGTCTACCTGCCGCCGATCCACCCGATCGGCCGGCAGTTCCGCAAGGGTCCGAACAACACCCTGCACGCCGAGCCGCACGACCCCGGCTCGCCGTGGGCGATCGGCTCGGAGGAGGGCGGCCACGACGCCATCCACCCCGAACTTGGAACGTTCGAGGACTTCGACGCGTTCGTCGCCCGCACCCGCGAGCTGGGCATGGAGGTGGCCCTCGACCTGGCCCTGCAGTGCTCGCCGGACCACCCGTGGGTCCAGAAACACCCCGAGTGGTTCACCACGCGCGCCGACGGCTCCGTCGCCTACGCGGAGAACCCGCCCAAGAAGTACCAGGACATCTACCCGCTGAACTTCGACAACGACCCCGAGGGGATCTACGAGGAGGTCGAGCGGGTCGTCCGGCACTGGATGGCGCACGGCGTACGGATCTTCCGGGTGGACAACCCGCACACCAAACCGGTGGCGTTCTGGGAGCGGCTGCTCGGCAGCATCGCCGCGACCGACCCGGACGTGCTGTTCCTCGCCGAGGCGTTCACGCGGCCGGCGATGATGCACACGCTCGCGAAGATCGGCTTCCACCAGTCGTACACGTACTTCACGTGGCGCAACAGCAAGGGGGAGCTGGAGGAGTACCTCCGGGAGCTGTCGGGGCCGACCGCCGCGTACATGCGGCCGAACTTCTTCGTCAACACCCCCGACATCCTCCATGAGTACCTCCAGCACGGCGGGCCGCCGGCGTTCGCGGTCCGCGCCGTCCTCGCCTCCACCCTGTCGCCCACGTGGGGGGTCTACTCGGGCTACGAGCTGTACGAGAACACCCCCGTACGGCCGGGCAGCGAGGAGTACCGCGACTCGGAGAAGTACCAGTACCGCCCGCGGGACTGGGAGGCGGCCGAAGCCGAGGGGCGCAGCCTGGCCCCGTTGATCGGCAGGCTCAACTCTCTGCGAAGAGCACATCCTGCGTTGCATAGGCTGCGTAACCTACGATTCCATCATGTCGACCAGCCAGAGATGATCTGCTACTCCAAACGCGTGTCGGACGACCCCGACCGCCTCGGAGACGTCGTGCTGGTGGTCGTGAATCTCAACCCACATCAGGTTCGCGAGGCGACGGTCCATCTCGACCTGCCCACGCTCGGCCTCGACTGGGCGGACGAGTTCGTCGTCACCGACGAGCTGTCCGGCGAGTCGTACCCCTGGCGGCAGGCGAACTACGTGCGCCTGGACCCCCAAACCCGGCCTGCCCACATCTTCACGGTCTCGAGAGGCGAGAGTTGACCCAGTCGGATCCCCTAAGCGGAGTCGGCCCCGTTGAGCCGGTTCCCGACACG
This sequence comes from Actinoallomurus sp., assembly GCA_045806665.1. Classification (GTDB taxonomy): domain Bacteria; phylum Actinomycetota; class Actinomycetes; order Streptosporangiales; family Streptosporangiaceae; genus Actinoallomurus. The sequence goes on from JBJMIW010000442.1 coordinate 3,568, forward strand.
TTCACACGTGAGAAGCCGAACGCACCTCACTGGTACAGGAACTCCGTGTTCTACGAGGTGCTGATCCGGGGCTTCTACGACTCCACCGGTGACGGCACCGGCGACATCCGGGGACTCACCCAGAAGCTCGACTACCTGCAGTGGCTCGGCATCGACTGCATCTGGCTGCTGCCGATCTACCAGTCGCCGCTGCGCGACGGCGGGTACGACATCAGCGACTTCATGAAGATCCTCCCGGAGTTCGGCGATCTGGGCGACTTCGTGGAGCTCGTCGACGAGGCGCACAAGCGCGGAATGCGCATCATCGCCGACCTCGTCATGAACCACTCGTCCGACCAGCACCCGTGGTTCCAGGCGTCGCGGTCCGACCCGGAGGGGCCCTACGGCGACTACTACGTCTGGTCCGACACCGACGACCGGTGGAACGAGGCGCGCATCATCTTCGTCGACACCGAACCATCGAACTGGACGTTC
>JBJMIW010000443.1:0-7828 GCA_045806665.1 Actinoallomurus sp.
CCGATAAGATGAAGGTAATCGGAGGATCCTCCGGTTTGCAAATCGCCTGCCGAAGACCGACAGTCGGCTCGTCACCGATCGACGAGGAGGCACCGTGCCGGCCACCGGGTCCCGTCCCCTTCGCGCCGACGCCCGGCGCAACCACGCGCGTCTACTGGAGGCCGCCGTCCGGGCGTTCGCGCAGGAGGGTCCGGACGCCACCCTCGACGCGATCGCCAAGGACGCGGGCGTCGGCATCGGGACGCTCTACCGCCACTTCCCCACCCGCGAGGCACTGGTCGAGGCGGCCTACCGCAACGAGCTCGCACGCCTGTGCGACGCCGCGCCGGACCTCCTCCACACCCTGCCGCCGGACGAGGCCACGCGCGCCTGGATGGACCGCTTCATCGAGTACATGGCGGCCAAGCAGCACATGGGCGAGGCGCTGCGCGCCGTCATCGCCTCGGGCGGGAACCCGTTCGCCGAAAGCCGCGCCCGGCTGACGACGGCGATCGAGACGCTGCTCCAGGCCGGCGCCGCCGCCGGGACCCTGCGCCCGGACGCCGACCCGATGGCCGTCCTCACCAGCCTCAGCGGGGTGTCCCTCGCCGCCGGCGAGCCGGACCGGCAGGACCGCGCCCGTGGCGCGCTCGACCTCCTGATGGACGGCCTCCGCTACCGCCCTCGTCCGTAGCGCGCCGCCCTTCAGGCCGTGTGCTGGTACGCCGGGTAGGTCAGGTACCCCGCGTCGCCGCCCTGGTAGTACGTGGCCCCGTCAACGGGAGCGATCGGGAGCCCGAGACGCAGCCGCTCGACCAGGTCGGGGTTGGCACGATGAAGGCGCGGCCGAAGCTGATGAGGTCGGCCCCGAGTCCAAGCCAGTGGTCGGCGTCGTCCCGGCCCGTCTGCTTCGGCCCCATCGGAACCACCGGGTTCATGATCAGGGTGCCCGGCCACGCACGGCGCAGACCGACCAGCACGTCTTCATCGGCGGTGGCCTCGAGATGGACGTAGGCGATCTCCAGGCGGGCCAGTTCGGTCAGCAGCGCGGTGTAGAGCTCAGGCACGTCGGTCTCCGCCACGCCCCAGAACGTCCCGCCCGGGGAGAGGCGGATACCGGTCCGGGCCGCGCCGACGGCCTCGACGGTGGCGGCAACCGCCTCGACGGCGAACCGGATTCGATTGGCCTCCGAGCCCCCGTAGCGGTCCGTGCGCAGGTTGGCGTTCGATGAGAGGAACTGCGAGATCAGATAGCCGTTGGCGCCGTGCAGTTCGACGCCGTCGAAGCCGGCGTCGATGGCCCGGCGGGCCGCGTCGGCGTACGACCGGGCGTGCGATCCAGCGGCTGTACGCCGCGGGTCTGTCCAGCCGCACCATCGCCGAGCTGCTGCCGTGCGTCGACTCGCCCAGCGAGGACAACTCCGACGCCGCCCTGGAGCGGATGGCGCAGGAGCGCGACCGGCTCTCCGAGCACATCGCCGAACTCACCCGCACCCGGGACGCACTCGACGGCCTGATGGCCACCGCACGAGCGCACCGCGAGCGCCTGGGGGTGACGGCGGCCGACTGATCGCTCGACCGTCGGACGGCCCCCGGGCTCGTACGCGCCGAACGCCTGACGAGGGGGAGGCCGGCCGCACGCGTCGCTTCCAGGAAGGGGGCGGTGGTCAGGGTCGGTGACGGCCGAATGTACGTACCGCTCGCCGCGTGGGCACGGCTTCCGGGTGACCTACTCGGCCACCTGCCACGGGTCGAGCATCTCGATGCTCGTCCCACGGAAGTCCTTGAGGTTGCGAGTGGCCAACGCGGCACCGTGGCTACGGCAGATGGCGGCGATCTGAGCGTCGAATCCGTCAATCGGCAGACCCGCACGGTCACGTTCGGTGACGACGACGGCGTACATTCTGCCCGCGTCAGCGTCGAAGGGCAGCACCTGCTCTTCGAATGAAGCGAACACTTCGTCGGCGGTAGTTCTCAAGAGTTGCTTACGGGCGCCTTCCGGCAGCCGCTCGATCCCATAGCGAACCTCGGCAACGGTGATCGACGTAGTGAACAGCTCGGACGCGGCCTGCGAGCGGACCCAATCCACAACGACGGGGGACGGTCGTGGTCGCATCAGCTCTGAGACCACGTTGGTATCAAAGACGATCACAAGAACTCCGCCGCGCGTGGCGGCGTCGACCGTACGGGCAGGTCAAGGTCGACGCCTCCGACCGCCCCGAAACGATCGATGAGCGCCGTCATCAGGCCCTCGGACTCCGACGGCTCGCTCACCGCCTCGGTGAGGATGGCTCTGATCTCCGCCTCCATTGACCGGCCGTGTCTCGCGGCCCTGATACGGAGACGTCGCTTGACCCGCTCGTCGAGACCTCTGATGCTGACCGCCGCCATGGCACACCTCCGATGCTGTCAATGCTAGCACCCGCTAGCCGTGCGGGTGGGTGCGGAGGCCGTCGAAGGCGACGGTGGCGACGGCGTCCGCGAGGTCGGCGCCGCCGATGTGGCCGTGCGGGCGGTACCACTCGATCAGCGAGTTGACCATGCCGAACAGCAGGCGGGCGGTGGTGGCCGGGTCGACGTCGCTCCGCAGGTCGCCGTCGGCGACGGCGTCGGCGACGAGCCCGGCCACGATGCGGTCGAACTCCCGCCGCCGTTCGAGCGCGTCCCGCTCGACCTGGGTGTTGCCGCGCACCCGCAGCAGCAGCGTGACGAACGGCAGCCGGTCGACCAGGACCGTCACACTGCCCCGGACGAGGTGCTCGAGACGGTCGACCGCGCGACCGGGAACGGAGTCGAGCTCCTCGACCAGCGCGAACAGCCCGTCGAGCGCGCGGTCGACGGCCAGCCGCAGCAGCTCCTGCTTGCTCGCGACGTGGTGGTAGATCGCGGCCTTGGTGACGCCGAGCTCGCGGGCGAGGTCGTCCATGCTCGTACCGTCGAAGCCGCGCTCGTTGAACAGGCCGACCGCGACCCGCAGGAGGGACTCCCGGTCGTAGCCGGGCCGGCCGCGCCTGGACTGCCGGGTCCCGGACGGCGTCGCCGTACGGTCACCCGGTCGTCCCCTTCCCTCCGCCATGAGGGCACGGTAACATGAATTACCTACCATTCGGTCAGTAAATGCGGATCTCTGGAGGCCGGCTCGATGACGGCACTGCACAGCTACGTCGGCGGCCGGTGGCAGGCGCCGGCGGACGACGGTCTTCCCCTGCACGACGCGGTGACCGGCGAGGAGATCGCCCGGGTCTCGACGACCGGAATCGACACGGCCGCCGCGCTGGAGTACGGCCGCCGCGTCGGCGGGCCGGCACTGCGTGAGCTCACCTTCCACCAGCGCGCGGCACTGCTGAAGGCCCTCGCCTCCCACCTGCGCGAGCACCGCGAGGAGCTGTACGCGCTATCGGCCCGGACCGGCGCCACGCTGAACGACTCGCGCTTCGACGTCGACGGCGGCATCGGCGTGCTGTTCGCGTACGCGAGCCGGGGCCGCCGTGAGCTGTCCAACGACACGGTCTACGTGGACGGTCCCGTGGAGCCGCTGGGCAAGGGCGGCACGTTCGTAGGGCAGCACGTCTGCACCCCGCTGCGCGGCGTCGCGATCCAGATCAACGCCTTCAACTTCCCCGTGTGGGGGCCGCTGGAGAAGCTCGCCCCCGCGTTCCTCGCCGGGATGCCGAGCCTGATCAAACCGGCGGAGCAGACCGCGTACCTCACCGAGCGGCTGGTCCGGCTGATCGTCGACTCCGGACTGCTGCCGGAGGGCACGGTGCAGCTCCTCTCCGGGCCGCCCGGCGACCTGCTCGACCACGTCACCGGCCAGGACCTGGTCGCCTTCACCGGTTCGGCCGCCACCGCGCGCAAGCTCCGCGCCCACCCGGTGATCGTCCGCGAGGCCGCGCGGTTCACCGCCGAGGCCGACTCGCTGAACTGCTCGATCCTCGGCCCGGACGCCCGGCCGGGGACGCCCGAGTTCGACCTGTACGTCAAGCAGCTCGTCACCGAGATGACGGTGAAGGCTGGGCAGAAGTGCACCGCCATCCGGCGGGCCCTCGTCCCGGCGGAGCTGATGGACGAGGTCGCCGCGGCGGTCTGCGACCGGCTGGCGAAGGTCACCGTCGGCGACCCGTCCCGCGAGGACGTACGGATGGGGGCGCTGGCCAGCCTCGACCAGCGCGAGGAGGTCCGGCGGTCGGTCAAGGCCCTGCGCGGCGCCGCCACACTGATCTTCGGCGACCCCGACCACGTCGACCTGGTCGGCGCCGACGCCGACCGCGGCGCCTTCGTCTCCCCGATGCTGCTGCGCTGCGACGACCCCGACCGCGCCGAGCCGCACGAGGTCGAGGCGTTCGGGCCGGTGTCCACGCTCCTGCCGTACGCCTCCGCCGAGCAGGCGATCGCGCTCGCCGCACGCGGCCGGGGCAGCCTCGCCGGATCCGTCGTGACCGCCGACACCGATTTCGCCCGGGAGATCGTGCTCGGTCTCGCCCCGTGGCACGGCCGGATCCTGGTCCTCGACCGGGACGACGCCAAAGAGTCGACCGGGCACGGCTCGCCGCTGCCGGGTCTGGTGCACGGCGGGCCCGGGCGCGCGGGCGGCGGCGAGGAGATGGGCGGCCTGCGCGGCGTGCTGCACCACATGCAGCGGACCGCCGTCCAGGGCGGCCCCAAGACGCTCGGCGCGGTGACCGGCCGCTGGGTCGCGGGCGCGCCACGGCGTACGCACGTGTCCGGCACCGCCGAGGGCGTGCACCCCTTCCGCAAGTCCCTGGCGGAGCTGCGGGTCGGCGACGCGGTGACCGCCGGGCCCCGTACGGTCACGCTGGAGGACATCGACCACTTCGCGGAGTTCACCGGCGACACGTTCTACGCGCACACCGACGAGGAGGCGGCTAGGGCCAACCCGCTGTTCGGCGGGATCGTCGCCCATGGCTACCTGGTCGTGTCGCTGGCCGCCGGGCTCTTCGTCGCCCCGGAGCCGGGTCCCGTCCTGGCCAACTACGGCCTGGAGAATCTCCGGTTCCTCACGCCGGTCAAGCCCGGCGACGAGCTGACCGTGACGCTGACCGCCAAGCAGATCACGCCACGCGCGAACGCCGACCACGGCGAGGTGCGCTGGGACGCCGACGTGACCAACCAGACCGGCGAGTCGGTGGCCAAGTACGACGTGCTCACCCTCGTCGCGAAGGAGAAGACCTCATGACCGGGCGAAGCGAGGGAATCGACAGGCACAGCACCTTGGTCATGAGGCCGACGAAGGAGGCCTCATGACCGCGACCGTCGCGCCACCCCCGGTGGAGTCCCGGCCGGCTCCGGTGATGCGTGGCTACCGGTTCGAGCTGGTCAAGCTGCTCTCCCAGTGGCGGATCCGTCTGCTGCTGCTCGCCTGCTGGATCGCCCCCGCGGCGTACGTGGCCGTGGTGAGCCTGCAGAGCATGCTGCCCACCGACACGGTCTTCGGCCGCTGGATGCACACGAGCGGCTGGGCGGGGTCGCTGGTCGTGCTGGACTTCTCATGCAGTTGGGCGCTCCCGCTGCTGACGGCGCTGGTCGCCGGCGACGTCTTCGCGGCCGAGGACCGGCTGGGCACCTGGCGCCACCTCCTCATGGCGGTCCGCTCGCCGAGGCGGATCTTCGTGGCGAAGGGCCTCGCCAGCCTCACCGTGCTCCTGCTGCTGGTGGCCGGGCTGGCCGCATCGGGCATCGCCGGTGGCCTGGCCGCGGTCGGCAACGGACCGCTCGTCGGCCTGGACGGCCATCTCCTCGCCCCGGCGGACGCGGCCGGTACGGTCCTGCTCGCGTGGGCCTGCGTGCTGGCGCCGACGCTGGCGTTCGCCGCGGTCGGCCTCCTCGGCTCGGTCGCCCTGGGCCGCTCCCCGATGGGGCTGCTGATGCCCGCGCTCCTCGCGTTCGCGCTGCAGCTCGCGCAGTTGCTCCCCCTGCCGGTTGCCGTGCGGCTGGCCCTTCCGAGCCAGGCATTCCTCGCCTGGCACGGGCTTTTCACCACCCCGGCGCAGGCGGGTCCCCTCCTCATCAGCCTCGGGGTGAGCCTGGCGTGGGCGGTCATCGCCACCGCGTTGGCCTACCACCTGTTCCTGCGCCGCGACTTCACCGACCTGACGTACGACGGATCGGGTCGGCGCGTCATCGTGGCGGGGGTGCTACCGCTGGCCGGCCTCGTCGCCCTCACTTTCGTCGTGGTGACCGGCGCGACCTCGGCCAAGGGCTCGGGTATCGAGCGGGCCGAGCTGCAGGACTCGCTCGCCACGGTGTACGCCCACCTCTACCGGCTGCAGACGCGGGAGCTCCATCGCCCCGGCGTCACCGAGGCCCAGCTGCAGGCCACCGCGTCCTGCGACAAGGGCGGCTCACAGGGCCTCGACCAGGGGCCGGGCAACGACTGGCGGTGTGTCGTGTCCTGGCACCTCCCCGGCACGACCGCGGTGGGCGCCGCCATCTACCAGCTCGACGTCACCGCGAACGGGCGGTACGTCGCCGACGGAGACGGACCGAAAGAGGTGAACGGCTACTTCCAGGTGCGCACCCCGACCGGGGACGCACCCAACCCCCTGTGGCAGTTCGACGGGAACGTCGACCTGCTCGCAAGCACTCCGAAGGAATAATTCATGAACGTCACCCGCCAGCGCGTCGCGGAGGCCCCTCTCGGGCTCTTCGGTCGACTCACCGGCAGCCGGATCCGCCTGGTGGCGGCCGGCACCGCAGCTCTCGCCATCGCCAGCGGGAGCATCGCCTACGCCTCCACCGCGGGGTTCGGCACCGGCCAGGTCGGCCAGACCACGGCCAAGGGCCAGGTCGTATCCAGCGACCAGTACATCAAGCCGATCGGCCAGCGCCTCGTCATCAACAACGGCAAGATCATGTCGTCCACGGTCAGCCCGGACGGCACCCACGTCGCGGCCTCGGTCACCGACGGTGGGCAGGCGCTCGTCATCGTGGACCTGAAGAACTGGAAGGTGCAGCAGACCGTCGGCAACTCCGCGTCGGCGAATCTGCGCATCAGCAGCAACGCCGTGGGCCAGGAAGGCCCCACGTACTCGCCCGACGGTTCGCAGCTGTGGCTGGGCCAGACCGATGGCTTCACCAAGTTCACCGTGAACCCGGACGGCACCCTCGCCAACCCGACGTCCATCAAGATCCCGGCGGACGGGCCCCGGCACGCGCTGGTGGCTGAGCCGGTGTTCTCGCCCGACGGCAAGACCGCGTACGTCGCCGTCAACGGCCAGAACCGCGTGGTCGCCATCGACGCGGCGACCGGGGCCATCCAGCAGAGCTGGGACGTGGGCAACGCTCCGCGTGGCATGGTCAAGGTCGGCAACAAGCTGTATGTCAGCAATGAGGGCGGGCGTCCGGCCAAGCCCGGCGAGACGACGATCAACTCCTACGGCACTCAGGTGCCGGCCGATCCGAACACCGGTGCCACCACCACCGGCACGGTCAGCGTCATTGATCTGGCGAACCCGGCTGCCGCCGCCACGAGCATCGACGTGGGTCTGCACCCGACCGCCCTGTACGCCAAGAACGGGGCGCTGTTCGTCACCAACACGGCCACCAACAACGTGTCGGTCATCGACACATCCAAGGACAAGGTCGTTCAGACCATCGCCACCCAGCCGTGGCCGGAGGCGTCGGTGGGTTATGAGCCCACCGCGGTGACGCTCACCGATGACGGTCACCTGCTGGTGACGCTCGGCCGCGCCAACGCGGTCGCCGTCTACCGGTACACGAAGCCGCTGGAGCCGGTCAGCTACGTCGGCCTGCTCCCGACGGACTACTTCCCCGCGGAGATCGCCACCGTAGGCAACCAGGTGCTGGTCTCCAACACCCGCGGCATCGA
>JBJMIW010000444.1:0-23574 GCA_045806665.1 Actinoallomurus sp.
CGCGGTCCGGGCAATGTACGATCAATAAAGCTCAGGCGTGGCAAGTGGTCTAATCATTGACCTGCGCCCTGCCCACCGCACTGAGCAACGGGCGGAGGGAGGCGCGGGTGAGCAGGTATGAGCGCTGGAACGATCTGCTGTCGCTGCTGGCGAGCCGGGGACGTCTCAGCGTCGAGGAGGCGGCCGCCGAGCTGACCGTCTCGACGGCGACCATCCGCCGCGACTTCGACCAGCTCGCGCAGCAGCAGATGCTGACCCGCACGCGCGGCGGCGCGGTCGCTCACACGGTCACCTACGACCTGCCGCTGCGGTACAAGAGCGCCCGGCGCGCGTCGGACAAGCAGCGGATCGCGGCGGCGGCCGCCGAGCTCGTGCAGCCGGGTGCGGTCATCGGCGTCAACGGCGGCACGACCACCACCGAGGTCGCGCGGGCCCTCGCGACCCGCGCCGACCTGCACGCCGAGAGCGGGTCACCCGCCATCACGATCGTCACCAATGCCCTGAACATCGCCAACGAGCTGGTGGTGCGACCTCACGTGAAGATCGTGCTGACCGGCGGGGTGGCGCTGCCCCAGTCGTACGAGCTGGTGGGGCCGCTCGCCAACGGGGTGTTCGACCAGGTCACGCTGGACATCGCGTTCCTCGGCGTGAGCGGCCTCGACGTCGAGCGCGGCGCCACCTGCCACAACGAGGACGAGGCGAGCATCAACCGGCGGATGGCGGTCCGCGCGGAACGGGTCGTCGTCGCGGCTGACGGTTCCAAGCTCGGCGAGCGCGCCTTCGCCAAGATCTGCGGGATCGGCGAGATCCACATGCTCGTGACCGACGCCGCCGCCGACACCCGCGCCTTGGAGGAGGCCGGCGTGAAGGTCGTCCACGCCTGAGCCACGGAGCGCAGGTCAGCGACCGTTGAGGTGCTTCGCGGCTTGCTCCGCTCCGGCACCGAACAGCCCGCTCCGGCAGCGCGCCTGGCCCTTGTACGCGCACCGGGTGACGGTGTCGGACGGCTGCAGCAGGTCGAGGCGTATGTCCTCGCGCGGCGGGTAGTAGCGGACCGGCAGGCCGGTCTCGAGCAGGCGCGGGGCGGTGACGTCCCCGTTGAACACTCCGGCGGGACGTCCGGACAGCGGCGCTCCAGGCAACGTCAGGCTCATGCCGGGAGAACCTCCGCCGTCCGGGGCGAATTCCTGATGAAGCGGGCGGGAGCGGCCGAACCTGGCCGTTCCCGCCCGCCTCGGAGGTCAGGAGTACTGCGCCGCGATCTTGGTGAAGTCCCATGGCTGCTGGGAGACGCCGCTGCACGCGTCGGCGCCGGTCCCGCTGCCGCAGGGACGGTCGCGGTTGACCGACCAGAACGTGAACCGGCTCAGCCCGTGCTGCTTCGCGTACGACAGCATGGTCTGGAAGTCCGCGGTGGTCACCGTCTCACTCTGGTCGGTGTTGCCGTTCATCGACGAGATGCCCTGCAGGGCGTACAACTGGGCGTCCGTCATGCCGGGGTAGTTCTGCTTGAGCACGCTGTGCAGGCCCTCTGACGCCTGGATCGACAGTTGCCCCATGTTCCCCGAGCCGCCGCCGAAGTCGAACGGCATGATGGTGAACGTGTCGATCGGCACGCCGAGCGCGGCGGCCTGCTGCACGAGGCGCGTGCCCCACCAGTTCGGGCCGCTCGTGGTCGTGCCGAAGGTGAGGATCACCTTGACGCCCGGGTTGTTCTGCTTGACGATCTTCAGCGCGTTGAGGACGCGGTCCTGGTTGGCCTCGCTCTCGAACTCGGTGCTCTCGATGTCGATATCGATGGCCTTGAGCGCGTACGCGTTGATCACCTTCTGGTAGGCGCCGGCCAGGTCCTGCGGGGTCGAGCAGTGCTCGCCGAGCTTGTTGCCGCTCCAGCCGCCGAACGACGGGATGACGTCGCCGCCGGCCGCCCGGATCTGCTGGATCTTGCTCGCGTCGTCGCCGGTCAGCGGCCGGGTGCCGTCCCAGGCGGGGTTGCACCCGCCGTCGGACAGGACGAACGCGAGGGTGAACCACTTGACCCCCGTCGCGGACATGACCGTGGTCGGGTCGGGCGGGCTGCCCCAGCCGAAGTACAGGTAGGGCGCGGCGGCCATCGCTCCCGGCGGGGTTCCGCCGCCACCGCCCTGCTGGGTGGTCGCGGTCACCGAGGCGCTCTTGCCGGACTCGTTGCCTGCCGCGTCGTACGCGCTGACCTGGTAGGTGTGCGTGCTGTTCGCCGTCAGGCCGCCGACGGTGGCGCTGGCCGAGGAGACGTCGGCGACGACCGAGGACCCCTCGTACACCTTGTAGCCGGTGACGCCGACGTTGTCCGTGGACGCGGTCCACGACAGCGAGACCGAGCTGGACGTCGTGCCGGTCGCCCGCAGACCGGCCGGCGTCGACGGGGCGGTCGTGTCGCCCGATCCGCCGCCGCCGGTGCAGGGCCGGCCGTTCAGTTTGCAGTTCGCGGGCACGGCGGACGAGGGGGATCCGATGAAGCCGAAGCTCACCGAGCCGCCCGTGGGGACCTGGGCGTTGTAGTCGCGGTTCGTGAAGGTGTAGTGGGAACCGCTCTGGGTCATCAGCGCGTCCCAGTACGAGCCGACCGACCCGCCGGAGGGCAGGTCGAACTCCACCTTCCAGCCGCTCAGCGCGGAACTGCCGGCGGTGATCGTGTACTTGGCCTCGTAGCCGGTGCCCCAGTCGGACGTCTTGGCGAAGGCGGCGGTCGGCGCCGTGGCGGCGTGGGCGGCGGCCGGCACCAACAGGGCTGCCAGAAGACAGAGGAGGGTAGGGATGGTACGTCTCACGGTCGCTCCTGGTATGGCGGGAAAACCTGGAGGACGGACCGGCCGGTCGGCACGGCCCGCCGGGACCCCGATACGGCACGCTCTTATAGGAAACTTTCCTATAAGTTGGCTGCAGGTTAACCCTCCCGTACTCGTTCGTCAACGGACCTGAATTTCGGACCGGTCATCGGCGACGGCCGGAACCGGCCCTTGGTCCAGGACGGGCGTGCGGGATACGGTCCTTAGACGCGGGAGGGGAACTCATGACTCAACGACGAGTCGCCACGCCGGTCTCCGACACCGACATGATCTACAGCCCCGACACGTACGTGCGGGGGGTGCCGTACGACGCGCTGGCCCGATTGCGCGGCTCCACACCGGTGGTCTGGATCGAGGAGAAACCGGTCGACGACGAGCCCGCCGGCCCCGGATTCTGGGCGGTGCTCCGGCACGCCGACGCCGGTCACGTCCTGCGCAATCCCAAACTCTTCTCCGCGCGGGGGCTCGCGGACAAGGACCTCGGCCACGGACGCGGCAGGACGCCCGCCGCGAATCCCCCCGCGCGGTCCCGGCTCCGCAGACGGCTACCCCGCGCGTTCGGCGTGCGCACCGTCGGCGACCTGGCCGCGCGCATCGAGCGCCGGGCGCACGCCCTGGCCGACGCGGTCGCCGAGAAGGGTGAGGCGGACTTCGCCACGGAGATCGCGGCGGAGCTGCCACTGTTGAGCTTCGCCGACCTGCTCGGCGTCCCCGAGTCGGACCGGTGGCTGCTGTCCGACTGGTCCGACCGCCTCATCGGCCGCTCGGTCGCCGGATACCCCGTCGGGTACGCCCCGGAGGGCGGGTTCGATCCGCCCGGGTGCACCGGGATGGCCCGCCGGGCGGTGGCCGCGCGGCCGCACCGCCCGCTCGATCCGGAGTCCTCCGGTCCGGCGGTTCCGGAGACGCGGGAGGACCTGCCCGACCTGCGCGTCTACGCCGGCGAACTCGCCGAGCACAAGCGCCGCCATCCCGGCGAGGACCTGATGACCGCCCTCGTCGAGGGGGCGGGCGGGAAGAACGACCCGGATCCGGCGGAGGAGTTCGAGAACCTCTTCCGTCTGTTCGCCGCGGCCGCGAACGGCACCGTCTGCGGCGGGCTGTCCGGCGGGATGTTCGCGCTGCTCAAGAATCCGGCCGAGACCGCGCGGCTCCGCGCCGACCCGGGGCTCCTGGACACCGCCGTCGAGGAGATGCTGCGCTGGTGGTCGCCCGTCCTGTGCGTCGGGCGCACGGCCACCGCCGACACCGTCGTCGGCAACGTCCCGGTCCGCAAGGGCGAGCGGCTCGTCGTCTGGCTCGCCTCGGCCAACCGCGACGAACCGGTGTTCGCCGAGCCCGCGCGGTTCGACGTCGGACGCGCGCCCAACGACCACCTCGCACTCGGCCACGGGCCGCGGGCCTGCCTGGGCGCGCACCTGGTCCGCATGCAGATGCGGGCGATGTTCGCGGCCGTCCTGGACCGCTTCGACGCCATCGAGCCGGCCGGGGAGGCCCGGCGGCTCCGGTCCAACGTCCACAACGGCCTCAAGTACCTGCCGATCCGCTGGCGCCCCAGGCCGCCCGGCTGAGCGTACGGTCCGCGCTCGGCGTACGGCTCCAATGGCCGTCCCGCTCCCCCTTGGTCCGGCTGCCGCGGTCGGTCGTCAGGAGCCCTCGTGGACCAGGTGGGCGCTCAGCCACTGCAGGGCGCTCGGTGTGACCCGCTTCCACGTGTGCGGGTTGTGGCCGCCGCCCGCGACCAAGATCTTGTCCGTGGCCATCGGCGCCGCGGCGAGCTGGAGGAACTTCCGCGCCTCGCCGTAGTCGACCTCGCCGTCCGGGCTCGTGGTGACGAGCACGGAGATCGGGGGCGGCGGCAGGTGCTGCAGCCGCCAGATGAGGCTGTTGTCCGACTTGACCTGCTGGCTGCCGCCGTACAGGTCGCCGGTCTGCCAGTCCTGCCGCGGGTAGAAGTACCCGGCCATCGAGACCGCCGCGGTGAACCGGTCGGAGTGCGTCATGGCCAGCTTGACCGCGCAGTACCCGCCCGTAGAGTCGCCCAGCACGCCCCAGCCCCGGTAGCCGGCCGCCACCCGGTACGTGGACATGAGCCGGTCGGGGACGTCCTGGGAGTAGAAGGTCAGCACCTGCGGACCGCCGGGGACGTCCGTGCACTCGGTGTCCCGCGGCATCACCGAGGTCGGCGTGGGGCGCATCATCACGATGACCATCGGCTGCACCCGCCCGGCGTTCATCTCGGTGGTCGCGGTCGCCGGGACGTTCAACCGGGTGATGAGCTGCTCGGGGACGCCCGGAAAGCCCGTGAAGTCGTACATCACCGGGAAGTGGCGCTTCTCGAACTTCTTCTGGAAGTACTGCGGCGGCAGGTAGACGTACGCCTGGGTGGTCAGGCCGGTGCGGTCGCCCCTGATCTCCACCTGCTCGATCTGGCCGTCCTTGGCGGGGTCGGCCCTGTGCTTCTGCCCGATGGTCGTCGCCTGGCGGGCCAGCGGCCGTCCGTCGCCCTGGGGCCTGCTCGCGGTGCTGCTGTTGTTGTTCAGCTGGACGTGGATGCCCTGGTTGTTGGTGCCCAAGAGGTCGGACCAGGAGACGTAGAACAGGAAGTAGTTGTTCACCCCGGTGAGCAGCGCCATGACCAACGCGACCTGGCCGGTCAGGAACAAGCCGATCCGGGCGAGGAACGGACGTATACCGGATCCGGCGAACTTCGGCCACCACCAGATGGTCGCGGCCGTCACCCCCACGGCCACCACGATGAGAAAACCGAAGAAGCCCCCGCTCGTCAGTCCCACTGGTGTCCTCTCAGATCCGGCCGGCCCGCTGATCGAACGCGCCTCAAGTTAAGGAAGATCTCAGCATGGCTCAACGCCGCGCTCAGCCGATTACGGTAACCGCGAACCCACGCTTCCCTTCTCAAGATGCCTGGGTCGCCGGAAAAGTTGGCCGAAGCACCCAAATCAACCAGATCCGACCAGTGTCCACACTGCAGGGCTATCGGCCGGTAAATCATAGAGGCCGACGCTGTGGGTACTCCCCGCGGCGTACGCGCGATGCCGACCGTGACCGGATGCCCCGGCGTGTACCCGCATCCTAGAGTCCGAGTGTGAGCGACGTGCGGACGACGGCCCGATGGCGGCCCGGTGCACTGTCGGTGTTCGTGGTCCCGCTGATCGTCGGCTTCATCCAGGTGATCGGCTCCACGGGCGCCGACGGGCACATGCGCTACCAGCCTGAGCACCTGGACGCGCCGGCGTACGCGCTGCTCCTCACCGGGCCGGTCGCCCTGCTCGCGCGGCGGCATCTGCCGGCCGTCACGCTCGCGGTCGTCCTCGCCGTGACCGGCTCCTACGTGTTCCGGGGGTACGTCCTCGGGCCGGTGTTCCTCAGCCCGATCGTGGCAATCGTGGCGGCGGTGAGCAGCGGCCGGCGCGCCGCCACCTGGATCGTCACCGGGGCCGGGTTCGTCCTGCTGAACGCCCTCGGCCCCTTCCTGCCGTACGGGCCGTTCCAGCTCCGCGGCTGGTCGATCGGGCACGCCCTGGTCATGTTGACCTGGCTGCTGCTGGTGCTGACCGGCGCCGAACTCGTGCGCATCCGCAGCGAACGGGCGGCCGAGGCGCGGCGTACCCGGGCGGAGGAGGAACGCCGTCGGGCCAGCGAGGAACGGCTCCGCATCGCGCGGGAACTGCACGACGTACTCGCGCACAACATCTCGATGATCAACGTTCAGGCGGGCGTGGCCCTGCACCTCATGGACGAACGCCCTGAGCAGGCGCGGACGGCCCTGGCCGCCATCAAGGACGCCAGCAAGGAGGCGCTGACCGAGGTCCGCTCCGTGCTCGGCGTCCTTCGGCAGGTCGACGAGGACGCGCCCCGGGCACCGGCCGCGGGCCTCGGCCGACTCGACGACCTGATCTCCCGCGCGCGCGCCGCGGGCATCACCGTGCGCACCGACGTGACCGGCCGCCCGTACCCGCTGCCCGCCGGGATCGACCTGGCGGCCTTCCGCATCGTGCAGGAGGGGCTGACGAACGTCACACGGCACGCGGGGCCGGGCGTGACCGCGACCGTGCGCGTCGGGTACGGCGAGGGTGAGCTCCGGGTGGAGATCGAGGATGACGGGCGCGGCGCGCCCGGAGACCTGCCGGGCGGCGGCGACGGCATCCCCGGAATGCGCGAACGCATCACCGCCCTCGGCGGGGACCTCACGGCGGGGCCGCGGCCGGGCATCGGCGGTTTCCGGGTGCGCGCGACCCTCCCGGTGCCCGTCAACGGAACCGCGGCGGGTAGGCCCGCCCCGGACAAGGAGGACGATTGATCCGCGTACTGCTCGCCGACGACCAGGCCCTGGTCCGGGCCGGGTTCCGGGCACTGCTCGACGCCCAGCCCGACATCGAGGTGGTCGGCGAGGCCGGGGACGGCGCCGAGGCCGTGCGCCTGGTCCGGCGCGAGCGGCCCGACGTCGTGCTGATGGACATCCGGATGCCGGTGCTCGACGGTCTCGCCGCCACGCGGGAGATCGTCGGCGACGATCGGCTGGCGGGTACCAGGGTCGTCATCCTCACGACGTTCGAGCTCGACGAGTACGTCTTCGAGGCGCTGCGCGGCGGGGCCAGCGGCTTCCTGGTGAAGGACACCGAGCCGGCCGACCTGATCCGGGGCGTACGGGAGGTGGCCTCCGGCGATGCGCTGCTCTCGCCGAGCGTGACCCGCCGCCTCATCGCGGAGTTCGCCGCGAAGGCGAAGAAGCCCCGGTCCGCGGCCGAACTCCGCGGCCTGACCGACAGGGAGCGCGAGGTCATGGCCTTGGTGGCCGAGGGACTGTCCAACGAGGAGATCGCCGAGCGCCTCGTCGTAAGCCCCGCGACGGCCAAGACCCACGTGAGCCGGACCATGATCAAGCTGCACGCCCGCGATCGCGCGCAGTTCGTCGTGATGGCCTACGAGACGGGTCTGGTCAAGCCGGGATGGCTGGGCTGAGGACCCGGCCGCCCGGTCACTGCACCGACGAGGCGCATCCGCAGGGTGCCGGCGCCCAGCCCGACGCCGACCGGGTGGCCAGGCGGAACCAGACGGTCTTGGACCCGGCCGCGTACGACACGCCCCAGGCGGCGGCGAGCAGTATCGGCATCAGCAGCCCGCGGCCACTGACGCTGAGGTCGTCGGCCTCGCGAGGGGCCGGGAGCAGCCGCGTCGGGTCACGGTCCACGACCTCCACCTGCACGGACGAGTCATTCACGCGACAGACCACCTCGAAGGGGGTACCCGCGTGCGTGATGGCGTTGGTCGCCAGTTCACTCGTCAGCAGCACCGCGTCGTCGATCGCGTCGTCGGCCCCCCACGCGATGAGCGCGTCCCGGACGAACCGGCGCGCCTGCGCCACGGCGGTGCGGTCCGCCGGATAGGCCGCCCGCACAGTCGTATGCACGGGAGCTCCCTTCACGAGTCTCTCGCCTCACCTGCGCCTTACATCGTGACAGAGAGTGGTGATCGATTACTCAATGTGAGAAAAATGGCGGCCGACTCGCTCGATGCCCCACCTGGACGGGCGTCACGGGGGGCCTGGCTGGAAAGCGGCGAACGCCTTGTCGAAGTAGTCCTTCGCAGTGGGGGAATCCCTGGCGACGGACATGAGGGAGTACTGCCGGCCGTTGACGGTGAAGCCCCGGTCGAAGACGTGCATCATCTGCCGATCCTGGGCGCGTCCCCCGGGATGGGCGGTGCTGTCCCACGGGAACAGCCACATGTAGTGGACGTCGGCCATCTTCCAGCCGCGGGCCTCGACGGGGTGGGGCGGCTCCACCATCTGGAACTTGGGGAGGATCTTCGGACCGTCCCAGGTCTGCCAGTGCCGCACCGGGTCCGGCGTGCCCCAGGGGATGGTGTCCAGCTGGATGTTGCTCCCCGTGTTGGGATCGATCCAGCGTTCGGACTGGGCCCGGCGCGTCTCGTGCCGCCACCCCTTGGGCACGACGAGCGTGGATCCGTCCATGGCCCTCACCTGCCGGTAGCCCGCCGGGACGGGGGGACGGGTCGAGCTCTTGGTCGGCGACGGACTCGTCGGCGAGGAGGGCTGTCTGGTCGCCGCGGACGGGTCGTCTTTCCCGCCGGAGAAGTTGATCATTAGGGCCAGGACGATCCCGGCCGCGGCGACGACGGCCACGAGGGCGACCAGCACCGCCCTCGGCCCCGCTCCGCTCCGTCCGGACGCGGCGGACGCCTCCGCCGGCCGGTCGTACGTCCGCATCCACCCCTCGTCCTGTGCGGTGGCCCCGGAACCCGGGGGGCCGCCCCCAGTGTGCGCCGACGGGTCCAGGCGGGCGCCGCCGGGGGGAGCCGGATCCCGCATGGCGGCCGGGCCGCCCCGCCCACCGGCTTCAGGCTCCGCGACCGCGGCGGAGGAGGACTCGTACGGCGGCGCCGAGTCCACGGCGAGGCGCCAGGGTCCCCCCGGCCGTTCGGGGCCGGGGGACGGGTCCGCGGAGGCGGTCGCGGCCGGATCCGGGGCGGGCAGCGGCCGGGTGCTCTGCGCGGCCCGGGTCAGGTCCTCCACGGCCTGGTCGGCCGTCAGGCGGCCGGCCGGGTCCTTCGCGAGCAGGCCCATGAGCACCTGCGCGAGCGGCCCGGCGTGGCGCGGCGGCGGCGCGTCCTCGGAGATCACCGAAGTGAGCGCCGCCATCGCATCGGTCCGATGGTGCGGTGACCGGCCCTCCACGGCGGCGTAGAGCGTCGCGCCGAGCGACCACAGGTCGGAGGCCGGGGAGGCCTTGTCGCCCCGTGCGCGTTCGGGAGCGATGTAGGCCGGCGATCCCATGATCAGGCCGGTCTGGGTCAGCGTCGAGTCGCCCTCCATCGTGGCGATGCCGAAGTCGGTGATCACGACGCGTGTGGAGCGGGAGATCGGCTCGCCCGCCGCCCCGGCGAGCAGCACATTCGCCGGCTTGACGTCCCGGTGGGTGATCCCGGCGGCGTGCGCGGTGCGCAGGGCGGCCAGCACCTTCAGGCCGATCTCGGCCACCTGGATCGGCGGGAGCCTGCCCTCCTCGTCGATGACCTCCTGCAGGGAGCGCGCCCGGACGAACTCCATGACGATGCAGGGCCGGCCGTCCGCCTCGACCACGTCGTGCACCGTGACGATCCCCGGATGGTTGAGCCGGGCCGCCGAGCGCGCCTCCCGCAGCGTGCGCTCGTACATCACCTTGTGCTCGTCTTCGGTCAGGCCGGGCGGGAACAGGACCTCCTTGACGGCGACGTCCCGGGCCAGAAGATCATCATGGGCGTGCCAGACCGTCCCCATGCCGCCTCGCCCGATGTGCCCGAGCAGGCGATAACGGCGGCCCAGTACCGAACCCTCCCCCAGTGGCATAGCTGAGGACGATACCGAGCAGGGATGACGGATCAGCATCGTTTGCGGCGAGTCAGCGCAGGGAGGTAAGGATGATCAAACCTAGGACGATCACAGTGACGACGGCGGCGATCGCCAGGTTGCCGCCACGGCCCGAGAGCCAGACCGGCCGGGCGTCGTGGGCGGCCGTCTCCTCGCGATCCGTCTCGCCGGTCGACCTGTCGTCGGTCACCGTCTCGTCGGGCTCGGGCGGGGTCATGACCTGGCCGGTCACCGGCATGTCCGACGGCTCGTCCGGCTCCGTCCGGGCGGCCGCGACCGCGGCCGCGACGTCGGCCGTCTTCAGCACCCGGGTCGCGCTCGAGACGTCCATGAGGATCCGGTCGAGCATGACACCGGCCTCTGCGGCCGTGAGCCGCGTCTCCTCGTCCTTGCGGAGCAGACCGGCGATCACCGGGGCCAGCGACCCGGCGTGCGGGGCCGGCGCCGGGTCCTCGGTGAGCACGGCGACCAGGCTCGCCATCGCCTCGGTCCGTTCGAACGGCGACTTGCCCTCCACGGCGGCGTACAGGGTCGCGCCGAGCGACCACAGGTCGGAGGCGGGCACCGCCTGCCGCCCGCGGGCGCGTTCGGGGGCGATGTAGGCCGGAGAGCCGATCAGCATGCCGGTCTGGGTGAGCGTCGCGTCGCTCTGCGCCCGCGCGATGCCGAAGTCGGTGAGCACGGCCCGTATGTGCCGCCCGTCGGAGACCAGCACGTTGCTCGGCTTGACATCCCGGTGCAGGATGCCCGCCTCGTGGGCGGCCATCAGGGCGCCCAGCATCTGCCGCCCGATCTGGGCGGCGCGCCTGGGCGGGAGCGGGCCGTCCTGTTTGATGATCTGCTCGAGGGAGCGGGCCCGGATCAGCTCCATCACGATCCAGGGGCGGCCGTCCTCTTCGACCACGTCGTAGACGGCCACGACGCCGGGATGGCTGAGCCGGGCGGCGGTGCGCGCCTCGCGGAAGGTCCGCTTGTGCTGGATCTCCCGCTCGTCCTCGGAGAACCCGTGCGGGAGGATCACCTCTTTGACGGCGACGTCGCGGCCGAGCACTTCATCTAGGGCGTGCCAGACCGTCCCCATGCCACCACGTCCCACTTCAGTGAGCAGGCGGTAACGCTGGGCAAGAAGGGGTTTTTCCGGCATAGTCCATGCACGATACCGACAGGAGGAGCGTTCATTGACGTGACGCTCACCCAATCCCCGGTACAAAGAAAGAATGTGCGGCATGATGACGGGGGCGCGATGAGGACGAGGCTGGCCGAGGCATGGCAGCGGGTCGTCGAAAGCGTGCCCACTGCCCTCTTCTGGTACCTCCGGGTTTCGGGCGTTCTGTCCGTTTTGGCGTGGCTGTCCTCCGGCCTGATCCAGTGGCTGTCCGGCATCTGGGTGCTGCGCTCGATCAACTACTTCGGCTGGTACTCCAGCCTCCCGTACGGCCTGCTGCTCATCCTGCTGTCGGTCGGCGTCCGCCGGCGTAAGAAGGCCGCCTGGCGCATCAGCATGGTCTTCTTCCTGCTGTTCTTCGGCGTCTGGGCCCTCGCCGGGATCGCCGGCGGCGGGGGCGAACTGGCCACGGCCGTCGCGTTCGGCATCGTCGTGGCGCTGCTCGTCGCCGCGCGCGGGCAGTTCTCCGCGCTGCCGGACCGCGCCAACCGACGGCTCGCCCTGCTCGTCTTCACCGGGCTGCTCATCGTCGGCGGCGTGATCGGCACCAGCCTGGTCTTCCTCACCGACCGTGACCCGCGCGGCGCCGAGTGGACGCACCTGGTGTACGCCGCACTGCAGACGCTCCTCGGCGCGGGCGTCAGCGGTGAGGAACTCCACGTCGACGTCCCCGGCTGGGTCGACGGCATTCTCGGCGTGCTCGGCAGCGGCCTGCTCGTGACGACCGTGTGGGCGCTGTTCCGGCCCGGCCAGCGGCTCGCCGTCCTGACCCCCGACGAGGAACTGCCCGCCCGCGCCCTGCTCGCCGAGTGGGGTGAGCAGGACTCCCTCGGCTACTTCGCACTCCGCCGCGACAAGGACATCATCTTCTCCCCCAACGGCCGGGCCGCCATCTCCTACCGCGTCGAGAGCTCGGTGTCCCTGGCCGCCGGCGACCCGCTCGGCGACCCCGAGGCGTGGGACGTCGCCATCAAGGAATGGCTCGCCGAGTGCCGGGCGCACGCGTGGATCCCCGGCGTGATCGGCACGAGCGAGCGTGCCGCCGCCGCGTACGGCCGGTGCGGGCTCGATGCCCTCGAGCTCGGCGACGAGGCGATCCTGGACCTGCGCGAGTTCAACCTCGAAGGCCGCGACATGCGCCAGGTACGCCAGGCCGTCCGCCGCGTCGAGCGCGCCGGCTACACGGTCCGCATCCGCCGGCACGGCGCGATCAGCCCCGAGGAGATGGCCGAGCTGGTCGCCGACGCCGACCGATGGCGCGACGGCCACAGCGAACGCGGGTTCTCCATGGCGCTCGGCCGGCTGGGCGACCCGACCGACGAGCGCTGCGTGATGGTCGAGGCGTTCGACGGCGCGGGCCGGCGGCGCGGTCTGCTGAGCTTCGTCCCCTGGGGCCGGCCCGGCCTGTCCCTGGACCTCATGCGCCGGGACCGCGACGCGGAGAACGGCCTGAACGAGTTCATGGTCGCCAAGCTGGCCGAGAACGCCGCCATGGTCGGCGTCACCCGCGTCTCGCTGAACTTCGCCATGCTGCGCTCGGTCTTCGAACGCGGATCGGCGATCGGCGCCGGACCCGTCAGCCGGCTCGCCTACCGGCTCCTCTCGTTCGCCTCGAAGTTCTGGCAGCTGGAGTCGCTCTTCCTGGCGAACGCCAAGTACAACCCGGTCTGGACCCCGCGCTTCGTGTGCTTCGAGCAGAACCGCGAGCTCGTACGGATCGGCCTCGCCATGGCCCGGGCCGAGGGGTTCCTGCCGACGCCGTTCGCGCCCCGCCTCGACACGCCGACGCCCTCCCCGGGGCTCGTGGCGAAGATCAAGTCGATCGAGGAGTCTGCGGACGCCGCCCGGCTGCCGGCGCGGCGCCTGTCCGAGCAGGAGCGGGTGCGCCACGCCAAGCTCGACCGGCTGCGCGAGGCCGGCGTCGAGCCGTACCCGCTCGGCTTCGAGCGTACGGCGACCGCCGCGGAGGTCAGGGAGCGGTTCGGCCATCTCGCCCCCGACACGCACACCGGCGAGCGGGTCGCGATCGCCGGGCGGGTCATGCTCGCCCGCGAGCACGGGAGGCTCATCTTCACGCAGTTGCGCGACGAGACCGGCGACCTGCAGGTGATGCTCGCCGCGGACGTCGTCGACCCCGAGGACCTGCGGCGGTGGAAGCAGCTCATCGACCTCGGCGACCAGGTCGGCGTGTACGGCGAGGTCGTCACCTCCCGTACCGGGGAGCTGTCGGTGCTCGCCTCCTCCTGGACCCTCACCGCCAAGTGCCTGCGCCCACTCCCGAGCGGCTTCGGCGCACCCGGCAGGACCCTGTCCGACGAGACACGGGTCCGGCAGCGCTACGTCGACCTGATCGTGGGCGACGAGAGCCGGCGGATGCTGCGGATGCGCAGTGATGTGATCACGGCCCTGCGCGACCGCCTGCGCCGGCACGACTTCCTCGAGGTGGAGACGCCGATGCTGCAGCCGGTGCACGGCGGCGCGGCGGCCCGGCCGTTCACCACCAAGATGAACGCCTACAACATGAACCTCTACCTGCGCATCGCGCCCGAGCTCTACCTCAAGCGGTTGCTCGTCGGCGGCGCCGGCAAGGTCTTCGAGCTCAACCGCAACTTCCGCAACGAGGGCGTGTCGCCCCGGCACAACCCCGAGTTCACGATGCTGGAGGCGTACGAACCGTACGGCGACTACGACACGATGGCCGTCCTGACCCGCGAGCTGGTCACCGACGCGGCGCGCGCGGCGACCGGGTCCACCGTGATCGTCCACGACGGCGTCGAGTACGACTTCGCCGAACCGTGGCGCGAGATCACCGTGTACGGCTCGGTGTCCGACGCGCTCGGTGAGCAGGTGACGCCGGGGACCTCGCTGCGCACGATCCAGAAGCACGCCGACCGGGTCGGCATCGCGTACGACCCGTCGTGGGAACAGGGCAAGCTCGTCCAGGAGCTGTTCGAGGCGCTGGTGGAGCACACGCTGCAGGCGCCGACGTTCGTCCGCGACTACCCGGCGACGACCTCGCCGCTCACCCGGCCGCACCGCGACGACCCGCGGCTGGCCGAGAAGTGGGACCTGATCGTGTTCGGCCTCGAGCTCGGCACGGCGTACTCCGAGCTCATCGACCCGATCGTCCAGCGCCGCAACCTCACGGAGCAGTCGCTGCTCGCCGCCGGTGGCGACCCGGAGGCGATGGATCTGGACGAGGACTTCCTGCGTGCGCTCGAGTACGGCATGCCCCCGTCCGGGGGCCTGGGCATGGGTGTGGACCGGCTGCTCATCACGCTCACCGGCCGAAACATCCGCGAGACGATCCCCTTCCCGCTGCTGCGACCGGGTTCGTAGCAGGGGCACGCGCCGACCGCAGGTTCCGCAACCGGCGATCTAGTGCGGCGAACGCCAGTACAGTCGTGTCGTGAGCGACAAGGACGACAACGTCACCCGGCTCCCGACCAGCGAGGTGGAGGGCTACGACGACCTCCTCGAATTCGACGCGGACGAGTTCCTGCGCGAGTGGCAGGAGGCCGACCGCGCGGCGGTGGAACTCCTCCGGGAGGCGCTGCCCGCGGTCGTGAGCGCCGCCGTTCCCGAAGGGGAAGTGCGCCCGGCGGCCGAACGCATCCGCGGTCACCTCAAGGAATGGCCGTACCGCCACCTCGCCGCGGCCGCCGGCTGGCGCGGGGAGCCGCCCGCGGACGACGAGAGCCTCTGGATCCAGGCCGCCGGAGCGCTGATCGCCATGAACGGCGAGTCGGGCCTCGGCACCCACGAGGAGAGCGCGCTGATGACCCTGCAGCACGCCGACTGGGCGGGCGCGGTGATCGGCCTGGCCAGGGCGGGCGTCGGCGCGCGCGCCTGGCCGGAGGACCTGTTCTCCTACGCGGACGGCTGCCCTGAGATCGAGGGCGCCTACGACCCGGACGACCGCGAACCCGTCGAGCAGGGATTCGAGCTGATCGTGCCCGTCTGGGAGGCCGTCGGCGCGCTGGACGAGCACCGGCGCCTGACGCCGCTCGGGCACTGGGGCCTCCCCCGCGCCCTGGCGTGGGCCTGGGACGGCTCCCTCGACGAGGGCTGACCGCTACGGGCGATCGCCCGACCCGGGTGTCGAGAGGTCGGCGCAGAAGCGTCGCCCGGTCGGTGTCCAGCGGACCGGGCGGAAACGAGAGGGGAGGACCGCGTCGCCGGACCGACGCGGCCCTCTGTCTTGCAGCCGTGGCCGAAGACCCTGTCCAAGGATCGGGCCTCCCGGCCGGGGTCGACCAGATCCTGTGGTCCTCGATTGAACCGGGACTCCAGACCCGATCGAGCCGATACGCTGCTGCGTTCAGCCCGCCCGCAGATCTCGCAGCAACACGGGGACGAGACGCTCCTCGCGGACGGCGCGCCCCTCCCTGGCCATCGCCTCGGCCAGGCGTTCGTCCCAGGGAGTGGCCGCACGCGCTCCGCGCAGCGGATCGCCGGGCGCCCGCACGGCCTCCAGGTAGTCCTCGGCGTCCATCCGCCACGGCAGCGCGGCGTACCGGTGGACGGCCGCGGCCGTCATGCGCAGGGCCGCCCAGTCGAAGTCGCTGTGCCACCGGATCCGCGCCCCGGCGACCGCCGCGGCGGTGAGGAGGCGGCGGCAGGCGACCGACGCCCGCCCCTCCGTGCACACGAGCGTGGCGCACCCCGCGCCCAGCCGGGCGGCCGCCGCACGGACCACCGCGGGACTCTGGCAGACGAAGACCTCTCCGCCCTTGGGTGTCAGCGGGCCGCTCATGAGCTGCTGGAGGGTGGCCCGGAACGGCAGGCCCGCGTCCGCCGCGTCGCCCAGCCACCGGGCGACCGTGTGTCGTTCGGCCACGCGCACGTTCAGGACGAGGACCTGACTCGTCAGGTCGTCGACGACGACGCCCGCGTCGTTCCAGATCCTGCGTTCGGCCGCGCGGTCGGACGGCTCCGCCGCCCCCTGCCAGAGCCGCAGCGCCCGCATGACCAGGTCGGCCAGCGGAGTGGCGTACAGCGCCGTCGCGTCACCCGTCGCCCACTCCGCGAGCACGGGCAGCGGGACGTCCTTCGCGGGCAGCCGGTCGAGCACGGCGGCGGCCCGGGCGAGAAGCTCACCCTGCCCCTGCCGTACGAGCCGGGCCGCGGTTCCGTCCCGCGACATCTGGCCGAGCCAGGCCGAGTACCAGCCCTCGCCCGCGTGGCGGCCCCGCAGCGCGGCCTGGAGCGCCGCCGCCATACCGGTCGGGGTTTCCGGTGCGTCCATCCGTGCGAGCGCGGCAAGCAGGCCGGTGCCGTACGTACGGCGCAGCAAGCGGTCGAGCTCGCCCAAGGAGATGGTGACGCGCCGGGCACGGTGTCCGCCGCCGTACCGGTCGGTGATCCGGCCGACCACGCGGAGCTCCGCGTCGGTGGGATCGGTGAGTCCCACCGAGCCGACCGGCTCGCCGCCGGTCTTCTCCAGCCGGCGGCGGACGGCGGCCAGCAACCGCTGCCATTCCGCGGCCCGCAGCTCGGCGAGCTCATCCATGCCAATCAGTGTGCCCCGCGCGGTCATCTCCGGACCGGCGCATTGGGCGTTCGTACGCTCCTCGCCCGGTCTGGCGACAGGCCGGTACGGATCGCTCAGCCGCCGAACGTGGAACTCGTGCTGCTCGAGGTCGCCGCTGCCGTCGTCGCCGCGGACACCTAAGGATCGCGCCGACGTGTCCTCTTCGACGTCACCCGCCCGCCGGTTCCCTGGCCTGCCGAGCCGAACCACCGGCCTGCACCGTTGCCCCGGCCCCGTACGGTGGGCTCGTGACGACGGCACTGGAAGAGCTGGCGGTCCGGCTGCGGGAGTTCGCCGCGGCACGGGACTGGGAGCAGTTCCACACCCCGAAGAACCTCGCCATGGCACTGGCCGGGGAGACCGGCGAACTGCTCGCCGAGCTGCAGTGGCTGACCCCCGAGGAGTCGGCCCGGGTGATGCAGGATCCCGAGGCGGCGGCCCGCGTGCGTTCCGAGCTGGCCGACGTCGTCGTCTATCTGGTCCGGCTGGCCGACATGCTGGGCGTCGACCTGTTCGAGGCCGCACACGCCAAACTCGACGAGAGCGAGCGGCGCTATGCCGCCGAGACCTACCGCGGCTCCGCCCGCAAGGCTCCCCCGCTCCCCTGAGCCCGGCTCCCCGACCCGGCGCTCGCCGGGCCGATCGGGATACCGCGGGGTTGATCTCCGGCGCCCCCGGCTGTCAGCGGCGACGCCGGTGCCGGTGCCGGTGAGAGCAGCAGAACTTGTTCTTGTGAGCATTGACCTTGGTAATGGTCGTGCCCGCGGTATCCGTGTTCGCGATCTGCAGCCCGCCTCGGTTGACGGTCGGGCTCAGGATCGTCGAGGTGTTGACGTTGCGCTTGCCGTTGCCGTTGTGCAGGCTGACGCGACCGATGCTGCCTGAGCCATCGCCACCGCCGCTCGATGCGACGGTACGACGGAGGGCGGCCCGGCTCGCGCTCGCCGGCGGTGACGCGACAGCCGCTGACAGCACGACCACCAGCGCGATGACCGTCGGCGTCCGCAGGGCCATGGTCATGCTTCCAAGCGACCTCGACACACAGTGACGGATCATCTCTTTCCACCCCGGCCTTCACCTGGCGCATGTCGCTTGCCCGGACACGGACGTCCCCTTCCGCATACCCAGCAACCGGCGTCGATCCCGTAACCGGAGAGAGCACGGCGCAGATGATTACTCGCTCTTTATCTGTCTTCTCCGGCGCATCCGGCGACACCGAGGAATCACGCTTAATCCGGATTACAAATCGGGCGATGGGCTTAGAACGGAGTGTCCTGCCACGCGACGACGAACTGGCCGGCGTAGGAGATCTTCTGCCACTGGGTCGCCTTGAGCGTGCGCTTGCCGTGCGCGGGGTCCCAGATGAGGTAGGTCGACTGGTCCCAGCTCGTGGTGTCGTCGAAGCCGTAGATCACCACGCGATCGGGGAGGTGAACCCGATCTTGTCGGTGCCCATCTTCTTCGCCAGGTGGGCCTGGGTGCCCGAGTTGAGTTTGACGCCCGTTTGGTTCGTCAGGGCGGTTACGGCGGCCGCCGGGCCGCACCAGTTGCCCTTCTTCTGCTTCTGGCCCTTGATGGACATGGACTTCCCGACGTTCCCAGTCCCGCTCCCGATACCCGTTGCGGCGGTTCACCCGCTCCCCGGACCGCTGCCCGTACGCCGGTGCAGATCGGCGAGAACTTCGCCGGCCCGCGTGCCATGTCCCTCGCATTGACACACGGCGCGAGTGACCTGGTGATGCCCGACCTGGAACGCATCGGCGGTGTCAGCGGCTGGCTCGACGCGGCGACGCTGGCCGACGTGGCCGGGACACCGATGTCGTCCCATCTGTACTCCGAGGTGAGCGCCCACCTGCTCGCTGCCACGCCAACGGCCCACTGGCTTGAATATGTCGGTCAGCACCGATGCCCGAAGATCGCTGCCACGATCGAGCTCACCCGCCAGTTCGCCGAGATGCTGGTTCAGCTTCGAGGCAAGGACCTCGACGAATGGGCCGACCGCGCGGAAGCCGGTCCCGTCCGCGAGCTGCGCAGCTTCGCCGCGGGCCTGCGCCGCGACTGGGACGCCGTCAAAGCTGGGCTCTCCGGAGTCGTCGGAGGAAACGTGAACCGGATCAAGATGATCAAGAGACAGATGTATGGCAGGGCCAACCACGACCTGCTGCGCAAGCACGTCCTGCTCATGGAGTAACGCGATCACGGAAAGTGGGTCAGAGCCACACGCACCTGGCCGTTGACAGCCAGTCTGATCCACGAGTATCGAAGAGCTGCCCGATGATCATGCGAACGTCCAGACGAGATGCCTAGCGGTGAGTTTTGGCACGGCACAGGGGCTACAGGAGGATCGCCGGCGACCCTCCAGCGGATGACAGTGATCAGCCGCTGACCGCCAGGCCGGCTCCCGCCCCGAAGGCGGCCAGCGGTCAGCGGTCTCGACGATCAGATAAACCGGGCCGGGCGCGTCATGCAGCAGCCGCTTGCAGAAATCGATGAAGGTCGCGGCGGTGGTGCTGCCCTCATAGACCGCGAACCGCAGCGCGCCCTTTGCCGTGACCGCGGAGATCATATTGATCGCGAACCGTGCGCCGGTGCCGTGCACGACGGGGGTCCGCCCGATGGGCGCCCAGGTGGTGCCGGAGTGATAGTCCGAGCGGATCCCGGCCTCGTCGGCGAAGTAGATCGTGACCCCGGCCTGTTCCGCCGCAGCACGGATCGCCGGATACCTCTCATTCTTCCAGCGTTCCACCGCCTCGGGATCTTGCTCATAGGCCCGGTGCAACGGCCGCTGCGGCGACAACCCCATCTTCTTCAGCAACCGGCCCACCGAAACGACCGACAAGGCGACCCTGAACTCCCGCGGATCACCTGCCGCACTCTACACACCAGCCTCGCACGGACCGAGCGCGAGCGGAATGCCCCCGGCAAGACAACGGGAAGACAGGCCTTGACCAGCGCAGATTCCGGCTGAATCTCCGTCGTCAACGGCTACCGGGAGCGGGACTGGGACACCCGGGCCGTGCGGTACAGGGTGCAGACTTGCCGGCGCGAGCTTCTTGGCCGAACCCTGGTCTGGAACCAGGCCCACTTGCTCCACGCACTCCGCGAGTTCGAGTCCTTCTACAACCAGCACCGGCATCACCGTGCCCTGAACGGCGAGCCGCTTCGGCCGGCGCCCGAACCGCTCAATGAAGCAGGCCGACTCGATCAGCTTGACATCCGCCGACGAGACCGGCTCGGCGGCATCCTCCACGAATACCAACATGCCGCATGACCTGCGCGGACGTAATTATCGGCACCCGCACGTGATGGACGGCCCGGTGCTGCGCTACGTGTTTGTCAGACCGTAGGTGGCGGCCCACGCACGCTTCAGGTCGTCCTCATTCGCGTGCCCGAACGTGTAGGCGGGAGAATCCACCGGCAATGCCCGTTCCACCCGGATCAGTACCGCCTCGTGAGTTGGATAGACGGGCTTGTCGTGCGTGTCCAGCACCCACTGGCGGGACCACGCGAACACGGGGTCGCCCTCGCCACGGATCTCGGCGGTTCCCTTGAAGCGGTAGCCGCGCCTGAGGAGGAAATCGACCACGTTCACCTCCAGGCGGGGGTCGCGTCGTAGATTCGCCACCGTGGTGGGTGAGGCCATGTTCATGAACACCAGGTGGTCGTCGTCATAGACGCGGACGGAGCCTTTCGGGGAGAGGTTCGGCGAGCCGTCCTCGCAAACCGTCGCCACGAACGCGAGCTTCGCGCTATCGACGATATCCCGCATATCTTGAGTGATGATTCCCACCGTTGTGCTACCTTTCCGTATCTTGCCTGCGTCTTCGGGTGTCGCGTCGTGACGACGCAGTCTTTCTCGGATACGCAGCGTGAGGTGTGTGGCGTTGCCCGGATCGGCGCGGTCAGTGCATGGTTCGGCCGCTGGTCGGCAGGACTCACGCACGTGACCGCGCTTGTCTCCGGGTACCCCGTGACCGGCGTCAGGTCCGGAGCGGGCGACGCCCGGCCGCGCTCAGCCTGCTCAAGGGATGAGCACGAACTTCTTGCCGCCCGCCTGCCCGGCGGCCACGCGGGTGAAGATGGCCGGTCCCTCGCTCAGCGGCAGTTCTTCCGGAGTCAGCCGCAAGGTCCCTTCGACGATCTGCTCCGCCAACCGGGCGAGCTGAGCCGCGTCGGGCCGGACGTACAGGTCCGCGCTGGTAATGCCTCGCTCCTCGGCGGGCGCGTCCGAGGTCAGGGAGCACAGCCGACCGCCGTCCCGCACCAGGGGCAGGGCGGCCCCCGCCGTGCCGACCGCCGCGATCAGCGCACCGTCGAACCCGCCGCGTACCTGATCCGGCCAGTTCGGGTCGTGGTAGTCGACGACCTCCGACGCCCCAAGACCGCGCAGGCGGTCGGTGGCCGACGCCGACGCCGTCGCGGTCACCTCGACGCCCGCGGCCGCGGCCAGTTGAACGGCCAGAGCGCCGGTGGCCCCGCCTCCGTTGGTGACCCGGAGCCGCTGCCCCTTACCGAGTCCCAGCATCTCCAGGGCCTGCACCGCGGTGAGGCCGTTGATCGGGAGTGCCGCCGCTCGCGCAGCGTCCAACCCGGCCGGGCAAGCCGCTGCGTGAGCTGCGGTGACCAGCACACGTTCGGCCCAGAAGCCGCTTCCGCCGGGCAGCGGGGCGTCGTGTGCCAGGACCCGGTCACCGACGGCGAACTCATCGACGTCAGCGCCGACGGCCAGCACCCGGCCCGCACCCTCCACTCCCAGCGCCGCCGGGGGGCGCAGCCCCACGTCCCAGCCGGCACCGTTCAGCAGTCGATCCCACGGTCCGACCCCGGCCGCCTCGACCGCCAGCAGGATCTGACCAGGACCGGGAGACGGCGGCTCGGGCAACTCCAACGCAACGACGCGCCCATCCGCCTCGGAAACTCCGCATGCCTTCATGGTTATCCCTTCGTTCGTTCCGGCCGCCCGGAAACACAGAC
This sequence comes from Actinoallomurus sp., assembly GCA_045806665.1. Lineage (GTDB taxonomy): Bacteria > Actinomycetota > Actinomycetes > Streptosporangiales > Streptosporangiaceae > Actinoallomurus. The sequence goes on from JBJMIW010000444.1 coordinate 21,891, forward strand.
CGAAATCCTACAACCCCGAGCATCGTCGCCCGCGGGGCGCCGGCGGTGCATCGTTCGTGGTCCCAGCCGTCCTGCTAACGAAGCTAGGGACCGGCGGCCCCAATGTGTGGTCCACTAGACGGGTGAATCAATGGGCCAATCACGGAATTGACCTGCATCTAGAGTTGGATTCGGCTCGGGGTGTACGGGCCGGTCTCGAAGAGGAACTGCGCCGGGCGGTACGGGACGGGCGTCTGACGCCGGGCGCCCGGCTGCCGTCGTCGCGGGTACTCGCGCGGGATCTGGGGGTCGCCCGGAACACGGTCGCGGACGCGTACGGGCAGCTGGTCGCCGAGGGCTGGTTGACGGCGCGCCAAGGGTCGGGGACCCGGGTGGCACGGGGGGTGTTCGCCGAGCCCGCGCCCGCCCCGGCCGCTCCGATGATCGGCGTGTCGGCAGGCCTCGCGGACTCGGGGGCCGGCCGCGGCTACGCGTACGATCTGCGGCCCGGTTCGCCGGACCTGTCGTCGTTCCCGCGTGACGCCTGGCTTGCCGCGAGCCGCCGGGCGCTGGCCGCCGCGCCTCACGACGCCCTCGGCTACACCGATCCACGCGGGCCGACGGAGCTGCGCGAAGCGCTGGCCGAATACCTGGCGCGGGTACGCGGGGTGCGCACCGAGCCGAGGCTGATCGTGGTGTGCTCGGGATTCGCCCAGGCCGCCGGGCTGCTGGGGCGGGCGCTGTGCGGGATCGGCGGACGGCGCATCGCGGTGGAGGCGCTCGGACTGCCGGACACCCGGACGATTTTCCGCAACGCCGGGCTCGAGACCGTGCCGCTGCCGCTCGACGCCGACGGCGCGCGCGTCGACCGGCTGGCGGGCGCGGACGCGCTGCTGTGCACGCCGTCGCACCAGTTCCCGACCGGTGTGGCACTGCCGCCGGCGCGCCGGACGGCCGCCGTGGCATGGGCCTCCGAACGCGGCGCGGTGATCCTGGAGGACGACTACGACGGCGAGTTCCGCTACGACCGGCAGCCGGTGGGCGCGCTACAAGGCCTCGCCCCGAAGCACGTGGTCTATGCGGGAACCGCGAGCAAGAGCCTGGCGCCGGGGCTGCGGCTCGGCTGGATGGTGCTGCCACCGCACCTGCTGGAACCGGTCGTACGCGAAAAGCGGCTCGCCGATCGCCACTCCCCCGTCCTGGACCAGTTGACCCTCGCCCAGTTGATCGTGTCCGGTGCGTACGACCGGCATGTGCGGCGGATGCGCGCACACTACCGGCGGCGCCGGGACCGGCTGGTCACGGCGGTGGCCCGGTTCGCCCCGCGCGTGCGCGTGTCCGGGATCGCCGCCGGGCTGCACGCGGTCCTGGAACTGCCCGCGGACGGGCCGGGCGAGGCCGAGCTGGTCGCCCGCGCGGAACGGCAGGGGCTGGCGCTGGCCGGGATGGCGTTGTTCGGCAGAGGCATGGGTCCGGCGCTGGTCGTCGGCTACGGCACACCGCCCGAGCACGCCTTCGCGGGCGCGCTCGAGCGATTGTGCGCGGTGCTCGACAGTGCGGACCGCTCCTGAATGCCTGTGCCGCTCGAAGTCGACCCGGTGTGTGCCGGTCCAAGAACTCGTCGCAGCGGGTCCAGCTGGGCTACCGCAGAGTCCAGGGGGAGTCCGCCGGAGTGACCGTGGTCGCCGAGGCTGCGATCCAGGAC
>JBJMIW010000445.1:0-10048 GCA_045806665.1 Actinoallomurus sp.
CGCGGCCGGCTCGGCGGCGCCCCGGGACAACAGGCGTTCACCGACCTGAAGGAGCAGAACGATTCCGACGCGCCCACCACGGTCGCCGCACCGTTCCCGTACGAGATCCCCGGGCAGATCGACCCGTCGCTCACAGCCATGCCCGACGACGCGTCCAAGGCGCCGACCGGCGGCCCCACCGACACGACACCCGGCTGCGACCCCGTACCCGCCAACGGCACCGCAACCAAGATCATCGCATCGCTGCAGGCCATGCCGTCGCACATGAGCAACGCGCTCGTCGTCGACGCCGCGCATTCGGCCGGTGGCCACCCGATCGCGGTGTTCGGCCCGCAGGTGTCCTACTTCGCCCCCGGCATCCTCATGCAGGAGGATCTGCACGGTCCGGGCTACGACGCCGAGGGCGCCTCCTTCCCGGGCACCGGCCTGGTCGAACTCGGCCGTGGGCGGGACTTCGCCTGGTCGGCGACATCGGCCGGGTCCGACCTGACCGACCAGCGGCTGGAGCGGATCTGTGATCCGGGCGGCGGCACCCCGCAGCCGCGGGGCACCTACTACGAGTTCAACGGACAGTGCGTTCCCATGACGCACGAGACGTTCACCGAGACCGCGATCCCCAAACCGGGCGGTGCCGGGACGCCCACCGTGATCACCCACGACGTCTACCGCACCCGGCACGGCATCGTGCAGGGCTGGACCACCGCCGACGGCGGCAGGCCGGTCGCCGTGGCGAACCAGCGGTCCACGTACGACCACGAGATCGACTCGGTGATCGGGTTCGTCCACTGGGCCGACCCCGCGATGACCCATGACGCGGCGAGCTGGATGGCGGGCGCCGCGCAGATCGGCTACACGTTCAACTGGTTCTACGTGGACAGCGGCCACATCGCGTACTACAACTCCGGGCTCGACCCGGTACGCCCGTCCGGCGTGGACCCTGACCTCCCGACCTGGGGTACCGGCCAGGCCGAATGGCGCGGCTACCTGAGCACGGACGCACATCCGCACGCCATCGACCCGCCGTCCGGCGTCCTCACCAGCTGGAACAACAAGCAGGCGCCGAAGTTCTCGGCGTCGGACTCCCAGTACGGTTATGGCGGCGTCTTCCGCGTGCAGATGCTCAACGCCCAGATCGCCCGGCAGCTCGCCGCCCACGGCGGGAAGCTCACCCGGGCGAACCTCGTGCAGGCGATGGAGACCGCCGCCAGTCAGGACCTCGACGGCCTGACCACGCTCCCCGAACTGCTGCCCTACCTGGCATCACGCCCCGAACCGGCCGGCGTCCGCCGGATGCTCGGCGTGCTGAACACGTGGAACACCGCGGGCGACCACCGCAGGAAGGCCGCCCCCGGCGACAGCCGGTACGCCGACCACGCCGCCGTGGCCATCATGGACGTGCTGCAGGAGAAGCTGATCCGGGCGATCTTCGACCCCATCCTCGCGGCGGGCGGGATCAACGGCGTGGGTTCGACGGGCGGCGCGGCGACCCGGGGTTACGCCGTGCTGCCGATGCAGTGGGTCAACACCCCGAACAGCGGCGGAGCGCACCTGGGAAGCGCGTACGACGGCGGCTACGAGAGCTACGTGCTGAAGGTCCTGCGGCAGCTGCGCGGCGAGCCGGTGGCGCAGCCGTTCGGCGCGGCGATCACCTCCCGCCTCTGCGGCTCCGGACCGGCGAGCTGCCCGGCCGCGTTCGACCGTGCCCTCGCCGACACCTACGACACACTCGCCCAGGCCAACGGCGGCTCCACGGATCCGGTCTCCTGGACCGCCACGCCGGACACCGACGCGGCCGGCCAGACCATGCCCCAGTACGACGCCATCGCGTTCCGCGCACTCGGCATCGTCGGCCAGCCGGACATCGACTGGCAGAACCGTCCCACTTTCCAGCAAGTGGTGGAGTTCCCCCGACACCGTTGAACAAAGGAGCAGACATGCGCACATCTGTCCGCCGCGCCGGGATCGCCGCTCTCGGCCTGCTGCTGGTCGCGCCGCTCGGCGGCGGCCAGGCACTCGCGCGGCCCAAACCCGCCGCGGCGACCGGCACGGTCGGCGGATTCTCCTTCGGCCAACTCCAGGACCAGACGGTCGGCGCCTCCGGGTGCGGCACCAACGTCGACGGCGAGCCCTCGGCACATGTGTCCAAGGCGAACCTCGTCGAGGTCGGCTCCGAGGAAGGGGTCGGCGGCGGCAGCGAGCTGTGGCGGGTGACCCAGGTCGGCGGATCGCCGTCGGCCGACGCCTGCCAGCCCGTGTACGCCGGTCAGCCCAACGCCGTGAGCAAGGGCGTGGGCCTCTCCGGCGGTGACATCGACACGGCGTTCGCTCCGGTCAAGTCCTCGTCCGGCACCTACCGGCTGTACGTGGCCAGCCTCAACCTCGGGTCGATCAACGTGGCCGTGTCCAACGACGACGGCAAGACGTTCACCCAGACGCCGGTGCAGACCGGCGTACCGGTCGACGACCGCGAGTGGATCGCGGCGTACGGCGCCGACACCTCACTCCTGACCTACCACGACATCTCGACCGACAACATCGACGTACTGCGCTCCGACAACGGCGGCCGGCTCTACACCCAGACCGCGACGGCCATCCCGGCGTCCGACTACAAGGCCGGCAACAACGAGCTCGGCAACATCGCCATCGACCACGTCAATTCCTCGCCCACGGCAGGCGGATTCTGGGCGTACCAGTCGTTCGTGGCGCCGAGCACATCGTCCGGCAGCACGTTCGACGAAGCGTTCCTGGCGGTGTCCAGCGACGGCGGGCACTCCTGGACCGACAAGCCCATCCCGTGCACCACGGCGTTCGGGGCGAACGGACTCGGTCACAACTTCCCGAACGTGTCGGTCGCCCCGAACGGCACCTTGTTCTACGCGGTGTCGAACGACACCTCGGTGTACGTGGCCAGCTCCAGTGACCACGGCGACACCTGGACCTGCTCCGGACCGGTGAGCACGCCGGCACACGCGGTCTTCCCGTGGATCGTGGCCACCTCGGCCGGCGAGGACCTCGTGTACTACGGCTCGCCGACCTCCGGCAACGGACAGACCTGGTACGTCTACTTCGCCCAGAACCCGACGCAGTCCGTCTCCGGCTGGACCACCTCCCAGCTCATGCCCGTCCACACCGGCCCGATCTGCGAGGGCGGCATCAGCTGCACCGGCGGCCGCCAACTACTCGACGACTTCGCCGTCGACACCGACCAGTCGGGCTGGGCCCACATCGCCTACTCCCACGACGCGCCGGACCTCGGCGGCTCCGGAAGCTACACCGGATACGCCGTCCAGCAATCCGGCACCCCCGCCGGCGCTCCGAACTGAATCCCTCGCCGCCGAACTCGGGCCGGCGGCTCCAGATCGCCATCCCCCGCACGTCCAGCATCGCCCAGCTACGTGCAGCGTCATCGGCTACACGGTGGCGGCGAGCGGCTCGTTCCGCATCGCGCTGTGGTTCTCGCTCGCCGGGGGCGGTGGTGGGCGGCGTCCTGGCACCGATGGCTGCCGGCCCGACGGGCCGGCAGCCTCGACGATCTGGTGCGCTCGGTCGTGGTCCGGACGGCCGTCGACCGTGGCCAGGCCGAGGAGCGTCATGCCGAGGTCGAGCAGAGCGCTGTTGGCGTGCTGCACCCGAAGCGGCCGTTACTCCGGCACGGCCATCTCCCCAAGGGCGGACCAGTCGTCTTGGGGCACCTTCATGTTCACGATTCGTGGCGTCTCAGCGAGATGGCAGGGTGGTCTCAATCGGTGGAAGGAATTGACCTTGAGGGTGGCTCGACTTCTTGGAGAAGGAGCTCCGCGAACTTGGCGCCGGAGGTCTTCTTGCGGCCGCGCGGTTTGCGCTCCTCCCGTTTTGTGCGCAGTTCGACGCCTTCTTCGCGCAGTCTTCCCTTCGGCTGGGCGTAGAACCACGTGTAGATCGCTTCGTGTGATATCGCCAATTTCGTCTCCCCGCGGTGGCGCTGCAAGACGAGTCTCCCCGAGATCTGCTCCGGCGACCATTCCCTCCGCAGATCGTCACGGACCCGTTCATTCAGCTCCGGGTCGGCGTCCATCTTGCGGGCTTTTGGGCGTTTTCTCGCCTCCCTCGCCTCCGAATCCGCGATGTGCGCCCGATACCGGGCCCGGCCGCCATGGCGACTGATCTCCTCCGATATCACTGATTCGTTCCGCCCGATAGAGCGGGCGATTTCCTGATTCGTCAGGCCGCGGGCGAGACCCCGCGAGATCTCTTCCCGATCAGCCAACGTGAGTGGTCTGCGAGCCACGTTCCCCCCGAACAACCCTGTGTGCTCGCAGAACCTCCCACTCCAGCAAGATCGGACTCTCGTGATCTACCAGAACACGAAATTCACCTGTCAAAGATCGATTCGTTACACCGGTTGTGATCAAGGTCGTGTTAAGGCTACTGGCCAAGCGGCCCGAGGACCGGCCCGGCTCGGCGGAGAACGTCTATCGCCTGCTCGAACCCTACGTCACCTCATTGACGGAACTGCCGGGGACAATTGGTCCAGGGGGACCGCGTGGCATATGTATGCGGCTGTCGTCGGCAGGATCCAGGCAGGCTCCCCTGATGGGGTGCGCAATGAACCGGGACCTGCGCATCCAGCGGTGTCAAGCCACCGTCTCGCGCCGAGGACCGTCGAACGCCCAGAGCGGATCAGCGTCGGAGATCTTGCTCGTGTCCGACGGCACGCCGAACGGCTCGCGCGCGAATCTCGGTACGGCGAAGCCGCTCAGATGCTCACCCACGTCGTCGAAGAAGCCGGTCCTTATCTAGGCGACGAACACTCAGATGTCATCGGCGTCCGGATAGAACTCGCGAACATTCTGCTGACCGGCGGTGACTACGCCAAGGCGGCGGCCGCCTTCCAGCGCCTCTCGGAGGACCTGACACGCCGCGATGGCCCCGATACCGACCTGGTCTTCAACTTCCGGCTGCAGGAGGCCAACTGCCATGCCGCGCTCGGTGGGAGTGAACTCGCACTCGGTCGGCTAGAGGGACTGCTCGCCGATCACCTCCGCGTGCATGACAAGGACGACGACCGGGCCACGGCCCTGCGGGAGCAGATCGGTCTTCTTCTCCACGGAATCGGTCGAACGGACGAAGCCGTACGGGCGCTTGAGGAATTGGCTGCGGAGTTGGAACTCCAGCGCGGGCCGATGGCACCCGCCGTGCGCGAACTGCGGACGACGATCCGTCGAATGACGTAGCCCTGATGGGCCGCGCTCCTCGGGCACATCTGCTCGAGTCAGAGGGTGAACATACGCCGGTTGAGGCGGTGCACGCAGGGGGCGATGTTGAGCAGCCGAAGTCGGATCCCGGCGCGGGGATCGGGACCGACGAGGATGCGCCAGCCGGAGACGTCGATGAAGTGGAGTCCTGCGGTGTCGACCATCACGTGACCCCACTGTGCGGTGACCCGGGCCAGCGCGTCGGCGAGAGCCGGGCTGTTGGTGATGTCGATGTCGCCCTTGAGCCGCACCTTGTCCGGTGGGGTCCCCTGGATGATGCTGAGCTGATCATCTTCGTACAGTACGAGGCTCGCCTCTGGTGAGACCGCTTCAGCGGCATGCCCGTTACGTTCTGCCATGGCGGCCACTAACATCACGAGGGTGCACTCGTACGGATCGCCTTTCCACCCGCATGCTCCGAGCATGCCTGGAGGACGGAATCACGTCAACCGATACCGGAAACGAACTTCGTAAGATGCTCGTGGGAGCACGACGATGACCGGCCTACGCGCAGATCGGATGAGTACCACGATGGGCACGCCGGAGAATGGGGAACCCACGCGGCACTGGACGTTCCTGACGAACCACGCCCGCGTACTCCTGGAGATCGCCCGGAACCCGCAGGCGAGACTGCGGGACATGGCGGCCATCGCCGGTATCACCGAGCGGGCCGCACAGACGATCGTGACCGATCTCGAGGCCGCGGGGTACCTCACCCGGACCCGCGTCGGCCGCCGGAACCACTACACGATTGACCCGAGCCGCCGCTTCCGCCATCCCGCCGAGGCGGACCACCGGATCGAGGGTCTGCTCTCCCTGTTCACGCACCGCGAGGAGCGCCGGGAGCCCGAGTAGGAGTCCCCGGACCCGCGCGGGCCGGATCTCGCCGACCGGGCCCGCTTCCGCCGGCAGATCCGGCTACGTGCGCCTGACCCTCTTGCGCCGGCCGGGGCCGCCTCCGCCGGTCGGCGGCTCGAAGTCGTCCGTACCCCGGCGAACCGGACGTCGCCGACCCGGCTTGAGGTCTGCCCGGCCTTCGCTTTGCCGAAGGCGGGCCGACCTGGGCATTGACTGGACGGTTTGCTGCGCGCACCGTCGAAAGTGGGGTTTCGCCTTTCACTTCCTGAGGTGGTTCCGCACGATGCCTGGTCCGGTGCTGCCGAACCGGCGAGTCCATGCGTCCGGCGAGTCGACGAGGCCGAGGGGGAGGGGCCGCCGTGACGCCGTCGCGGTGCTGACCGACCGGGTCTTCGCCCATGCCCGCCCGTCGGACGCGTCCGACCTCGTCGCGCTGGTCGGTGCGGACCACGGCGGGCTGGTGCTGACCGGTGCCAACCCGGTCCGGGCGGCCCGGCGATGCCGGGAGGAGCAGGCGTTCGGCGGCCCGATCCTGTTCGATGTGGCGGTGGCGGAGGGGAACATCGCCACCCGCGAGCGTCCCTTCGACGAGAGCGGCGACCGGCTCGTGGAGGCGACCCTGGAGGAACGCGTCCAGGGACAGATCGACACGGGCGCGGACGCGGCGCTCACCCCGACCGGGTACCTGCGGGCGGGGGACTTCGGCGCGGTCGAGGCGGCGATCGACGGAGCGGTCGGGTTGCGCCGCGACGACGTCATCCTGTCGCTGCCGATGGACGCCGGATGGCTGGCCCGCGGCCTGATCGACAAGGTGATCGGCCTGCTCGCCAAGGTGCCCATCCCGAAGGCCGTGATGCTCGGCGGGCGGTTCAATCCGCCGCAGCGCGTGCTGGATGGCGTCCTGGGCCTGCGCCGGCTGGTCGCCGAGGTTCCGAACCTCGCGCTGTTCCGTACGGACCTGGCGGGGCTGGATGCGGTGGCGCAAGGCTGCCTGGCCGCCTCGATCGGGACGAGCAGCGCACTGCGGCGCATCGTCCCGCCGGGCGAGGCGGCGGTGTACGGGCCGGCGAACGGCGACGACCGGTCGCCGAGCGTGCTGGTCCCCGACCTGCTGGCGTACGTGCGGGGCGGCGTGCTCGCCGACCGGTTCGGCGATCGGCCGGCACCGCCGTGCCGCTGTGCCCGGTGCGGCGGCCGGAGCATCGCCGGCTTCCTCCGGCAGGAGGACTGGAAGGACGCGCGCCTGCACGGCGTGGCGGTATGGACCGAGTGGGCCCGCAACCTCGTCTACCCGGACTCGCTCGATGGCCGTCGCCGCTACTGGCGGCGGCTCTGCCGGGACGCGATCGCCGCGCACGCCCGCTACAACACGCTCGTACGAATCCGGGAACCGGTGTTCGTGCCGCCGGAGTCCCTGTGGTTCTGGGCAGGGGACGACGCCGCCGGGACCGCTACGCCGGTACGGCTGCGGTGAACGTCCGCAGGTGGAGTTCCTCGGCGAAGGCCCATCCGGCGGGCGTGTGCGCGCGGCTCCGGAAGGGTTCGGGCGGCAGGATGACCTCGGTCCCGGCGACCAGCCCGACCCCCCAGTAGTCGGCCTCCGCCCGCGCCTCGTCGAGGTCGGCGGGTACGCCCGGCAGGACGACCGTCCGCGCGCAGTAGGCCCCGAACCGCCCGGCCCGGTCCAGGCCGGCCCGCCAGGACGCCGTCCGTACGATGGCGAGCTCGGGCCGGAGGGGTCGCCGCAGCAGCCCTGCGACGCCCGCGGACGTGACGCCGACGCAGCCGGCGGGGAGCTCGCGCACGGCCCGCCGCTCCCTGGCCGTCAGCGCCGCCCAGGGGACCGTCGCCCCGGCCGGCAGCCCGAGCAGGACGTCCAGGAGGTCCATGCGGGTGACGCCGGTCAGTCCGGCGGCCACCCGGCGTCGCTGCTCCGCCTCGTCGGGAACGTAGGCCATCGTGACGTCGACGCCGCGCATCCGTACGCGAGCCGACCGAGCCGTGGTCTCCGCCACGACCGCGGGGGACTCGGTCGCCGTCATGGCGGTCCAGCCTGCCATGCCTGCCCCGGTGGCGGTGCGCCGACTCACCTGCACCGGATGAGCAGCATGGCCGCGTCGTCGGCGATGCGGCCGCCGACATGGCGCAGCACGTCGGCACGCAGGTCCCCGAGGGCCCGCTCGGGATCGTCGGCGGCGAGCAGGTACGCACGCTCGGCCAGCGGGTAGAAGCGGCCCTCACCGTCGCGGGCCTCGACGACCCCGTCGGTGTACAGCAGCATCTGGTCCGCTGGCGCGAACTTGATGGTGTACGGGCGCGGTGCGGCGTCGACGAGGTCGGACAGGCCGAACGGTGGTGCGACGTCGTGGGGCTGGACGAAGGCGCCGTCGCCACCGCCACGCAGGATGTACGGCGACGGATGACCGTAGTTGAGCAGCGTGACGACCTCACCCTCGCCGAATTCGGCAAGGACGGCCGTGACGAACTTCTCGCCGGAGTCCTCCGCGGACCGCTGCTCGGAGGGGTCCGAGGACAACCGGCGCCGCAGCGCGGCCTCGATGCGGGTGGCGACCCCGGTGAGATCGGGTTCGTCGTAGGCGGCCTCCCGGAAGGCGCCGAGGACGTCCGCCGCCGTCTCCACCGCCTCGAGCCCCTTGCCCTGGACGTCCCCCACGATGACGCGGACGCCGGAGGGGGTCAGCGTGACCTCGTAGAGGTCGCCTCCGATCCGGGCCTCGGCCGTCGCGGAGGTGTAGCGGACGGCGATGTGCATGGATCCCACGCGCCGGGGGACCGGGCGGAGCAGCACGCGCTGCGCCACCTCGGCGACGGACCGCACGTCGGCGAGGATGCGTTCGCGTTTCTTCCGGTCGGCGCTGGCGACCACGCTCACCGCCGCGACGCCGGCCATGGTGAGGAGCGTCAGGGTGTTCTGTCTCCGGCCGAGGCTGTGGTGGTGGTAGCTGAGGGCGGCGCACAGCGCCAAGGCGGTGAGGCCGACCAGCGCGGTGCGCCGGATCCCGCACCACAGGCTCGCGAAAGCGGGGCCGAGGACGAGCATGGGCCGGAATATGATGTCCGGGCTCGCCCAGAAGTCGATCAGGGCGACGGTCACGAGCATGCCGAACGGCAGGGCCCGCAGCAGCGGCCCGGGTCTCGATCGCGATGTCTCGCTTATGGTGCACCCCCAGCAGGTGAGTCCATTCGTGGGGAGAATAGCGCCGTGGTGTGGTCGGCTCCGTACTTTCCAGAGCGGTGACCACGGGGGATATGTCATCTACCGCGCGGGTGACTTCGCGTGGTGGGTCGAGGGCTGCGATATTATCGAATAACCGCACAAAGTGGAAGGATCGGCAAAAGTCGCTAGGTGAATATCGCGTGCGCCGAGCGGATTCCGGAGGCGGCCGTGGCGCCTCGCCCCAGGATCCGCTCTACCAGGGGCGATGACTCCTCGGGTCCCGCGTCGCACCGACTGTCGTACGCGCGTATTATCCTATCCCCGACAAAGCAAGCTGAGAAAGGAAACGCCTCGTGGCGACGAAAGTCGTAATGGTAGATGATTTCGATGGGCACGACGGTGAAGACGTCGCCAAGCGGGATTTCGAGGTTTCTGGCGTAACGTACACCATCGATCTCGGCGATGAGAACTTCAAGCGGCTCGAGGAGCTCCTCGACGAGCTGACGCCCTATATCGAGAAGGCGACCAAGGTCCGCCCGGCGGGCCGGGCGCGCAAGGGCTCCGGCGACACGGCGCCACGCCTGCGCGGCTACTCCAACAGCGACGTTCGCGAGTGGGCCACCGCCGAGGGGATCGAGGTCAGCGAGCGCGGCAAGATCGCCGACGAGGTCTACGAGAAGTTCATCACCGCCCATCCGGACGCCAAGACGGAGGAGAGACGTCCTGTCTGCGGCCCTCTCAAGGACAGTCGGCGGGATTCCCTTCCGGAGCCGCTTCC
>JBJMIW010000446.1:0-9902 GCA_045806665.1 Actinoallomurus sp.
CGCGGTGCCGGCCGACCGCGTCGATCTCATCCACGAAGATGATCGACGGAGCGTTGGCCTTCGCCTGCTCGAACAGGTCGCGCACCCGGGAGGCGCCGACACCGACGAACATCTCGACGAAGTCCGAACCGGAGATCGAGTAGAACGGCACGCCCGCCTCGCCCGCGACCGCGCGGGCCAGCAGCGTCTTACCGGTACCGGGCGAGCCGTACAGCAGCACGCCCTTGGGGATCTTCGCTCCGATGGCCTGGAACTTGGCGGGATTCTGCAGGAACTCCTTGATCTCCTGCAGCTCCTCGATCGCCTCGTCCGCACCGGCGACGTCCGCGAAGGTCGTCTTGGGGGTGTCCTTGGTGACCAGCTTGGCCCGCGACTTGCCGAAGTTCATCACCCGCGAGCCGCCGCCCTGCATCTGGTTCATGATGAACAAGAAGATCAGCACGACGACCACGATCGGCAGGAAGCTGAACAGCAGGCTCAAGAAGACGTTCTGCTTCGGCACCGAGGTGTTGTAGCTCTTCAGCTGGCCGGCATCGGCCTTCTGCTGCAGCAGCTTGGCCAGATCATTGCCCTGGCCGCTCACCCAGGAGGCCTGCATCTGCTTGCCGTTCCTGAGCTTGACCTCGATCCGCTGATCCTTGTCGATGATCTGGGCGGAGCTCACCTGGTTGTTCTGGATGGCCTGGACGACCTTCGAGGTGTCGGCCTTCTCGTACGAGCCGCCGGGATTGATCCCGTACATGACGAGGAGCACCAGCGCCCCGAAGGCCAGAATCCATAGCAACGGCCCGCGAAAGTAGCGCTTCAGATCCATTTATGCGGTGCCCCGCGATGGGGCCCGTCCCTCCTGACCAGCGTCTCCAAGACCCCGCCGCGAGATGCGCCGAGGCGGCCTTCCCGAGTGTGGCTCCCCGCATTGCAGCCGGGATACCGAAGGTACACCGGTCCCACGGAAGACCGCAGCACGACGACCGGTGCCCTACTCCGCAACTAGCAACGTACGAGGCTAACCCTCTTGTTCCCCACTTCCACCGTAGACGTGTGGGGCAAGCGTGCCTACGAAGGGAAGGTTGCGGTAGCGCTCGGCGTAGTCCAGGCCGTAACCGATTACGAACTCGTTGGGAATGTCGAACCCGACGTACTTCACGTCGACCTCGATCTTAGCGGCGTCCGGCTTGCGCAGCAGCGCGCATACCGCCAGCGACGCCGGGCCGCGTGACTCCAGATTGCTCATCAGCCAGTGCAGCGTGAGCCCGGAGTCGATGATGTCCTCGACGATCAGGACGTGGCGGCCCATGATGTCCGCATCGAGGTCCTTGAGGATCCGTACCACGCCGGAGGACTGGGTACCGGAGCCGTAGGAGGAGACGGCCATCCAGTCCATCGAGACGGGTGTGTGGAGCGCACGCGCCAGGTCGGCCATGACCATGACCGCGCCTTTCAGGACCCCGACGAGCAGGATCTCCCGGCCCTCGTAGTCGGCGTCGATCTGGGCGGCGAGCTCCCGGATCTTGTCCTGGAGCTCCTCCTCCGGGATGAGCACCTTTTCCAGATCTGCCCGCATGTCCGTTTCGTCCACCGGAGAGCCTTTCGCGATCATTGCGGCCACCGGCCGCGTCACACTCTGGGTCGTCTAGGTTTCGGAGGATTCGGACGGCCCGAAGAGCAGCTTTTCATACCGGCGCCAGGCCCGAATGCGGCCGGGTAGGTCCACGTGGGACTGGCCCCGCCAGGCCGTGACGAGCGCGTCCACCGCGTCGACGTGGACGGCCGCCAGTGTGCCCGGCGGGCTGCCCGCGGCGATCGCGGCCCGGCGCAGGACCCGCGTCCGCACCGCGCGTGGCAGCCCGGCGAGCACGTCGACGCGCAACGCGCTCCGGCCCTCGTGCACGCCCGGATCCCCCGCGGCGACGGCCGCACCGCTGGAGGACCGCTCGGCTCGGGGCGGCTCTTCCGCCGCGTCGGTGACCGGCGCGGCCGCCTCGGCGACGGACGCGGTGACGTCGGCGACCGGCGCGGGGTCGTCGGGGACACGTGCGGTGACGTCGGCCACGGGCGCGGCCGCCTCGGCGACGGACGCGGGCTCGTCGGCCACAGGTGCGGCGGCCTGGAGGACGGGCGCGGTCGCCTGCCGCAGCGCGCGCCCGGCCCAGGCGTCGAGGGCCTCCGCGTCGTCGCGCAGCATCCTCGCCGTACGGGCCAGCGCCGCCGCGACACCTGGTCCCAGTTCCTTCTCGAGCACCGGCAGGACGTCGAGGCGGATCCGCGACCGGGCGAAGGCCGGATCGCCGTTGTGCGGGTCGTCCCACGGCTCCAGGCCCATGGCCAGGCAGGCGCGGCGGATCAGATCGCGATCCAGGTCGAGCAGCGGCCGGCGGTAGCGGCCCGCCGCCTTCGGCATCCCGGCCAGAGATCGCGCACCCGAGCCGCGTGCCAGGCCGAGCAGCACGGTCTCGGCCTGGTCGTCCAGGGTGTGCCCGAGCAGGACGGCGGTGGCGCGGTGACGCCCGGCGGCGTCCGCGAGCGCGGCGTACCGGGCGTGGCGGGCCGCCGCCTCGGGACCGCCGGACGTCCCGACCTCGACGCGCACGGCCTCCACCGGATCGAGACCGAGCCGCGCCATCGTCCGTACGACCTCGGCGGCGCGCTCGGCCGAGCCGTCCTGCAGGCCGTGGTCGACGGTGATGCCGCCCGCTCGATGGCCGGATCTGGCCGCCTCGAAGGCCAGCGCCCCGGCCAGCGCGAGCGAGTCGGCGCCGCCGCTGCACGCGACCAGCACCACGTCGCCCGCCTCGATCTCGCGGAGGGTGCCGCGGACGGCCAGGCGTACCGCCGCGACCGCCGGATCAGGTCCCACGCCCCCATTCTCCAGGGTCGCGGCCCTCCGGGGGACGGTCCCTCCGAAGACGGCCCCGGCCGCCGTTACGCGGTCACTCGGCGGTGGGCGGCAGCTCCGGCTTGCCGATGACCCGGCGGATCCAGAGCGTGGGATCGTTGATCTCGGCGTGCGTCGGCAGGGTGTTCGGCGAGGTCCAGACGCGGTTGAACGCCTCCATGCCGACCTGGTCGATCACGCTCCTGACGAACCGGGAGCCCTCCGCGTACTGCTTCATCTTCAGGTCGAGGCCGAGCAGGCGGCGCATGACCCGGTCCACCCCGGAACCGCCCTCACGGCGGCGCTGGAACTTGGCGCGGATGTCCGCCACGCTCGGCACCACCTCGGGTCCGACGGCGTCCATGACGTAGTCGCCGTGTCCCTCGGCCAGCGTCATCACGGCGGTCAGGCGGTCGAGGATCTCCCGCTGTTCCGGCGTCTGGATGGCGTCGATGAGGTTGCCCTCGCCGCCGCGTACGGCGTCGGCGACGGCCTCGCCCACGTCGCGCAGCCGGTTGAGCAGCGCCCCGGGATCGAGGTCGGCGGCGAGCAGGAACGCGGTCATCTGGTCCTGGACGTACGGGCGGAGCCACGACACGGACGCGAACTGAGCGCGGTGCGTCTCCTCGTGCAGGCACACCCACAGCCGGAAGTCCTGGCTGTCGACGTCGAGCTCCTGCTCGGCGCTCACGATGTTGGGCGCGACCAGCGTCAGCCGCCCCGTCGGCGCGCGGCCGGTCGGGTCCGGCGGCAGGAACAGCTCGTACTGGCCGAGCACGCGGCTGGCCATGTAGGCGAGGATGGCGCCCACCTGCGCTCCGGTGATCCGGGAGCCCACCGCCTGGATGACCGCGCCGCCGGCGCCGCCACCGATGCCGCCGAGCATGCCGCCCCGGCGCTCCTGGAGCTGTTCCATGAGGGGTTCGAGGACGACGCGGAAGCCGTCGACGTTCGCCTTGATCCAGCCCGGGCGGTCGACGACCTTGGCCGGGGACGGGTCGAGGCCCCCGTCCATCCCGGTGAAGTCACGGACGTGGTCCTGCGCGATCCGCGACAGGTCTCTGAGCTCGGTGACGACCTGGCGCGCCTCGGCGGGGCTCACCTGGGGTCCCGAGCGGACGAGGCGGGTCCCCGTCTGTACGGCGACGTTCCAGTCGATCATGGATGCTGGCATCACGTAACCCCTCCGGCCGGGCACTTTTTACCGTACGTCCCCCCTCCTGTCGGGGGCATGCCCATATCCGCCCAACGCCTGAGCGGGCCGGTTCGACTCCCGGAATGGCGGCCTGTCCCAGGTTCACTCGCAACCGCAGGTCGCGAGGCTGCCCGCCAGACTGTCCAGCGCGGCCAGCGCGGCGCCGGCGTTCGCCACGTTGTTGGCCATGAACGCGAACGCCAGCAACCGCCCGTCGGCGTCGTAGACCACACCGGCGAGCGTGTTCACCCCGTTGAGCGTGCCGGTCTTGCCGCGGACGAGGCCCATCCCGGCGGCCGCGGTGCCGGTGCGGTACCGCTGGCCCAAGGTGCCGGAGAAACCGCCGATCGGCATCCCGGACATCACCGAGGCCAGCTCCGGGTGGGCGGGGGAGGCCGCGGCCACGAGGAGCCGGGCCAGGGCGTTCGGGGTGATCCGGTTGCCGGGGGACAGGCCGCTGCCGTCGACGGTCGCGACGCCGTTCGCGAGGCCGAGCTGGGACAGCGCGTCGTGCACGGCCGCCGCTCCGCCGGCGAAGGACGCCGGCCGGTGGCGGGCGAGGGCCACCTGGCGGGCCATCGCCTCGGCCATGTCGTTGTCGCTGTTGGTCAGCAGCTCCTCCACCAGCGCCGAGATCGGCGGGGACTGCACGGCGCCGAGCTGCTGGGCGCCGCGCGGCGCGGTCGTGGAGGAGCCGACCGTCGCCGAGATCCCCTGTTTCCGCAGCAGCTCGGCGAACGCGTCGGCGGCGATCCGGGGTGGGTGCTGCACCCGCACGTGCGAGGACGGGGCGACCCTGCCCTCGTCCACCTCCAGCGCCCACACCGGGGAGACGTCGCCTTCGGAGACGTAGTTGGACTTCCAGCTCGGGCCCATCTGCGGCCCCTGGAACAGCGAGACGTCGTAGTCGACGCGCACGCTCCGGGTGCCGGCCGCCTTGAGGGAGGCGGCCGTCTGCTTCGCCAGGTCGCTGAGCGAGGCGGAGCGAGGGTACGCGTTCTTCGCCGGGGAACGGGTGAGGGACGAGTCGCCGCCGCCGACCAGGATGACGCCTCCGCCGCCCTTGACGACCTTCGTGGTGATCCGGTGATCGGGCCCCACCGCGCCGAGTACCGCCGTCGACGTGATCAGCTTGGTCGTCGAGGCGGGGACGGCCGGCCGGTCGGCGTTGCTGGCGAACAGCGCGCGGCCGGTGGTCACGTCGATCACGGTGCCGGTCAGGTCGGAGCCCATCCCCGTCACGCGCATCAGGCCGTCCAGCCGCGCGGTGAGGCTGCCCCCGCTCGGAAGCGGCGCGGACGCGGACGTCGGGCCCAGCGCCGGGGCCGCCGCGGTCACGATCGCCCGGTTTGCGACGGTTGGAGGCCGCACCGCGAGGGAACGGTCTGGTGTGAGCTTGACCACTGCGAGCGCGGCGGCGACGAGGAAGACGTTCAGGAGCGCCAGTGTGAGCATGGCCACGACGCGCTCAGGCCTCGGCACGTGACGCCCCTCCCCCATCGCCGTGCAGTCATGGACGTGCGACATCCTTGTACGAGCCAACATCCAACCAGAACAACCTCGGCCCGCCCCGGGGAGCGGAGGACATTGTGGAATTCGACGTCACTATCGAGATTCCGAAAGGCCAGCGCAACAAGTACGAGATGGACCACGCGACCGGCCGAATCCGGCTGGACCGGATGCTGTTCACCTCGACGCAGTACCCCGCCGACTACGGCTTCGTCGAGAACACGCTGGGCGAGGACGGCGACCCGCTCGACGCGCTGGTCCTGCTGCAGGAGCCGACCTTTCCCGGTTGCCTGATCCGCTGCCGCGCGGTCGGCATGTTCCGGATGACCGACGAGGCGGGCGGTGACGACAAGGTGCTGTGCGTCCCCGCCACGGACCCGCGCATGGAGCACCTGCGCGACATCCACCACGTCCCCGAGTTCGACCGGCTGGAGATCCAGCACTTCTTCGAGGTGTACAAGGACCTCGAGCCCGGCAAGTCCGTCGAGGGTGCGAGCTGGGCCGGCCGCGTCGAGGCCGAGGCCGAGATCGAGCTGTCGCGCAAGCGAGAGGCGCAGCACGCTCACTGAGCGGCGATCGGGCGGGTGGCTCCGGCGTAATCCGGACGGAACGCCGGAGAAATCCGCACACGGGCGCCGGTGAACGGCGCCTCCACCATCTGACCGTTGCCGATGTAGATCCCCACGTGGTGGATGGTGCTCGGGTTCGCGGGATCGTGCGCGAAGAAGACGAGGTCGCCCGGGCGCAGGTCGCTCCGTGACGGGTGCGGGCCGGCGTTGTACTGCGCGGTCGCGTAGTGGACCAGCCGGACGCCGGCCTTCGCCCAGGCGTACGTCACCAGGCCCGAGCAGTCGAACCCCACGGTGCCCGCCCCCTGCGCGATGCCCCGGGTCGGCCCGGTCTCGTTGCCGCCGCCCCAGGAGTACGGCGTGCCGAGCCACTTCAGCGCGGCGGACGCCGCGACCGAACCCACCTCGGTCCCGAGCCCGCGGACGAGCGCCCGGCTGCCCGCCGCGGGCACGACCTGATGCGACGAGACGGTCCGCTTCGTACCCAGGCGGGCGGTGCGCGCCTGGTCCAGGGCGGTGGCGCGGGACTGTTCGAGGGCCGCGGCGTCCATACGGGCCGCGGTGAGCTCGACGACGAGGGCGGCCTTCCGCTGCTGGATCCGCTTGACGGCCTCCTGCTGCCGCGTGACCGCCACGACGGCCGCCTGCCAGGCGTCGGCGGCGCTGCGCGTGGCCTCCTGCCGGGCCGCGAGGGCGTCGTGCGCCTGGCGTTCGAAGACGTCGGCGACGGTCTTGACCGCGGCCTGCCGCTGCAGCAGCGCACGCTGACGGGTGACGATCACCTGCATCGTGGTCGCCCGCGCGAGGAACCCGGCGGGTCCCCCGGGCCCGCCCAGGGCGGCGGCGCCGGACGCCGGCCCGCCCTGGCTCCGGTACGCGCCGACCGCCAGCCTCGCCACGTCGTCCCGGACCTCGGCGAGCCGGCGTCGCCCCTCCGTAGACCGCTGCGCCGCCGCTTCGTACGCCGTGCCGGCCTGGGCGAGCTTGACACGCTCGCCGTTGTAGCGTTCGACGGCGCTCTCGGCCTGAGCACCCAGGTCGTCGAGCCGTCCGTCGGCCTCGGCGAGCGCGGCGCCGATGCGCCCGACCCGGGCGGCCGCCTCCCGCACCCGCTCCTTGCCGCGCGCGACATCGCGGGCGCCGGGGGCAGGGTCCGCGTCCGGGGTGGCCCGCGGCCCGTGACGGGGAACGGCGGCGGCGCCGACCGGCGGACCCGCGATCGCGAGCGTCGTGCACAGGACGGCGCCGAGCCGGCGCCGGATCACAGCTGACAAAGTGCCCCCTCGGACCGGCTCCTGGCGAGCGATCTGTCACTCAGGTAGCCCCACCAGTCACAAGAGAAACACCCGTCACAGTCGGCGTTCCCTCAGGAAGGCCCTTCAGAGGTCGCCGGTCAGGCGCACCGCAGGGATCCGGTCGACCACGTCGATCAGGCGTGGCGGGACCGCGAGCGGCGCCACGAGATCGCCGCGTACGTCGCCGGAGCGCACCGTGCGGCGGACATCAGCCGGTCCCCTCGGCGGACGGCCCGGGCTGCCGGGCCGGAGCGGACTGCCGCTCCGGAACGGGCCGATGGTCCGGAGGGTCGGAGTGCGGGGCCGGCGCGGTGGTCGGCGGAGGCTCCGGCGGCCGACTCGACGGTGGCGGGCTCGACGGCGGCGGGCTCGGCGGCGGCTGCGTCGAGGGCGGCGGGACAGGGGTCGACGGCGGCGGAGACGCGGGCGGCGAGGATGACGGCGGGGACGGTTGCGGCGGACGGGACGGCGGGGACGAGGGCCCGCTCCAGGTGACGGTCACGCGGGTCCCGGTGGGCCAGAAGACGATGACAGCGCTGCCGGGGCCGTCCCCGGCCCGCACGGAGACCGTCGCCGTCCCCCCGGGCTGGAGCACCCCGGCCTGCGGGCGGACGGCCGCCGCCCCCGTCACCGTGACCTGCCACTGGATCCATCCGCCCGCCGAGTGCAGCGTGATCGATCCGGTACCGCCGGGCCCGAGGACGAGCCGGTCGGGCGTGACCTCGAGCCGTCCGTCGCCGGGGGCGGGCGCCAGGGGCCTCGGCGACGCCGGGCCCAGCGCGCTCGGCGCCCCGGCCCGGTCGCGGGGGCCGAGTGCGAACGTCGCGCCGACCGGCCGCCCGACCGCCGGTGGGCCGATCAGGCGCGGGCTGGGCACGCGCCCAGGCGGCGCGGCGACGCCTCCGCCGCTGATGGCATGAGTGTGGTGGGTGTCCTGGCCGAGCCACTGACAGACGGTCGCGATGCCGACCGCGGTGCACACCGCGCCGGTCACCGCCATCAGCCCACGCGGCCAGCGCGTGTCACGGGCGGGCGCGGGCGCGCGCCCGGGCCCCTGCTGGGCGGGGAATCCCCGGCGCCCGAAACCGCGCAGGCGGGCGGCGGCGAACAGCCGGTACCCCGCCAGGCGGGGATCGGTGAAGCAGCTGGTCACCTGCTCACGCAGGGAGGCGGGCGGGACGGCGTGCGGGAGCAGCGCGCAGACCTTGGCGATGGAGACCGTGCGCGGCAGATGGGCGGCGCAGGCGTCGCACTGCATCGCGTGGCATACGAGAGCCTCCCGCTGGTCGTCACCGAGCTCCCCGCGGCGGTCGCGCAGGATGGCCGCCCGGCCGTCGCACTCGAACGGATCCTCATGGGCGATGATCTCCGCGACGACCGCCGCCTCCAGCAGGGCGTTCGCCTGGCGGAGGAGGTCCGTGACCTCGCGGGCCGGCAGGCCGACGACGCCGGCGATATCGGCCGGTACGAATGCGTGGCGGTGGCGGAGGTCGAGGAGCTCCTGGCTGAGCAGGGGGAGGCCGGTAATCGCCCGCCAGGCGATCACGCGCAGGTCGACGTCGTCCTGGTCGTGGCGGGCGATGGGGAGATCGGGGAGCAGCGGGCCCGGCGACCGCCGGCGGCGGCACTCGATCCGCCCGAGGGCGTACAGCCAGAGCCCGAACCGCTCAGGATTCCGCAGCTCGCCGACGTGGGCCTCGGCGGCGAGGAGCGCGTCGCGCAGGGCCAGTTGCGCCGCCTCGCGGTTGCGCAGTTGGAACCAGCAGTAGTCAAAGAGACGATCGGCGTAGGCGTCGTACACCGCGCCGATCGCGCCGGGATCGCCCGACCGCAGCCCACCGACCAGAAGGCGGTCTTCCATGGCGCGAAGGTAAAGCCTTTTCCCCCGCGCATTCAACTATTTCCCGAGAGCCTTGCGTAGATAATTTGGCTGCGCCAGATAAACGATCTCTAGTCGGGGCGCTATTGGGCGGATAAGCAGCCTTGTATGGTGCTTAATGGGATTTGTCGGATAGAGAGCGTCTCGCCGTGGTTCAGCCGTGACCTTGGCGTACCTGGCGTTCGACGCCTGCGCCGTCCGGACGTCAGCCGGTGACGCGCGCGATGCCGGCCACTGCACAGCCGGCTTCCAGCTCGGAAAGGCCAAAAGCCGCAACTGGCCCGAGAGTGCCTGTTTCTGTCATTCCGCCAGCTGCCTGACGGGCGCCCCAGGCGAGGATTCCGGCCGTGAAATCGTACGGATCACCGCCCGACAAGTGGACCTCGGTCAGCAGGGACCCTTCCGCGTCATACACGGCCGCGACGATCCGTGACGTCAGCGTGGCCTTGGCGGCCCGGCGGCGGGCGAGGCGCGCCAACCCGCCACCGCACAGGCCGATCGCGGCGGCCGCGGCCCGGCCGCGCGGCAGCCGGGCGGCGACCTGGGTCGCCGCGCCGAGCCAGCCCAGATAGACATTGAC
>JBJMIW010000447.1:0-31758 GCA_045806665.1 Actinoallomurus sp.
AGCGGCGTGGACACGCGGCCATCGACCGCGTGACCACGCCGCGTGGTTTTACCCAGGCCGCGCACCGCGCACGTTGGGTCCGCGAAAAAGGGGTAACGACCCTATTCGTCCAGCCGAGGACCGGTCGGCGCAGTGAAAAGGCGGCGGAGGAGAGTCCCATGCCGATACGGAGTGTGACGAAGCTCATTTCGCGACGCGTGCACGTTGCATTACACTGACGATTCCGGTAGGCGCCCCAGGTGAGAGGCGCCGAGCCCTCTTCGCCGGTCCGCCGACATCGTCGTCGGTGGCGCATCGGCGATGCGTCCGCCGCTCCCGTGGCGGCCACGCATAGCCGACGGCTGCACGGAGATCCTCCGTGTCCGGCGCCTTCAACCGGCCCCGCGCTGATGCGGGGAGCTCCCCCAAGAGACCGCCGACGGAGATCCGTCCAGGTCGACACCCCTAACGGAGCAGCACAATGACGACTGTGGCGAGCGATGCACGCCGCCAGGACGTCGAGCGATATGAGCGCGACGTCATGCCGCTCATCGACCCGCTGTACGCCAGCGCGGTGCGGATGACGCGCAACCCGGCCGACGCGGAGGACCTCGTGCAGGAGACCCTCGCGAAGGCGTACGTCAACTTCCACCAGTTCAAAGAGGGAACGAACCTCAAGGCCTGGATGCACCGCATCCTGACCAACAACTTCATCAACACCTACCGCAAGAAGCAGCGTGAGCCCCAGCGCGCCGCGACCGAGGAGATCGAGGACTGGCAGCTGGCCCGCGCCGAGTCGCACACCTCCACCGGCCTGCGCTCGGCCGAGCACGAAGCGCTGGACCGCCTGCCCGACTCCGACGTGATCACGGCCCTGCGCGAGCTGTCCGTCGAGTTCCGCACCGCGGTGTACCTCGCCGACGTCGAGGGCTACCCCTACAAGGAGATCGCCGAGATGATGGACACCCCCATCGGCACGGTGATGTCCCGCCTGCACCGCGGCCGCCGTCAGCTCCGCGAGCAGCTCAAGGGGCACGCGCCGCGCGTCGCCGTCGCCCTCTCCGCGTAGACCGGCCCGGCCGACCCCGGCCGGTCAGAGCCGCGCCTGCAGATGCTGGGTGAGCTGCTGGTAGCGCCGCCACCCCTCCTGCTGCCGGCCGTCCCCGAGGACGTACCAGACCGCCGGCGCCTGGGCGTCGCCGATCCGCTGCGCCGGGATGCCCGGCGGCCCCGGGGCCGAGCCCCCCACGGCCATGCCGATCGGGCCGGGGGGGCCCAGCCAGCGCGGGACCGTGGTCAGATCGGCGCGGCCGTTGCTGAGCTGGGTGAACAGCGAGATCAGGTGCCGCCCCGCGGCGACCCCGCCGAGCAGCGTCGGCAGCGCGGCGACCGGCACCTCCCGGGCGTCGGCGTACCCGACGACGATCGTCACCGCCTCCTCCACCGCCTCACCCGCCTTCGACACGAGCAGCGTGCCGACGGCCGGGATCTCGCCGGCGCCCACGATCGTCAGCCAGGTCGCCCCGGCGCCCCGTGACCAGAACAGCTCGCTCAACTCCTCGCGCCGCCACACGTCGGTGGCGGGCTCGGCGATCCCCCAGCCGCCGGGCGGCCGGCCGGTCAGCGCCGCGCACGCCTGCTCGGTGGCCGCGCCGATCGCGGTGTCCGAGGTGTACCGCACCCGGAACGTCACCGTCAGCTGCGCGCCGACCGGCTCCGTGGGGGCCGCGGTGTACGCGGGCGCGTACGTCTGGGCCCGCGGGTCCAGGACGAAGGCCGTGCCGTCCCACATGAGCGGCACGCCGGACAGGCCGTCGTAGTAACCGCCGTCCGCGCGGACCACCCAGTGGCTGTTCGGCCCGGTGAGCACCAGCCGCAGCGGCACCGTGATCCGCGCGTCCGGCCCCGTGACGATCTGCAGTCCGCGCCCCGTCTCGCTGCAGAACCGCAACCCGTCGGCCAGCCACTTCGTGAACGCGACCACAGGCCGGTCCTGAAGGACCACCATGGCGTTCGGGGTCAGCGCGTCCGCCGCCGGCCCACTCATGCGCGCTCCCTCCGGGGCGCTGTTCGTCGCGATCCTTCCCGTCCCCGGCTCCAGGAGATGTCACGCGCCACCGGCGCGCTCATCGGAACACCTCGCCGCCCGGCGGCTCCGGCCACACCGTGCCGCCCTGCCAGTGCACCATGTCGTCGGCGAACTTCCGGGCGATCCGCGCGGCGTCCGGTACCCCCGCCGCCGCGCGCACGTCGACCCACCAGACCGGCATCCGCAGGCGGTCGGCCATCTCTGGGCCCAGCAGCCGCTCGACCTCACCCTGGACCTGGACGAGCTGCGGCGTCTCGATGGAGACGGCCAGCCGCCCGCCGGCGTCGTAAAGATGAAAGGCCCCGTCGCCGGCGTCGTGCGGCTTCAGCGACTCACCGAAGGCGATCATGCCTTCCACCACGGTCGAGATCTCGGGCCGGTGCCGCACCAACGCGACGATGTCGCTGGTCAAGAGCCTCACCTCCTATCGGGCGTCGTTCTGCCTGGCGCGGGTCGTCCTCACGCGGCGACCGCCCGGGCGAACGCCTCGACCGCGATACGGATGACCGCCGCCCGGGTCTCATGGCCGATCCGCGCGGACTCTACCGACGTCCCGGCGGCCAGGTGCCGGTCGTAGGGGATGTGCACGACCGGCAGCCCGCCCGAGCTGAGCATCTGCGCGGCGCGCGACAGGTCGGCGTCGACGTGCGGCGTGTGCGTCACGAACGCGATCACCGTACGCGGCAGGAGGTGGTCGAAGCCGTTGCGCGCCTGCCAGTCCAGGGCCCCGTGCGCGCTCAGCGCCCCGTCGACCGTGCCGGGCGTCACCATGACCTGGGCATGGGCGTCGGCCATGATGCCGCGCTGTAGCTCCGGTAGCAGCCCGGCCCCGCAGTCGATCACCGTCGCGGCGAAGTAGCGGCTCATCGCGCCCGCCGCCGCGCGGAAGGTGCCGAGGTCGAGCTCGCCGGCGATCCGCCCGCCGGCGGTACCCGACAGCACCCACAGCCCGTCGGTGGTCTGGGCGAGGTACCGGGACACCTCATCGAACGACCTCGGCTGCGCCGACGTCAGGTCGTGCAGCGAACGGTGCGGGCCGACGCCCATCCGCAGCGGGAGCGAGCCGAGCCCGGAGTCGGCGTCGATGGCCAGCACGCGATCCTGCCGGTACTGCGCGATCACCGTCGCGGTCAGCCCCGCCACCGTGGTCTTGCCCGCACCGCCCCGGATGCTGGTGACCGCGATCTGCCGGCAGGACGGGACCGGCCGGTTCAGCACGGCCTCCACGTCGGCGGCCTGGCGGACGTCATTGGCGGCGGCGGCTCCCACGGCACGGCGCACGCCGCGGGACATCCGGCGCACGAGAGGATCGCCGTACGCGGACCGTCGCACGAGGTCGCGCGCGGCGATCGGCCCGCCCGTCATCGGCGGCCCGACCTGCGGAGGGCCGGAGACCGGCGGTGGACCGGACTCGGGCGAGCCCTGTACGGGCTGCTGGGGCGAAGCGTCGGCCTCCTGTTGCCACGCGTCAGAGCCGGACGGCCAGGCCTCCTGCTCCGGCGGCTCGGATGCCTCCTGCGGCGCCCCTGCCTGGGCTCCCCAGGACGCCTGGGCCGCCTGCTCCCACTGCGCCTGCGGCGGCGGATCCCAGGGGGACAGGGACGGACCCTGCTCCTCCTGCGGGGCCGCAACCTGGTCCGACTGGGGCGGGACACCCTGCTCCCACGGGGGTGCGGCGTTCTGCTCCCCGGTCGACGGCGGTGCCTGGTCCGATGACGACTGCCCACCCGGGGCCTGCTGCGGCGGTGCCTGGTCCCACACCGGCGGGGTGGCCTGCTGCTCCCATGCCGGCGGGGCGGAGTCCGCCTGCTGCGGCGCCTGTTCCCAATGGGACGGCGGGACCTGGGTCCATGCCGATGGCGACTGCTCCGCCTGCGGCGGTGCGCCGAGGTCCGAGGACGCCGACGACGGCTGCTGCTGTGCCTGGGGCGGCGCGCCCTGATTCCAGGACGGCGGCGGCCCCTGCTCCGCGGCCGGCGGTGTGGCCTGTTCCCACCGCGGGTCCTGCTCCCATCGCACCGGAGGCTCAGGGGCCGCCTGGGCCGGTGCGCCCTGGTCCCAGGACGGCTGCTCCGGAGGTGCGGGGGCGGCGGACGGCCAGGCGTCCGATGCCTCCTGAGGGATGTTGGTCGGCCCGGTCGGTTCGTCGGTGGCACCGCCGAACGGGACGGCCCGGCCGTCCTGGACCGCACCGCCGATGACCGGCTGGTCGACGATCACCGGCTGGTCGGCGTCGTCGGGCTGGTCGGCGAACGGGTCGGCGGTGGTGCGCTCGGCCTGCGGGATCGGCGATCCGCCGATCACGGAGACGTCCTCGGCCGGCCGCCATTCCTCCGCGGACGGCAGGGAGGACGAGACCTCGGGGATGCCGCCGGTCGGCACCTGGCCCTGGGCCGACTGCGCCACGGGTGAGGGCAGGGGCCGACCGCTCGGGTCGGAGACCGTGAGCCCGGAGAGCGGAACACCGAGCTCGGTGAGCACGGTGACCTGCCAGGCCTGCTCGGACACCGGTCTCCTCTCGGCACACACCGGGGGTATCGGGACGGAAACGCTACTGATCCTATCGGCGTGAGCCTGTGACGGGCCGCAGTATGGCCGCGGAGGCGTTCGTTACGGTACGGAATCGGTGAGCTACAGTGAGCGATTGAGCTCCGCTGATCAGGCGGACTTCTCGGGGGGAAGACAAAATGCGATTTATCCTGGCGATTTCCGTCGCCGCCGCCATTCCAGTGATGTGCTCC
Source organism: Actinoallomurus sp. (assembly GCA_045806665.1). Lineage (GTDB taxonomy): Bacteria > Actinomycetota > Actinomycetes > Streptosporangiales > Streptosporangiaceae > Actinoallomurus. The sequence goes on from JBJMIW010000447.1 coordinate 4,810, forward strand.
GCCGCCGCCGGAGCGCAGACGCTACCGGCGCCTCCGGCGAGCGCCGACAAAGGGACCACTTCACAACACCTCAAAAGACATGTCCGACCGGCACCACCCGGCACCGTGATTCGCGACATGTCGCCCGCGTCGATCAAGCCGGTCGCCGAGCGCACGCCGCCGACGCCGGCCGACCAGGACGCCGGAGTCCCCGCGAACCCGAACCTGACGCCCGGAGCCCCGTCAGCGTGGTGGATCGCCGCATCGCCGTCCCCGTCCGCCGGCCCGGACGCCGATCAGGCGCGGCAGGCACCGACCCGGCTGACCCTCCGGACCGTCGTGGGCTCGGCCGCGCCGCGTACCGTGTCCCTCCAGTGCGACCCGTCGGGCGGCACGCACCCGAAGGCCGCCCAGGCCTGCGCGGACCTCGGCAAGGCGCATAACGACTTCGTGGTCGCGATGGACGACAAGAATCCCCGCGCGTGCTTCATGATCTACTCGCCCGTCATGATCAGCGCGGAAGGGCAGTGGCACGGCGAGGCGGTCAGGTTCACCGCGCGGTACCCGAACACCTGCGTCTTGCGCGCCAAGACCGCTTCGATCTTCGACTTCTGAGGATCGCGCTTCGAGCGGACACCTCGATCTCCTACGGTGCCGAACGTCCCGGCGACCCCCAGCCGGAATAAGACCCGCTTCTGAGGGTAGTCGGCGCTTGACGGGCGAAGGGAGTGTTCGCAATGGCGCAGAAGGTACGCGACGTGATGACGCCCGAGCCGGCCGCCCTCCCTCTTGACGCACCGCTCACCGAGGCGGCCCGGTTGATGCGCGACCAAGGAGTCGGCGGCGTACTCGTCACGCAGGCGGGCCGACTGTGCGGAGTGGTCACCGACCGCGACATCGTCGTACGCGCCGTGGCGGAAGGACGGGACCTGCACGGCACGCGCCTCGACCAGATCTGCAGCGCCGGGGTGGTGACGATCGGGCCGGACGACGAGACCGATACCGCTGTACGCCTCATGCGTGAGCGGGGCGTACGGCGGTTGCCGGTCGTGGAGGAGGGCAGGGCGGTGGGCATCATCTCGCTCCAGGACGTGGCGTCGGGCGACGACCCGGCCACCCGTACGTGACCGGGGTGGCTACCGTGGACGGCGTGGGTTACGGACCGCAGATCAGCAGTGAGCTGGCCATCGAGATCGCCCGCCTGGGTCTGATCCACCAGGCGTCGGAGACCGCGGCGCTCCGGCGCGTGACCGAACTGGCGGTCCGTACGGTCCGCGGGTGCGCGGGTGCGACCGGGATCCGGTGGACGGCAGGGGACGATCCCGAGCCTCGAGAGTGGGCCGGCACTCATCCGGACCTGTCGCACCTCATCGACGTGCAGTGCGCCCGCCGGGACGGCCCGGTCTTCGACGTGGCCCGCAGCGAGACCTCGGTGTTCTGCTCCGACACCCTCGTCGAGACCCGGTGGCCCGGGTTCACCCCGATCGCGCTGCAACGCGGCGTGCGCTGCTTCGCCACGACGGTCCATCGGACGGGACCGATCCTCATGACGCTCACCGTGTACGGCGTGGTCCCCGGCGCCCTGGACCGGCGGGACCTGGGCATCGGCGCCCTTCTCGCCGCGCAGGGCGGCGCGGCCGTGTCCAACACCCTGCACTACGAGGACGCCCACCGTACGGCGGTGCAGCTGCGGCAGGCCGTGGAGGCCCGCGCCATCGTCGACCAGGCGAAGGGTGTGCTGATGCACGCGATGGGCTGCGATGCCGAGACGGCGTTCAACGAGCTCAAGCGCATCTCGCAGACCCGCCACGTCAAGCTGACGGCGCTGGCACGGCGGATCGTCGAGGGCAGCGCACCCGGCGGCGACGCGGGACGGTCCGGTCTCGCCGGAGCAGCGGGCGGCCGTTAGAGTACGGAACAGCCGTCCGATTTGGTCGCGGACCGCGTTCGCGCCACGCTGGGAGGCGTTATGTCCGACCAGCAGGAAACCCAGTCTCTGCTCCAGGAGACCGCCAAGCTCAAGATTCGGCTCAGCGAGCTCCGCAGCGCCGCCGCCCTGCCCGACGCCGACTCCAGCCCACTCTTGGATGCGGCACTCGTCGAACTCGAGCTCGCCGTAGCGGCGCTCGGCGCCACCGGCGAGGACCGCGCGTCGACGGAGGCCCGATCGGAGGCCGCCGAGAGCGAGCGCCGAATGCTGCGCACGGTGTTCCAGGACGCTCCGGTCCCGCTCTTCCTCCTCGAACGCGATGGCACGGTCCGCCGGGTCAACCGCCAGGCCGGCGCGCTCCTGGGATCGTCCGCCGGCTACCTGACCGGCAAGCCGTTCCCGGTCTTCTGCGACATGGCGACGCGGGCGGCGGTCGGCTCCCACATCGCCGGTGTGTTCCACTCGGGCCAGCGGCACCGCACCCGGGTGCGCTTCCTGTCCAAGCACGGCCCGGTGAACGCCGACGTCACGCTCGCCCGGATCTGGGTGAGCGGGGAGCCTGAGCCGCTCGTGGTCGCCGCCACCGCTCCGTCGACGCGCGAGCCGGCGACGCAGGACACCCCGCCTGAGGTGTCGGCCACGGAGGATGCCGTGGCCACGGTCGTACACCGGATGGACGTCCTCGCCACCGCCACCGGGATGCTGCTGGACGACGACTCACTGACCGAGTCGGTCGCCGTACGCCGGTCGGCGCGGCTGCTCGCCGCCGAGCTCGCCGACTGGGTGATCGTCGACCTCGAGCAGAACGGCACCCTGCGGCGGCAGGTGGTGATGGGGCCGGATGACGAGCGCCGGACGCAGATCGCCCGGATGCTGGAGAACGTCCATCCGGGACCCGATTCGCTCCCCGTCTCGGTCTACGAGAGCGGCCGGTCGGTGCTGCAGGCCCACATCGACGATCTGAGGACGCTCGGCACCACGCAGGGCGACCTGCCCGTGTGCGGGCTGATCGAGGCGTCCTCGCTGATCTGCGTGCCGCTGGACGACGGCCAGCACACCCTGGGCACGCTCACGCTGACCGTCTCGGGCGAGCAGGGACCGTTCGACCTGATGGACCTCGGGCTGGTCGAACGGCTGGCCCGGAACCTCGCGCTGGTGATCCGGACCGGGCGGCGGTACCGCCGGCGCATGGAGGTCACCGAGCGGCTCCGCGCCGGTCTGCTGCCCCGTGAGCTGCCCGCCATCCCCGGCGCAGAGGTCTCCGCGCGGTATGTCGTGGCGACGCGGGACAGCGGGTTCGGCGGCGACTTCTACGACGTGTTCCCGACCGCGGCGGGCTGGGGCGTGGCCCTCGGGGACGTCTGCGGCAAGGGTGACGACGCCACGGCCGTGAACGCCGGCGCCCGGCACGGCATCCGGATCCTCGGCCGGTGGAACGCCAAGCCGGACGAGGTCCTGTCCATGGTCAACGAGACGCTGCTCGACCAGGAGCGCTTCGTCACCGCCGTGATGGCCTGCGTCGAGCCGCGCGACGAGGGCCTCGCCATCATGATCGGCAGTGCGGGACATCCGCCGGCGGTGCTGATCCGGCGCGACGGCCTGATCCGCACGCTGAGCGGCGGCGGCATCCCGCTCGGCCTGTTCGCCGACGATTTCGAGGTCGGCGTCGAGTCGCTCGACCTCGAGCCCGGCGACACGCTCTTCCTGTACTCCGACGGCGTCGTCGAGAGCTCGGACGCGCAGCGCAACCGCTTCGGGCACGAGCGGCTGGTCGAGATCCTCGCCGCGCACGCCGACGGGCCGGTCGCCGACATGCCGCTGGCGGTCGAGCACGCGCTCACCGAGTTCTGCGGCGGTGAGCTCCGCGACGACGTGTCGATGCTGGCCCTGCGGGTCAGCGCGGACACCGGCGGGCTCCCCGGTCGGAGCGCGGTTTCGGGGTCGACTGTTTAATCGCCGGCGCATGAGGTAATAATTGGGTCCAGGAACTCGTGCCTAAGACGCAGGCACACCACCGGGGGGCGGCCTGTCCGCCCTCGATCTCCGGAGGGTGTGCATGCGCAAATACAACTCAGGTCTCATCGACGGCCTGATCTCGACGGTTCCTTCACCTTTCCCCACGCTGCCAGGCCTGTGCCCTGGCCGTGAGTGCTGCGCGCACGCCTTCACCATCCCCGATCGTTCCCACGGCTCCCGTCCCGTCATTCCGGGAGCCGAACGGGACAGATCGTCGCGGACACCGACGCGCCCGGACGCATGATCTTCCCGGAGGTTGCTCGACAATGAACATCGCCATGGTCTCGGTCCAGGACACCCCCCTCGCATCCGCCAAGGGATTCGATGACGGCCTCGGCGTGCACGTCGCCGAACTCGCCCGTGAACTCGGGCGGCAGGGGCACCGTGTCACCGTCTTCACCCGGCAGGACGGGCGTGACCCGCGGGAGCGGGTGCGGTTCGCTGCGGGAGTCACCGTCGAGCAGTTGGCCGTCGGACCCGCCCGCCCGCTGGCCGAGGACGAGCTGCTCCCCTACCTGGCCGACTTCGGCGCGGAGCTCGCGCGGCGCTGGCATGGCCGCCGCCCGGACGTGGTCCACGCCCACCACTGGGTCAGCGGCCTGGCCGCGATCGCCGGCGCGAACGGCCTGGACATCCCCGTCGTGCAGTCCTTCCACACCGTGGGGACGGCGCCGGCCCGGTCCGGGCAGCCGTGCTCGCCCACGCGGGTCCGGCTGGAGAAGGCCATCGGCCGCAGTGTGCGCTCGATGATCGCCATGACCGAGAGCGAGCAGACCGACCTCGTACGGCTGGGGATCCAGCGACGCCAGATCACACTGGTGCCCTCGGGCGTCGACGTGGAGAAGTTCACCCCGGGCGGCCCGTCCCTCCCGCGCGGTGATGCGCCGCGCCTCGTCACGCTCCTGAAGGTCGGCCGGCACGAGGGCGTGGCCTCCCTCATCCAGGCGCTGGCCCGGATCCCGGACGCCGAACTCGTCGTGGCCGGTGGCCCGTCGCGCGAGGAGCTGGAGACCGACGAGACCGTCCACCAGCTGTGCATCAAGGCCAAGGAGGCCGGGGTCGCCAACCGGGTGACGTTCATCGGCCGCGTCTCGGCGAATGACGCGCCGAAGCTGCTGCGCTCCGCCGACCTGACGGTCAGCGTCCCCGCGTACGAGACCGTCGGCCGGATGCCGCTGGAGTCGATGGCCTGCGGGACCCCCGTCGTGGCCTCTCCCGTCGGCGGCCACCTCGACTCGGTGATCGAGAACGTCACCGGGATCCACGTTCCGGCCGATCGTCCCATGGAGATCGCCCGCCGCATCCGTGCCCTGCTCGCCGACCAGACGCACCGCACGGCTCTCAGCATCGGCGCCGTCGACCGGGTTCGGTCGCGGTTCTCCTGGGAGCGAGTCGCGCACGAGACCGTCAAGGTCTACGAGTCCCTGCAGCCGGCTCCGGAGCCCGAGCCCGTCCTCGCCGGCGTCGCGGCCGGCGTCGCGGCCGGTGCCGCGGACGAGGACGAGGACTTCTGACGAGAGTTCGATGGGCTCGACGACACAGGCATCAGGGGATTCGGATCGGGACGAGACACCACGCGAGCGGTTCGACCGCGAACTCGTGGAGATGTTGCAAGGGCTCCGCGTCATCGTGGCCGGGGTGCAGTTCCTGTTCGCGTTCCTGCTGACTCTGCCGTTCTCCAACGGGTTCAAGCGGGTCGGGCACGTCGGGCAGTGGGTGTTCTACCTGTCGTTGATCACGGCGGCGTGCGCGTCCATCTGCTTGATGGCGCCCGCCGCCCAGCACCGGATGCTGTTCCACTCCGGCCGGAAGGATCTACTGATCAATCGGTCTAACCGGTACGGCATCGCCGGAACGCTGGCGCTCACCGTGTCGATGGGCAGCGCCGTGGCGGTCGCCGCGAAGGGGTTCTTCTCCTCCTGGCTGGCGGCCGCGACGGCGGCGGTGATCGTCGCGATCGCCGCCTGGGCATGGTTCGTACAACCGTTGCTGACCCGGCGCCGGATCTACGCGGCCCGCGAGGCCGACGCCGAGCGCCACGACGCCGAGCGGCACGAGGCCGACCGGCGGCAACTGGAGCGCGAGGAGGTCGAGAGGCACAAGGCCGAGCGGGACCGCGGAGACCGGGGTGAAGGCAACCGGGAAGCGGAGACGCGGGGCAGCGGATCCGCCGGCCGTACGGTCATCGACTGACTCACGGCAGAACCGCCCCGTGCGAGGCACGGGGGCGGTTCCGTACGCGATCGAGGTTCTCCCTGCGATCCTGGTCAGTACGAGCGGCCGAAGATGACGCGCTTTCCGTACGCCGACGGCTGCCCGCAGCGGAAGCAGGAGCCGGTCTCCTCCGGAGCCTCCAGCGGGACGACACGCGGCGTCGCGGCCGTATCGGCCTTGATCTCGTCCTCGCACTCCGTACGGCCGCAGTGCAGGACGCGCGCCCAGCCACCCGTCACCTGAGTGCGGAACGACTCCCAGTCGTCGACCTCGGCGGTGTGCTCGTCGCGGAAGCGCTCCGCCCGGGCGTACAGGAACGCCTGGAACTCCTCCAGGATGCCGGGGAGCACCTCGGGTACGCGGTCGACCGGGATCTGCTCCTTGCCCTGGTCGCCGAGGCGGCGGGCCAGCGTCACCACCCCGGCGTCGAGGTCGCGGGGGCCGAGCTCCAGCCGGATCGGGACGCCCCGCATCTCCCAGTCGTTGTACTTGAAACCGGGCCGCAGCTGCGTGCGCTCGTCGACGTGCACGCGGATGCCGGCCTGCTTCAGCCGGGCCGCCAGCTCGCTGGCCGCCGCGACCGTGCGCTCGGCGGTCTCGTCGCGGCCGATCGGCACGATCACGACCTGGTACGTCGCCATGCGCGGCGGCAGCACGAGCCCCTTGTCGTCGCCGTGCGTCATGATCACGCCGCCGAGCATGCGGGTGCTCATCCCCCAGGACGTCGTGTGGGCGTGCACCAGCTTGCCCTGCTCGTCCTGGTACTGGATGTCGAAGACCTTGGCGAAGTTGGTGCCGAGATAGTGCGAGGTGCCGGCCTGCAGGGCCCGCCCGTCGCGCATCATGCCCTCGATCGAGTAGGTGCGCACCGCTCCGGCGAACCGCTCGCTCGGCGTCTTCTCGCCCTCGATCACCGGCATCGCGGCCAGGTCACGGGCGACGCTCGCGTAGGCGTCCAGCGCCCACATCGTCTCGCGCATCGCGTCGTCCTCGTCCGCGTGCGCGGTGTGACCCTCCTGCCACAGGAACTCCGTGGTGCGCAGGAACATGCGCGGGCGCAGCTCCCAGCGCACGACATTGGCCACTGGTTGAGCAGCAGCGGCAGATCACGATGCGAGTCGATCCACTTGGCCATGTACTCGCCGATGACGGTCTCCGAGGTGGGCCGCACGACCAGCGGCTCCTCCAGCTCCTTGCCGCCGGCGATCGTCACCACGGCCAGCTCGGGCGAGAACCCCTCGACGTGCTCGGCCTCGCGCCGGAAGTAGGACTCCGGGATGAACATCGGGAAGCAGGCGTTGCCGTGCCCGGCCTCCTTGATGCGGCCGTCGAGGTCGGCCTGCAGCAGCTCCCACATTCGGTAGCCGTACGGCCGGATGACCATCGTGCCGCGCACGGGGCCGCGGTCGACCAGCTCGGCCTGGACGACGACCTCGTTGTACCAGGCGGAGAAGTCTTCGGACTGAGGAGTGACACCTTCCCGACTCACGCAGCCGAGGGTACCGGCCTCTGGGTGCTCACGTGGAATAACCCGGGGGGGACAACCGCGGAAAAGCCGACCGCGCGGAGCGGGCCGGCGAGCCCACGACGGCGGCGGACCGTGGACGATCCGCTGGCGCACGAGCGGGGAAAGAAGGCGCACGGCGCCCCCCTTACGCCGATCACACCGGGATTCGGTCTACCGTACAGGCGTGTCAGACGAGCCCCCGCCCGAGGCGGAGAAGAAGAAGCCCGCGAAAAAGCGGTCGTTCCTGCGCGAGCTGCCCATCCTGATCGGGATCGCGCTCGTGCTGTCGCTCCTGATCAAGACGTTCCTCGTCCAGGCGTTCTTCATCCCCTCGGAGTCGATGGAGCGGACCCTGCACGGCTGCGCGGGCTGCACGGGCGACCGGATCCTCGTCTACAAGACTGGGTACCGGTTCCATGATCCGAAGCCCGGCGACATCGTCGTGTTCCGCGCCCCCGCGCCCTGGGAGCCGGAGACACGGATCGTCCAGCCGAGCAACCCGCTGCAGCGCGCGCTCGGCTGGGTCGGCGGTCTGTTCGGCATGCCGCAGGCGAACGAGAAGGACCTCGTCAAACGCGTCATCGCGGTCGGCGGTCAGACGGTCCAGTGCTGCGACTCGCGGGGCCGGGTGCTGGTCGACGGAAAGCCGCTCGACGAGCCGTACGTCTACCAGGACGACCACAAGCCCTTCGGGCCGGTGAAGGTGCCGGCCGGTCGCCTCTGGGTGATGGGAGATCACCGGTCGGACTCCGCGGACTCGCGCTTCCACATGCAGGACGGCTACGAGGGAACGGTCCCGGTGCACAGCGTCATCGGCCGCGCCTTCGTGATCGTCTGGCCGCCGTCCCGCTGGAACACCCTCGGCGAGGGCTGACGCGCTCGACCGGCGTGCGAGCCGTACGGAAGAGTCGCCGCCCTGGTCGGGCCGAACGGGGAAGGTACCCGAAAAGGGCTGCGCGAACGGCTCGGTCTACGAGGCCGACGAACCGGTGTGGGACGAGACACGGGTCGCCCGGCGGCGCTGAGCGGCGGCGCGGCAGCGCACGGCGGGGATCCGGCCCTTTACTCGGACGTGGGGAACGCCAGGTCGAACTCGACCTCGACCTCGTCGGCGAGCTTCAAGGTGCCGAGCAGGGCGGAGAAGGGCTTGATCCCCCACTCCGTCTGGGTGACGGTCGCCCGGCCGCGGAGCCGATCGCCCTCCAGGCCTGCCCGGACGGAGAGGGGACGGGTCCGGCCCATGATGGTCAGTTCGCCGTTCACCGTGAACGACTCGGGGGTGCCCTCGGCCCCGGTCGCCCGGAAGGTGATCACCGGGTGGTCGCCGGCCCGGAGGATCTTCTGCCGTGCGGTCTTCTCGATCTCGGCCCGGTCGGAGTCGGTGAGCGGCTTGATACCGCCGGTTCCCTCGCGGACCTGCAGCGAGTCGGCCTCCGCCGCCACGGTCACCGACAGGCTCGTGGGATCCGCCGGGTCGACGACGGCCTCACCGGACCAGCGGGTGACCTCGATCGTCAGGTCGTGCCCCACCTTGCGGCCGACCCCGCTGCGAGACGTCCGGAGCAGGAGACGTCCCGAGTCCGGTCCCAGTGTGTAAGTGCCCGCGGTCAGCGCCATGACCCAAGAGTACGTCGGGGGATCCGACCGGCCGGAGGGACGACGGTCACACCGCCACGGAGGAGGCGCCCTGCCGGGCGCCTCCAGTTCGAGATGCTCAGGGTCAAGGGTCCGATATCTCAGTTTCCCGCGGTCAGGCCGATTTCCCGGACGATCTCTCCCATCGTCTGAAACTCCTTGCCCTCGGGCAGCCCGGAGATGGTCTCGACCACCGAGTGGGGTGCGCCCTTGCTCCGCAGGTGGGCGAGTAGACGCCGCCGATCGGCGGGGAACTCGCTTGGCGGCAGGTGTCGGCTGAGCTCCGCCCGGCGGGCGACCTCGGCGGGCGACATCCCGCGCGCCGGCGGCGACGGCCGTGCCTCGGTGTCCGCGTCCGGTCCGCCATGCTCCGCCCGTGCCCCCCCGCTCCCCCTGATCAGGTTCTTGGCCTCCTTCTGGAGGTGCTGGTCCTGGGCCGTGCCCTGCTTGTCGCTCTCGCGCTGCATGGATGACCTCACCTTTCGCGTAGCCCCCTCTCAGACGCTCCCCGGGCATGCAGGCGTTCCGGTCCGACCCCCCGGCTGGGGAACGCCCGAGATCCTCGACTGAAACCGGGCGGTCGCTCTGCGTGACCGTCCTCTCTAGCCGCCCTACCCGACCCGGGGGTCCGCGAACCCTGGCGGAGACCGGCCGGGATCCCCGGGGCCCGGTCCTGGTCGCGCCGTCCGCCGGGGGCCGCGCACGGCCGTCAGTGCACACGGGAGACCGTCCTGGAGGGCACGAACACGGACAGCGCGGCGGGCGCCTTGGTGATCGTCACCTTCCCCTCGGACGCGCCCACCTCGCCGTCCCGGGTCAGCCGCAGCGCGCCGTGGGCCCCGCTCAGTTCGATCTTGCCGGCCGACCATGCGGTGTAGTCCGGCATCAGGCGCAGATGTCCGACGAGCAGGGCCGCGACCGCACGACTCCGGCTGATGTGGCGTTTGGCGCCGATCAGCCGGACGTCGAGCACCCCGTCGTCGAGGCGCCGGCGCCAGGTCGGGGCGACGCCGCGGGCGCCGTACCGGCAGTTGCCGACGAAGGCGAACCAGACGCGCCTGCGGCGGCCGTCGACGTACACGTCCGTCGGTTCGGCGTCGTGGAGCACGCGGACGGCGGCCACGGCCAGCGCGGGCCACTTGCCCAACCGGCCCTCCAACCGCTCCCGCCGCTGGACGAGTTCGGTGTAGGCGCCGAAGCTCGCGGTGTTGAGGAAGATCTCATCACCGGCCCGGCCGACGTCGACGCGTGCGACGCATCCGCAGCGGTATGCCGCGACGGCGTCCGCGACCGTCTCGAGGCCCAGGGCGCGGGCGAAGTGGTTGAGCGTCCCGCCGGGGATCACGAGCAAGGGGACGCGGTGCTCGAGGGCCGCGGCCGCCGCGGCCCGGATCGTCCCGTCGCCGCCACAGGCTCCGAGCACCGCCGCGCGCCCGGCGGCCTCCTTCAGCGTGAATCCGAGGTCGACGTCCGCCTCGACGATCTCCGCGGCCGGGAGCCGCTCCTTGAGGACACGTGTCACGTCGCCGCCGCCGGCGCCCGAGTTGATAACCACGACGACGCCGTCGCCGTTCTCCGAAACTCCCCGGATCGACTGCACCGGCTTCGACCAGCGCGCGCTCGCCGGCCCGGGCATGGCCGGCCACAGCAGCCGGGTGCCGAGGCCCGCCACCGCGCCCACTGCCAGCCCGGCGAGCACGTCACCCGGGTAGTGCGCTCCGGTGTAGATGCGGGAGAAGGCGACCGCGGCGGCGGTGGCCCCGACGGGCACGGCGACCGACGCGGGTGCCTCCATGGCGACCGCCGTGGCGAATGCCGCGGCCGACGCCGAGTGGCCCGACGGGAAGGACGAGGACGTCGGCAGCCGCCACGGCGAACGGATCGATGGGATGAGCGTGACCCCCGTCCGCGGGAAGCGCGGGCGGGCCGACGGGGTGAACAGCTCGACCAGCGGGCGGGGACGGCGGAACGTCTGCTTGCCCACGAGGTTGGCGAGGGGGCTGGCCAGGCCGATGGCGATGGCCCCGCGCAGCGCCGTCCGGCGCATCCGCGGCTGCCGGGTGAGGGCGAGACCGCCGGCGACGCCGCCCCACAGCACGGAATGGTTCGCGATTCTGGAGAGCCGAGGCAGGATGTACTCGAGCCCGGACAGCTCGGCCGCCGCGACCGCGTCGAAAGCGCGCTGGTCCAGCTCTCTCGCTCGATTCAACAGGGACATGAACCGGTCTATCCCCGTTGCGCACCGGATCACGCCAAAGATCACATTCTTGCCACCGCATCTCCGGGTTGGTCGTTCTGAGACGCCGGACTGCAATAGGCTGCTCCGCATGAGTCACCCGGAACGGCTCGGAGCCTCGGGTGGCGGGCAGGTCAGCACGATCGCGGAGCCCCCTCACATGAACGGGAACCCCCCGCTGGCCGAGTTCGCCGCGCGTCACGGGCTCAAGCAGAGCGCCGCTCGTCCCCCCATCGGTGTGTACATCCGCCAGCTCTGGCAGCGACGCCACTTCATCTGGGCGTTCGCCTCGGCCAAGAGCGTCGCGATGTACACGGAGTCACGGCTCGGTCAGCTCTGGCAGGTACTGACACCGCTCCTCAACGCGCTGGTCTATTACCTGATCTTCGGCCTGTTGCTGGGGCGGCACAAGGATGTCACCCACTACATCCCGTGGCTCGTCATCGGGATCTTCTTCTTCTACTTCACCCAGCGGTCGGTCACTTCCGGGGCCAAGTCGGTCCAGACGAGCATGTCGCTCATCCGGGCCCTGCACTTCCCGCGGGCGACGCTGCCCTTCTCGTACACGATCGTCGAGTTGCAGCAGCTGTTCGCGGCCATGGCCGTGCTGGTCGTCATCATGTTCGGCTTCCGCGAGTGGCCTACGTGGGAGTGGGCTCTGATCATTCCCATCCTGCTGCTGCAGTTGATGTTCAACATCGGCGTCAGCCTCGTCGTCGCCCGCATCGGCGCCTTCGTCCCCGACCTGAGCCAGCTGCTGCCCTTCATCCTGCGCACCTGGCTGTACTTCTCCGGGATCATGTTCTCGACGTACGCCCTGGCAGCGCAGGTACCCGGGTGGGTCCTCAAGGTCATGGCGGCCAACCCCGGATCGGTCTATGTCGAGCTGGCCCGCCGCGCGCTCATGGGGTCCTATCGCAAGGACCTGCACAGGATGCAGACCAACTTCTACAACCAGTGCCACGCTCAGACGTTCACCCCGACACGGGCGCACAAGGCCGTCAACGCCTGCAAGGAGTACGCGGCGCTCGCCTCGACGAACCACATGATCTGGTTCTACGCCCTCGGCTGGGCCGTCGTCGCGTTCGTCGTGGGCTTCTGGTACTTCCACCGCGCCGAGGAAAGGTATGGCCGTGGCTGAAGCCGTCAAGGAGAGGACCGAGGTGTCCGAGCGGTCGGCGCCGGCCATAGTGATCGACTCGAACCGCGAGCCGATCGTGGTGGTCGACGACCTGCACATCATCTACCGCGTCTATGGTGCGGGCGGCAAGGGCAATGCCACGAGCGCGCTCAGGCGCATCCTGCGCCGGGAGAACCGCCCGTCGATGAAGGAGGTCCACGCGATCCGCGGGATGTCCTTCGTCGCCTACAAGGGCGACGCGATCGGCGTCATCGGCACCAACGGTTCGGGCAAGTCGACGCTGCTGAAGGCGATCGCCGGGCTGCTGCCGCCGCAGAGCGGCGGCGTCTACACCGAGGGCCAGCCGTCGCTGCTCGGCGTCAACGCCGCCCTGATGAACGACCTGACCGGCGAGCGCAACATCGTGCTCGGCTGCCTGGCCATGGGCATGGGGCCGGACGAGGTCAAGAACAAGTACGACGAGATCGTGGAGTTCGCCGGGCTCAAGGAGGGCTTCATCCAGCTGCCGATGCGGGCCTACTCCTCCGGCATGGGCTCGCGGCTGCGGTTCGCGATCGCCTCGTCGAAGTCGCACGACGTGCTGCTCATCGACGAGGCGCTGGCCACCGGCGACGCGAAGTTCCGGCGCAAGAGCGCGGCCAAGATCGACGAGCTGCGCAAGGAGGCCGGCGCGGTCTTCCTCGTCGCCCACCAGCTCGACTCGATCCGGGAGATGTGCAACCGGGTGCTGTGGGTGGACGAGGGCCGACTCGTCATGGACGGTGACCCGGACGCCGTCGTCGATGCCTACGTCGAGGCCACCGGGAAGTGAGAGAAGCCTGCTTCAGAGGGCGAACGTTCCGGGGATGCCCCCTCTGAAGCAGGCTCTCGCCGGGTCATCCGGGGTCCGGCACGCCGCCCGAGAGCTGGAAGTGCGACTGGGCGGCTCCCCACAGCCGCGTGAAGTTGCTCTGGTAGGCGCCGTAGATGTCCGCGCCCTCGATGGTGATCATCGTTTCGTCGTTGCTCCGTAGCGCCGGATCGGTGTAGTTCGGACTGCCCGTGATCACGACCTTGCGGGACCGACCGGCGTACGTGCCGTTGATCAGGACGTACTTGGAGTGGGCGAAGGCGTCGACCTCGTCGCCGGTGTACTGATCGATGTACACGTAATGGCTGCTCAGCAGCTGTGGCCCGCCGTCCTGCTCGAGAATCTGACGGGCGCGGTCGCTCAGGTTGGTGTAGATCACCCGGACGTCACAGCCCTGGTTCGAGAGCGACCAGAGCCGCTGGGCGACGGCCGTACGGCTGAGGTTGAACGTCGTCACGTGCACCGAGGTCCCGCGCGCGCAGCCGACGCCCCCGAGCAGCCGGTACAGCGTGTCCGTACTGGGCGAGTCGCCCGCGTGGGGGAAGGTGTAGGCCGTGACGCGTCCGCTGCGGGTGACCCGATAGTGGTCCCGCTCATGGTGGCGGGCGGACAGCGCGGCGAAGTAGCGCCCGTACGCCCGGTAGAGTCGCGCGTCGCTGATCGTGAAGGCGTTGTTCCAGGCGTTGACGCGGTTGCGCGTGGTCAGGTTGGCCGAGGACTGCACGACGACGTTGCGCGCCCGCCCCGTCCGCGAGAACAGGAAGAACTTGTTGTGCATGATCGTGTCGCCGATGCAGCCCTTGTGGCAGGCGACCACCCACGATGAGGCCCTGCGGCTCGTACCCAGCGCGCGCTCGACACGGCGGTAGGCGTCGTTGTCCCGGGTGCTCGCGTCGACGACGAGCTGGACGTGCGCGCCCCGCCTCTTCGCGTCGATCAGGGTCCGGGCGAACGCCTGCGACGTGAACATGAACACCGCGATCCGGATCAACGCGCCCCGGGGTGCGCCCGCGGTCAGCTGGTTGACGTGGTGGGCGATGGCGTTCTGCTCCGCTGCCGACCCGGAGGGGATGTTGAACACCGCGGACGGCCGCATCGCGACCGCCGGCACGGTCGCGGCACTCCTCCGGACGCCCTTCACCGTGGTCTCCGCGGACCCGGACGATCGGGCCGGCGGAGATGCGCTGGCGATGGCGACCGCACTGACCGCGGCGATGGCGAGTCCACGCATGTCCTGAGTTCTCCCCGTTTCCTGGGCGGGCGGAGGACCGGCGTGCCGGTACGCGCCCTGATCTCGACCGAATCAGATCACGCACTGTAGCGCCTTGGTCACTTGGGCAACTCCGTTTCCCCAAGAAAAGCCACGGATGCGGGCCTGTGCGGCAACTGCCGCTGGAAGCCCGGCCAAGGTCGATCTACTTTCTAGGGAGGAACCACTGCACGAGGAAGGTCCCATGCCGGATCGGCGTCCTCTGTCCCGACACGACTTCCTCCATCCCCTCCGTTCCGTCACTCCGTCCGCGCCGGCCCGCCGGTGAAGGTCGTCGAGGCACAGGGCCTGGTCAAGGTGTACGAAGGCAGCGGCAAGAACCCTGTGCGCGCACTCGACGGCGTCGACCTCGCCGCCCAGCAGGGCGAGTGCCTCGTCCTGCTGGGACCCACCGGTGCCGGCAAGACCACGCTCCTGCGCACCATCGCCGGCCTGGAGGCCCCGACCGTGGGCGAGGTCTACCTCGGCGGTCATCTCATGAACGGACTGCCGCCGAGGATCCGCCGGGTGGGCCTGATGGTCCCCTCCCATGCCCTGTATCCGCACAAGACCGTGCGCGGCAACATCGAGTTCCCGCTCAAGGCCGAGCACGTGCCGCGCGTGATGCGCGAGCGCAAGGCCCGCTGGGCCGCCGACCTGCTCGCCATCCCGCATCTGCTGGACCGCCGTCCCGGCCGACTGTCCGCGGACGAACGCCGCCGGGTGGCCCTGGCCCGCGCCCTGGTCCGCGAACCGTCCGTACTGCTGCTCGACGAGCCGCTGTCCGGCGTGGACACGCGGTCGGGCTCCGCCGCCCGCGACGAGCTCCGGTCACTGCAGCGGCGGCTCGGCACCGCGATGATCTGTGTCACGCACGACCAGGCCGACGCGATGGGCCTCGGGGACCGCGTCGCGGTCCTGGACGCCGGCCGTCTCCGCCAGGTCGGGACGCCCCAGGACCTGTACGACGAGCCGGTCGACACCTTCGTCGCGACCCTCATCGGCACCCCGCCGATGAACCTCGTCGCGCGCGGCGACCGGCTCATCGGCTTCCGGCCCGAGCACCTGCTGCCCGCGGAGGAGGTCCCCCCGGACGGTCGCGTCACGATGGCGTTGCGCGTCGACCGGATCGAGTACCTGTCGGGCGATCGGCACGTGTACGGCTGGGCCGCGCGGATCGGCCGGGAGACCCGAGTGATCGCCCGGTTGCCCGCCACCGTGACCACTCCCCTCGCCGGTGGGCAGACCCATGAGTTCGCCGTGCCGGGGGACCGCGTGCGCTTCTTCGACGCCGAGTACGGGAACCGCACGGCGCCCGTGCGGATCGGCGGGTGAGCCGCGTGGCGGCGGGCACCCCGCCGGACGCCCGCCGCCGGGCCGGCCCGGCGGACCGGGAGGGCCTGCTCACCTGGGTGTTCCTGCTGCCGTCGGTCGTGTACCTGACGGCGCTGGTCGTGCTACCCGTCGTGCTCGCGGTCGCACTGGCGCTGTCCGGGGTCACGGCGACCGCCCCCGCGTACCGGTTCACCGGCGTGCGGCAGTTCGCCTCGGTGCTGGGCGACGGTGCGTTCTGGCGGGCGCTGGGCGACACGCTGCTCATCACCGGCCTCACGACGGTCCTCGTGGTGCTCTGCGGGCAGGTCCTCGCCCATGTCCTCCTGGCGCGGTTCCGCGGCCGGTGGCTCGTCCGGCTGCTCGCCCTCCTGCCCTGGACGACGCCGGCCGCGCTGTCGGCGACCTCCTGGCGATGGCTGCTGGACTCGGCGGGCTCCCCGGCGGGCCCCCTCCTGCGGGCCGCCGGCGTCACGTCCTGGCAGGAACGGCCCGCCGTGGCGATGGGCGTGGTCATCACCGTGCACGTCTGGCGGCTCACACCGCTCGCCGCGGTCGTCATCATGGCCGGGCTGACCGCGATCCCTCGCGACGTACGGGAGGCGGCGCGCGTGGACGGAGCGGGCGCGGTACGGCGGGCGCTGGACGTCACGCTCCCCCTGGCGCTGCCGTGGATCGCGGTGGCCGCGCTCCTGACCGCGGTCCTCACCTGCGCCGACGTGGCGATCGGGGCCGTACCGACCGGGCCGGGAGAGGGGACGCGGACGCTCGCGACGCTGGCCTACACGCAGGGGGTCCAGGGCGGAGCCCTCGGGCGCGGTGCGGCGATCGCGGTCCTGCTCCTGCCGGTGCCGTTGGCCGGAGTGGCCGGCCTGTTCCGGATCGTACGACGCCGGGGTGGAGACCGGTGAGCCTCACCGGCGGGCTGGCCGCGCGGACGGCGGCGCGGGAACTCGCCCGGGAGCGACGGCGGCAGACGGTACGCCACGTCCTGGCGCGGTCGGTGCTGTACGCGCTGGCGGC
The DNA here is from genome assembly GCA_045806665.1 of Actinoallomurus sp. Taxonomy (GTDB): domain Bacteria; phylum Actinomycetota; class Actinomycetes; order Streptosporangiales; family Streptosporangiaceae; genus Actinoallomurus. Next base: position 21,922 of record JBJMIW010000447.1, read on the forward strand.
CGGGGCCGCGGTGCTGTGCGCGGCGCCGTTCCTGTGGAGCCTGTGGACGGCCGTCCAGGGGCCGTCGCGCGAGGCGCGTGCGCGCCTGCTGCTGCGGTCGACGCCGTTCCCGGCCTTCGTGGCGCACACGGTCCTCGTCGGCGCGCTCGTCACGGTGGCGACGCTCGTGCTCGCCCTGCCGGCCGCGTACGCGCTGACCCGGCGCCGGTGGGGCGGTACGGCCGGCCGGTGGATCGCCGTCCTGGCCCTGGTGCCGTCCGTGCTGCTCGCCGTGCCCCTGTCGTGGACCGCGGATGAGCTCGGGCTCGGCCGCTCCGTGTGGACGCTGGTGCTCGTCCAGCCGACGGTCACCGTCCCGGTGGGGGTGCTGCTGTTCGGCGGCTTCCTGCGCGCCGTTCGCGTGGACATCGAGGAACAGGCGCTCGTGGACGGGTACAGCCGCCTCGCGGCATTCCTGCGGATCGTCGTGCCGCAGCTGAGACCCGCGATCGCCGCCGTCGCCGTCCTGGCGTTCACGCTCGCCGCCGGGGACTTCGTCTACGCCCAGGCCCTCGCCGCCGGGGAGCCGACGGTCGCCGCCGGAATCCCCGCCCGGCTCGCACACGGCGGCGCGCCGCTGTGGCGGTCGCTGCAGTTCGGGGTCGTCCTGGTGGCGGTTCCACTGGCGGCGGCGGCCGACCTCGTCCTCGGAAGGCTCATCGCGACGTCGTCGGCCGCCGCTGACAGGACGTAGATGTCCGGCAGGAGCCCACCTTGGCCCATTTCCCCTGACCGCCGGATACGTCGGCGATCGAGCACGTGAAAGCCCGATCGGGGGCGCATGGGCGGAGCCCCGGAGATACGCCCCCGATTCGACTGAGTTCAGAATACGGCCCGCGGCGTCCACCGAGCCGGCAGGAGCGAACGCGCGATCGGCTCAGGCTCAGTCGTCCGAGTCGTCGATGTTACTGATCTTGGAACGGTTCCCGCGGAACGGATTGAACTCGGGGCTGACGCGCGTACGCTTCCCCCGGATCCGGTTCAGGCCGAACTCGTCATCGGAAGTAGCGGACACGCGCTTGGCCCGAGCCGACTGTGCCGACTCATCAGTGCCCCTCGGTGGCCGGACACTGCTGAGGCCAGAGCCCGAATCGTCATCATTGCCGGTTCCCAAGATACGTCCTGACTCCGTCTGACCGGTGCCCGGTTGCGGATGTACGGCGTATGCGGGCGCTGCGGCCGCGCCGATCACGGCCGTCAGCACGGAGCCGGCCAAGACCATCGCCTTGAGGTTCATACGCTCTCCATTCAATAGGATGGGCAGCGCGAGGAGCTACCCGCATCACCACGCGTGAGGTGGATACCCGCGAGTGCGACGTCGGCACGAATACCATGCGGCCTTTGCGGACTATCTACAAATCGGCCGATGATACAAAGCCACATGCGGCGAATTAAGTTGTCACCGCCCGAAAATCCGAATCAGCCGGAATCTGCGCTAAACGACGATAACCGGCCAAGCGAGGTCACTGGCGGTCGTCCCCTACGGAGGCCGGTCCCGTACGGGGATGATCGCGGCCTTGGTGGGCACGGCTGGTAGGACTTAGACGTATCCGTCGAACCGACCGAGGAGGTTGCCATGGCAGGCCGGCCACCGCTGCCGCACGAATTCCTGCCCGAGGTCCCGTCCTTCACCGTGACCAGCGACGACGTCGCGCACGGCGAGCAGATGGGGAACGCCCAGGTGTTCAACGACTGGGGGTTCAGCGGCGAGAACCTCTCCCCGCAGCTGCGCTGGGAGGGCGCGCCCGCGGAGACCAAGAGCTTCGCCGTCACCTGCTACGACCCTGACGCCCCCACCGGGAGCGGCTTCTGGCACTGGGTCCTCTACGACATCCCCGCCTCCGTGACCGAGCTGCCGACCGGCGCGGGCGGTGGCGACTTCAAGGGACTTCCCGAGGGCGCCAAGCATGCCCGCAACGACTACGGGACCAAGGAGTTCGGCGGCGCCGCCCCGCCTCCCGGCACGCCGCACCGCTACGCCTTCACCGTGCACGCGCTGGACGTCGAGGACCTCGGCGTCCCCGACGAGGCGTCGCCGGCCGTGGTCGGTTTCAACGTCACCGCCCACACGCTGGCCCGCGCCCAGATCGTCCCGGAGTACGGCCACTGACGGTCCCGCGCTCGCGGCGAGCCGACGCCTGTTCGGCTCGCCGCGGACGGGCGGGCTCACTGCACCGGCAGGGAGGTCAGAGCGACGGGCCCGCGGCGACGATGTCGTGCGCGGTGACGTCCCCGCCCGGGACCCGCCCTTCCCAGGGGAACCGGTCGCCGAACGCCGGCCGCAGATCGGTCAGCCAGACGGCCTCCGGGTCGTACTTGGCGAAGAACGGCCGGTTGACGAACTCCGGGTCGCGGCACTGGATGAAGTGCAGGACGAAGAGCGTCTCCCCGCCGATCTCGACGATCCCGTCGACGCACACCTTGCCGGGCGTCGCGGACATCGACGGGCCGCGGACGGTGCGGCAGAGCCCGGAGATGTTCTTGTACGCGTCCCGGAAGATCCCGTACGCGCGGGCGAGCGGCACGGCGAAGTAGTCCTGCGGGCCGGTGTCACGTTCCACGAACATGTAATACGGGACCATGCCCAGCTGCAGTTGTCGCCGCCACATGGTCTCCCAGGTCAGCGGAGTGTCGTTGATCGTGCGGATCAGCGGGGCCTGCGTACGGATCACCGCGCCGGTGCCGCGGATGCGCCTGGTGGCCTCCGAGACGAGGTGCGGTTCGAGCTCGCGCGGGTGGGAGAAGTGCGCCATGAACGCGAGGTTCTTGCCCGAGTCGACGACCTTCTCGAAGAGGCGGAGCGTGTCGTCGGCGTCGGGGTCGGTGACCCAGCGCTGCGGCCAGTAGGCCAGGGCCTTGCTGCCGATCCGGATCGACTCGAGCTGCTCCAGCTCCAGCAGCGGCTCGATGTAGCGCCGCAGGACGGTCTCCCCCATGATCATCGGGTCGCCGCCCGTGAACAGGACGCTGGTGACCTCCGGATGGGCGAGCAGATAGCGCTTGAGGCGATCGACGTCGTCGGCGGCCATCTTCAGGTCGGGCTCGCCGACGAACTGGGCCCAGCGGAAGCAGTAGGTGCAGTACGCGTGGCAGGTCTGGCCCTGCTTCGGGAAGAAGAGCACGGTCTCGGGGTACTTGTGCTGCAGCCCGGCCATCGGCTCTTCTTCGAGGCTCGGGATGTTGAGCTGGAGCTGCCCTGCCGGGTGCGGGTTGAGCTTGAGCCGGACCTCGTGGGCGACGGCGTTCACCTCGGCCCGGGGCGCTCCCCGGCGCAGCAGGTCGGAGATGTGCGCGACGTCCTCCGCGGGGAGCATGTCCTCCTGGGGAAAGACCAGCCGATAGATCGGATCGTCCGGGGCGGCGGACCAGTCGATCAGCTCATCGACGATGTAGCTGTTGGTACGGAACGGCAGAACCGTCGCGACCGCCTGGATGGCCAGGCGTTGCTCGGCGGTCAGCCCGGCGCGAGCGGTGAGCTCGTCCAGATGCTTCGCCGTGAAGGCGCGGAACCTGCGGCCGGTGGTGTTCACCGCGGCCGGCGCCGCGTCGTTGACCAAGGTCACGTTGACGTTACTCCTCCGAGTCGACGGGAAACGTGCGCGAGGCCGGGCGGACCGGGTCTCGGAACCGCCGGGGCACTCGCTGACGGGATTGCCTCCTCACAGTCGGGCCGCGGCGCGAACGCGCCGCGGCATGCCACGCTCCCCACCCCCATTGAACCGTTAAGCCCCGTTTCTTACGCTTTTGATACCCGCAGAGAGGCTTATCGATACGCAACGGCGGACCCCACTGAACGAAGAACGTTCGGCGAGGCGTCGAAGTGTCGGGCCGACACGCGGACCTGAACCCCGATCTTGACGGACGGTTACGCCATACTGCCGGGGACGGATCCCACCTGCGACAGCGGTCACCGCGGCCAGCGATGTCCCTGCCGCCCCACGAGGAGAGGTCGTGGGCAGACACCGCAAGCGCCGCGCGGCACACCGGCTGAGCCGCAGAACGGCACTGCTCGCGGCCGGTCTGCTGATCCCCGGTACGGGCGGCGCCGCCGTACTCGCCGCGACGACCGACCTGGAGCAGCACGCGGTCCCGTCGGCGCGCTCCCACCCCGACGCCCGGCCCGGCGCCGCGATGACGGAGGTCCCCGGGACGCGCTCGAAGACCACGGCCGCCCGCCCGGCACCCGCCGCCTCCGAGGCGACCGCGTCACCGGACACCACGCCCACGGGCGCTCCGGCCGCCGCCGTCACCTTCGCGCCGTACGCCGACGTGCTCACCTGGCCGCCGCTGGACCTGGCGGAGAACTCGGCGCGGACGGGCGTACGGACGTACACGCTCGGGTTCGTGGCGGCCGGCGACGGATGCACGGCGACCTGGGGCGGCCTGACGCCGCTCAGCGACCCGGTCGTCCGTAAGCGGATCAACAAGGTCCCCGGCGAGGCCATCGTGTCCTTCGGCGGCCCGCACGCGACCGAGCTCGCCGGCGGCTGCACCGACGTCGACGCGCTCACCGAGCAGTACCGTTCTGCGCTGGCCGCCGCCGGCACCGAGCAGATCGACTTCTACCTGACGGACACGGCGCTGGCCGCTGGCGCGGCGGCCGGACGCCGTACCGAGGCGCTGGCCCGGCTGCAGCACGACCACCCCGGCCTGCGCGTGTCGTTCACCCTCCCACTACACCGTTCGGGTCTGGCCGACGGCGCGCTCGCCGCGCTGCGCTCGGCGGCGACGGCCGGAGTCGACGTCTCGATCGTCGACCTCCTTCCCGCGGGCGGGACCGGATCGGCCCTGATCGCCTCCGCGACCGCCGCCCACGCCCAACTCCAGCGGCTGTACCACCAGGACGCGGACACGGTGTGGCGGCGGATGGGTCTCGCGCCCGTCGTCGGCGTCACGGCCACCGGCGCCGGATTCCAGCCCGCGGACGCCCGGCAGATCCGTGCCTGGGCGGGCGACCGTCACCTGGGCCGCCTGTCGATGTGGTCGATCACCCGGGACGCTCCCTGCACCCCGGACACCACCGCCCAGAACGACACCTGCAGCGGCCTGGACGAGGACTCCGGGGTGTTCTCCAGGATCTTGCAAGGATTGTAAGAACACGGTGTTTCGCCGCTTAAGTCCCCTGCCGTGGGGTAGTGCCCAGTGACCGGTTCTGGGATACCTAGATTGGGAGTTGTGAGCTCGGCGAGGCGTTCACGCGATTCGGCGACGGTACCCGCTTTCGTGCCGCCTCTCGCCGCGATCGCGGGCATCATCTACAGCTCCTGGGTCCTGCAGTTCCTCATCAATCCCCGGCTGGACGCGGTCAACGGGTACGTCAGCGAGCTGTCCGCCACCGACCAGCCATACCACGTGTTCTTCTCCGGCTGCGACTTCCTCGCCGGCACCCTCTCCATCACGGTCGGCCTCGTGGTCCTGCGCCGGCTCCGGCCGCGCGGCTGGGCGCTCGCCGGCTGGCTTGCCCTGGTGATGTTCGGGATCTTCTCGATCGGCGACTCCCTGTTCGCCATGGACTGCGCGCCCAACTCGGACCCGACCTGCGCGCTGCGCGAGCGGGCCGAGACGGTGTCGTTCGCCCATGAGTTCCACTCGGTGACGAGCACGCTCGTCGTCACGAGCGGCATCCTCAGTCTCATCGCCCTCACGATCGCGGCCCGACGGTACGGCCGCTGGCCGGTGCTCGCCCGCTGGAGCTGGCCCGTCATGGTCGCGGAGACCAGCACGGCGCTGGCCACGCTGCCCCTGATGTACTTCGGCCTCGCGCTGGGCGTCATGGAGCGCATCCAGGTCACGGTGATCTCGGTGTGGCTCTTCGTCATCGCCGTCGAGCTCTACACCGGGCGACGGCGGGCCCTCGCCGGAGGACGGAGCGTCACCCGTCCGGTCGGGCGGCCCGGGAACCGTCCGCGTACGGTACCGGAGAAGGCCACGAGCCCGTGAACGACCGCCTGCCCGGCGATCTCATCACCGTTGGCGAAGACCGCCTGCACGTCGTCTCGGAGGGAACGGGATCGCCTCCCCTGCTGCTCAGCGCGGGGCTCGGCGGCGCCTGGTTCGACTGGATCCCGGTGGTCGCGCTGCTGCGCGACGAGCACCGGGTGATCGCCTTCGACCGGCCCGGCCTCGGCGGCAGCCCACCCGTACGGCGGGAGCTCACGCTCCGCGCGGAGGCCGACCGGCTGGCGGGGCTCGCCCGCTGGGCCGGAGCACCGGTGATCATGGTCGCGCACTCGTTCGCCGGCTTCCACGCCGAGGCGTTCGCCCGGCTCCACCCGGAGCTGGTCGGCGGCATGGTGCTGGTCGACCCGAGTGCGGAGCCGCGCACGCCGAGGTACGCCCGCCCGCTGACCCGCCTGGAACCCCTGGCGCGCCTCGCCGGAACCGTCGCCGGCACCACCGGCTTCGCCCGGGTCGCGGGCCCTGCCGTCCACGGCCTGGCGATGCGGATGATGACCGCGCGCGGAAACGTTGCGCCGCCGGAGTTCGTCCAGGCGGTCTGCACGCGCGGACACGTCCTCGGCACCCTCCTCGCCGAGGACACCGCCTACCGCCGGATGGCCGCGGACCTGCTGACGCTCCGGCGGCACCGGGCCTTCCCCGACATCCCGGTGCGCGTGATCACGGCCCTGGGCGACATGCGCGGCGGCCGGGACGCGTGGCGTCGTGCGCACGCCGACCTCGCGGGGCTCAGCCCGCGCGGACGGCAGACCGTCCTGCCCGACGTCGGGCACCTCGTGCAGATCGACCGGCCCGAGGCCGTGGCCGAGGCGGTGCGGGAGCTGTGAAGGCCGTCGTTCCCCCCCTCGCCCTCGCCCTCGTCCCGCTGCTGACCATGACGGCGTGCGGGGACCCCGTACGCAAGGTGTCGGAGAACTCGCTGCTCAACGCGACAGCCCGGGGCACGACCGACGAACTGCACGGCATCGGGTACACGGTCCGCAAGGGGATGCGCTGCCGTACGCTGTCGGCCGACACGCTGTCGGTCGTCCGGGTGCGGTGCGTGGGCCGGACCGACCGCGACGAGCCGGTCCGGGTGGACGCCGTCGCCTATCAGGCGAACTCTCCACATCCCCATCAGGAGTACGTGATCACGGTGAGTGGCCGCGAGGTCGTACGCAGGCCCTGCCTCGGCCAGGGCTGCCAGGACCCGGCATGACGGGATCGGCCGACCGGCGCACCAAGAGGCCGCCGGACGAGCGGACCGGCCCGCCGGCCGAGGGGCCGCGCGTCGCGGTGGACGCGATGGGCGGCGACGAGGCCCCCGAGCAGGTGGTGGCCGGCGCCGTAACCGCGGCCCGTGAGCACGGCGTCCGCGTCGTCCTGGTCGGGCATGCCCGCCGCGTCCGGGACCTGCTCCGCGACCACGACGCACTCGGCGAGATCCCGATCGTGCACGCCGAGGACGCTCTGGCCATGGACGAGGGCGCGCTCGCCGGGCTGCGGCGGCCGCGCTCATCCGTGGCACTCGCCTGCCACCTCATCCGGCGCGGCCACGCCGCCGCGCTCGTATCGGCCGGGTCCACCGGCGGAGTCGTGGCGACCTCCCGGCTGCGTCTGCGCGGGCAGCCGGGCGTCATGCGCCCGGCCCTCGCCGTCGTCCTGCCCACCCAACCGCGCCCGACAGTGCTCCTGGACGCCGGCGCGACCGCCGACGCCAAACCCGAGATGCTCGTCCAGTTCGCCACGCTCGGCACCGCGTACGCGCGCATCGGCCTCGGGATCGCCGCGCCCCGGGTGGGGCTGCTGACGATCGGCGAGGAGGCCGGCAAGGGCAACAAGCTCACTCGCCGCGCCCACGAACTGCTGTCCGGGGACCTGCCGGGCGTCGACTTCGCCGGCAACGTGGAAGGCGGCGACCTGCTGTCCGGCGCCGTGGACGTCGTGGTGACGGACGGGTTCACCGGCAACGTCGCACTGAAGACCGTGGAGGGCGCCGTACGGATGGTGGTGACGGAGATGCGCGCCGCGATCGGCTCCGGCCGGGTCGCCCGGTTTGCCGCGCTGCTGCAGCGCCGGCAGCTGCGCGGGCTCCGTGACCGCCTGGATCCCGAGACACACGGCGGTGGGGTGCTCCTGGGCCTGAACGGCACCGTCGTCATCGCCCACGGTGCCTCCCGCGCACCCGCGATCGCCGCGGCCTGCGTCCTCGCTCGCGACCTGGCCGCCGGCCGGATCGTCGAGCAGATCGGCGAGGGCCTCGCCGCGACCCGCCCGCACCGGTTCAACCGCCGTGCGCAGGGAGAACCGGACACCGAGGACTCCTGACCCGTAACGTGTGACGCGCCACGGTCGGCGCGGGACGCTTCCCGAAGCCGGGCGCACACGGTAGGCAAGCCAGTACCTGTGACGGACGGAGGCCCCATGGACCGGCCCTATGACATCGTGCTGCTCGGCGGGACCGGGTTCACCGGCGCTCTCACCGCCGAGTACCTCGCGGCGCACGCCACCGGGACCTGGGCGCTCGCCGGGCGGAACCCCGCCAAGCTGGCGGCGCTGAGGGACCGGCTCGGCCTCGACCTGCCGCTGCTGCACGCCGACGCGGAGGACGCGTCGTCGCTCCGGGAGGTCGCCTCGGCCGCCCGGGTGGTGATCAGCACGGTCGGCCCGTACGTCGCGTACGGCGAACCGCTCGTGGCCGCGTGCGCCGAGGCCGGCACCGACTACGTCGACCTCACCGGCGAGCCGGAGTTCGTCGACCTGACGTACCTGAAGTACCACGCCCGGGCCGCCGAGACGGGGGCGCGGATCGTGCACGCCTGCGGGTTCGACTCGGTGCCGCACGACCTCGGCGTCTACTTCACGGTCCAGCGGCTCCCCGAGGACGTCCCGCTACGGGTCCGCGGATACGTCCAGGCGAGCGGGGCGCCCTCCAGCGGGACGATTCACTCCGCGATCACGGCGGCGGCGCACATCCGCAGGGCGGCGGATCTCCACCGCCGACGGCGGCGGGCGGAGCCTCCCGTGGCCGGCCGCCGGATCCGGGCCGTCCGGGGGCGCCCGCACCGCAATGCCGGGCTCGGCGCCTGGGCGCTGCCGTTGCCGACCATCGACCCCGACGTCGTACGGCGCTCCGCGACGGCCCTCGACCGCTACGGCCCGGACTTCGCGTACAGCCATTTCGCCGCGGTCCGGCACCTGGCGTCCGCCGTCGGGCTGGCCGCCGGGGCGGCGGGGGTCGCGGCGGCCGCGCAGGTCGGGCCCGTACGGGACCGGCTGCTCGACCGCTTCACGCCGGGGGACGGCCCGTCGCCGGAGAGACGGGCCAAGAGCTGGTTCAGCGTGCACTTCGCCGGGGAGGGCGGCGGCCGGAAGGTCGTGACCAAGGTCTCCGGCGGCGATCCCGGCTATGAGGAGACCGCGAAGATGCTCGCCGAGTCCGCCCTGTGCCTCGCCTTCGACGACCTGCCCGAGACCGCGGGGCAGGTCACCACCGTCGAGGCCATGGGCGACGCCCTCCTCACCCGGCTCCAGCACGCCGGTCTGGAGTTCACGGTGGTCGGCTCGGCCGGCTGACCGGCGTACGACATGCGTCCGGGAGGCGGACATTCGGATGGGACCGCGGCCGCTCGCCGATAGGCTTTAAGGACGTCGCAGCCGCAGCTGCCGAAGCCGTACTTCCCGAGGATCTCGATGTCCGACCCGCAGCACGTTCTCGCCGCCCGCGTCCAGGCCGCCCTGGGGGCGGCGTTCGGAGAGCCCGACGCCGACCCGGTGATCCGGCCGTCGCAGTTCGCCGACTTCCAGGCCAATGTCGCGCTTCCGCTCGCCAAGAAGCTGGGCCGCAAGCCGCGCGACGTC
>JBJMIW010000448.1:0-8371 GCA_045806665.1 Actinoallomurus sp.
CTCCAGCTCGGCGACCTTCCGCTTCAACTGCCGGATCTCCTCAGCCTCCACGCTCGAGACACCAGACCGCGTCCCAGCGTCGACCTCGGCCTGACGAACCCACTTCCGCACCGTCTCCGCGGACCCGATCCCGAGCCTGTGGGCCACCGCCGTGATCACCGCGAACTCCGTGTCGTACCCGTTGCGGACCTCGGCGACCACCGCCACCACGCGCCGGCGCAGTTCCGCAGGGTAGGGGACTTCCTCGCCATGACTTGATCTTCCCTCCTGATCAAGTCTCCACTGAACCCGGGGGAACTCATGCGACTTCCTTACCGCGACCACGCTCAGTGGCACGACGTACTACGTCTTCGCCGTCATCGAGCACGCCAGCCGCCGCATCCGCGTCCTCGGCCTTACAGCCCATCCCACCGCGGAATGGACCACCCAGCTCGCCAGAAATCTGGTCATGGACCTCCAGGACGCGGACGCCACGGTCAAATACCTGATCAGGGACCGTGACAGCAAATACACCCGCGCGTTCGACGCCGTCTTCGAGACCGAGGGCATCGAAATCATCACCACCGGCATCCGCGTCCCCCGCATGAACTCGATCATGGAACGCTGGGTGCAGACCTGCAGACACGAACTCCTTGACCGCACCCTGATCTGGAACCAGACACACCTGCTGCAGACGCTCAGCGAGTTCGAGTCCTCCTACAACGAACACCGGCACCACCGAACGCTGCACGGCGCGCCCCTCCGGCCGGCCCCCGAGCCGCTCACCGAACCACACCGACTCGACCAGCTCGACATCCGCCGACGAGACCGACTCGGCGGCGTACTCCACGAATACCGACATGCCGCATGACCTGCACGGACGGGATTATCGGCACCCGCACCACGCCGGGGATGCTGCGGCCACGGGCATCGGCGGTCCCCTTTCCCATAGATCAGGAGTCCGTAGCCTCGGCTCGTCGGCTGTCCGTGAGCATCGCGCGGATGGCCTCCTGCACCGCAGCGGCGCCCAGGACATGCTCGGCCACCCGCTCGACATCCGCCCCGGAGGGCCGATCGTCGTCGAGTCGCGGGACGACGTTCCGGATCGCGCGGTGGAGAAGCTCAGGCCCGCGTCCCAGAACGTCCGGGGCCGCCAGCTCCACCGCCTGCGCCGCGGCGACCGCCTCCAGTGCGAGCAGCGTGCGTAGCCGTCCAAGCAGTCCGGCCAACCGCCGGGCTCCGAATGCCGCGTTGGTCGAATCGTCTTCGACCGCGTCCGCGCCGTGTCGAGGGTCCGTGCAGACCGGCGTGGACAACGCTCGGATCTCGGCGACGAGCGCCTGTGCGGTCTTGGCCAACGGCGCCAGACCCGAACGCTCGGGGCCGTAGGGCGACAGGTTCGCCGGCAGCCCGCTGACAACCGGGTTGAGCAGACGTTGCATACGTTCGGCGGAGATCGACGCAGTCTGGGTCAACGCGAGCGCGAGCGTGTCGAAGGCGAGGGCCAACGCGGGGGTGTGGAAGTTCCCGGACGACAGGATCTCGCCGGTGTCCGCCAGGACCAGCGGGTTGTCACCAGAGCCGTTGAGCTCCGGTTCGATGGCGGCGGTCGCGAAGTCGAGGGCGGCGTGTAGCGCACCGTGCACCTGGGCGCTGCTACGTAGGCTGATCGGGTCTTGGATCCGCCGCGCTCGGTGTGAATCGGCGAGCTGACCGCCGTCGAGTAGGGCGAGCAGTTCACGTGCCGCACGCTCCTGCCCGGGAGCCGGGCGTATCCGCTGCACCCGTGGGTCGAGCGGGCTCGTGTTGGCTCGGAAGCCTTCGAAGGTGAGCGCGGTGACCGCCTGAGCCAGGGCGAGGGTGGTCGTCGCGTCGTGACAGACGAGGGCACCATGGCCCGCTGCGAGCGGGCTCGCACTGCACAGCACCAGCCCGTCCTTCGGACCGAGGTCGGCCGGGGCCAGGCCGGCACGTCGTAGTGCCGTGACGCCGTCGAGGATCTCGCCGGAAAGCTCGGCACGGCCCTCGCCGATGGCGACGAGGCCGACATGGGCCATCTGTGAAAGGTCAGAGGAACCGATCGAGCCCACCTCCGGCACGACCGGGTGCACTCTCGCATTGAGCATGCCTACGAGTAGCCGGACAACCTCCGGCTGGACCCCGCTGCCGCCGCCCGCCATGCCATTGACCCGCGCGAGGATGGCGGCCCGCACGACCGGAGCCGGCAGCGGATCGCCGACCGCATTGGCCCGTCCGCGGACCGTACGGACACTGAACTCGGCGAGTTCGTCACGTGGCAGCGCGTACGAAGACCGGCTGCCCAGTCCCGTCGTCACGCCGTAGGCCGGTATCTGGCGTTCGACGACATCATCGACGATGGCTCGCTCACGCATCAGGCGCGGGGTAACCTCGGCCGCGAGCATGATCTGGGCGCCGTGCCGGGCGACCGCGACCACGTCCGCGCAGGACAGCGTGCGCCCGTCGATCAGCACGACGTTGCCGCGACCGGGGGCACCGACCTCAGACGGCACCGAACGCGTCATGCGAACCGCAGCCGCTGACCGAGGCCAAGTCGTGCGGCCTTTTCGAGCATGGCGGCACCAAGCGCTATGTCGGACAACGACAGCCCACGGTGCCAGAACAGGATCGTCTCGTCGGCGCGCTCACGGCCGGGCTTCTTCCCGGCGACGATCTCGCCCAGCTCGCCGTGCAGTGTGGCTTCGCTGAGCCTTCCGGAATCGACATGCGCACGCAGGGCGCCGAACTGACCGGACCGGCACTGCCCCCAGTCATCGACGACGATCTTGTCCATGATGTCGGTGAGCGACAGCTCGACCGCACTCATCGTGCCGTACGGAACGACGAGGGCACCGGGGGCGATCCACTCGGTCTTGAGCAGCGGCTGCGGCTCGGACAGCCGAGACGCCTCCACCACGATGTCCGCGCCCTCGACACACGACTTCCAATCGTCGGTCACGATCACGGGTTTGCCGAGATCACGCTCAAGCCGCGCGGCGAATGCCTCGCGGCTCTCGGGACGGCGCGAGTGGACACGTATCTCGGTGAGGTCGAACACCTTGTCGATGAGACGGATGTTCCAGTAGGCCGTGCCTCGGGCACCGATGTGGCCGAGCACCTTGGCGTCCTCACGGGCCAGGTGGCGGGCGCCGAGCGCGGTGAGCGCGCCCGTGCGCATCTCGGTGATGGCGGTGGCGTCGAGCACCGCCACCGGCATGCCCGTTCGCGGGTTGAAGAGGTTGAGCAACGCCATCTCGGACGGCAGCCCGCGCTGGTAGTTGTCGACGAAGTCACCCACGGTCTTCACCCCAGCGAGCCCGAGCGGCGCGATATATCCGCGAAGGATGTTGAAGTGACCGTTAAACGCCGGATCGGGCACTAGGTGCACTCGGGGCTCGATGACCGTCTCCCCAAGCCCCTGGGCCCGCAGCCCATCTTCGACGGCAGCGAGCACCTCGGTATCGTCCAGCCTGAGCTGCTCGATGTCCGAGCCGTTGAGAAAAGTCAACCAGACAGAATCCATGCGTGGTGTTCTCCCTTGTGTGCTGGTCACCGGGTGGGCCGAATTACCGCATGTCGGCGCCACGACCTGGTACAGCGCGTCAACACTCGCCTCCGTCGGTCTGGCTATGAGTGGCCGTGGCCGCTGACCCGTGGGCAACGCGCCGTCGTGGCGCTCCGGTCGCGCGCATGCAGGGCCGGTGGGCGAGCCGTTTTCGGATCGAAACCGGCCTAACCGCGAGGCGGTACCCGGACGGCACTCTAGCCGCCGCCGATCTCCGGTCATCCCACCGATCGACCCTTGTGTCTCGTATATCAGACGGAAGCACCTTCAGCCGGATGGCCTCGCCGCCGCCCGTCGAGTGCAATGGGGCGTGCAAAAGACCATCGGGGGGAGTCCGCTCGCGTTCGGCCAGGGAGAGCGATCTTTGATCAAATTCGACGGAGTAACGAAGCGATACCCCGACGGCACCACCGCCGTTGACGATCTAACTTTGGAGATCCCCCCCGGAAAGATCACTGTGCTGGTCGGGCCGTCCGGCTGCGGCAAGACCACGTCATTGCGGATGATTAATCGGATGATCGATCCCTCCTCCGGGACGATCACCATCGATGGTGTGGACATCCGTGCCGAGGATCCGGCCGAGCTGCGCCGTGGCATCGGCTACGTGATCCAGCACGCGGGCCTCTTCCCTCATCGAACCATCATCGACAACATCGCGACCGTTCCGTACCTTCTCGGCTGGGACAGGAAGAAGGCGCGTGCCACGGCCTTCGAATTGATGGAACGGGTGGGCCTGGACGTCACGATGGCCGACCGCTACCCGTTCCAGCTGTCCGGTGGCCAGCAGCAGCGCGTGGGCGTGGCACGAGCACTCGCCGCCGATCCCCCAGTCATGCTGATGGACGAGCCGTTCAGCGCGGTCGACCCGATCGTGCGGAAAAGCCTCCAGGATGAGTTCCTCCGGCTGCAGTCCGAGATGCGGAAAACGATCGTGTTCGTCACCCACGACATCGACGAGGCGGTCAGGCTCGGGCACAAGATCGCGGTGTTCCAGGTCGGCGGTGTCCTCGCCCAGTACGCCTCGCCTGATGAGCTGCTCGCACAGCCGACCGATGGCTTCGTGACCCGGTTCCTCGGCGGCGACAAGGGACTCAAGCGGCTGCGCTTCAACCGGGAGCTCGACGCCTCCGCCGAGGCGGAAGTGGCGAAGCGATGAGCGTGTCCGCGACGGCCGGCGGCGAGCCGCTCATCCGCTGGAGTTGGATCGGTGATCACAGTCAGGAGCTCACCGCCCTGACCGTCCACCACCTGAAGCTCGCGCTGCTGCCGATCGTCTTCGGCCTGGTCATCGCGATACCGCTCGGCATCGTGTGCGCTCGCTGGCGCTGGCTCTACCCGCCCACTCTGGGCTTCGCGAACGTCCTGTACGGCGTGCCGTCGCTTGCGCTGTTCATGGTGTTCATTCCCTATTTCGGCATCGGCAGCGGCGGCGAGGCGGACCTCACGATCACCATCCCGCTCACGCTGTTCTCGCTGTCGGTTCTGGTGCCGAACGTCGTCGACGGCCTCCGATCGGTCCCGGACCCGGTACGCCAGGCGGCCACGGCCATGGGATTCGGAACGCTCCGGCGCCTGGTCCAGATCGAGTTGCCGATCGCGGTCCCCGTCGTCATCGCCGGCGCGAGGGTCGCCGCGGTCGCCTCCATCAGCATGGTGAGCGTCGGCGTGCTGATCGGCAATGGTGGGCTGGGCCAGTTGTTCATCGACGGCTACTCACGCGACTTCACCACGCCGATCATGGTCTCCTGTGTATTGATCGTCGCCCTAGCCCTGCTCAGCGACGCCGCCCTCCTCTCCGTGCAACGGCTGCTCACACCCTGGGCACGCACCCGTAGGAGCGCGGGATGAACCTCTCCGACCAGATCATGGCCGCCTGGAACTGGTTCACCATCTCCGCTCATTGGAGCGGCGCCGACGGTATCCCGAACCGTCTGCTGCAGCACCTCGGGTACAGCGCGATCGCCCTGGCCATCGCCGCATTGATCGCACTGCCGCTCGGGGCGATCATCGGCCACACCGGGCGCGGCGGGTTCGTCGTCGTAAGCTTCGCCAACCTGGCACGGGCCGTTCCCACGCTGGGCCTCCTCCTGCTCGTGGTGACCGTCACGTCGATCGGCATCACGCCGGTGATCGTTCCGCTCATCGCGCTCGCCACGCCACCGATCCTCGTGAACACCTACGAGGGCATCCGCAGCGTCGACACAGAGATCAAGGACGCCGCGCGCGGGATGGGCATGAGGCTGAGCGCTGTGCTGCTCAAGGTCGAGGTGCCGGTCGCCATGCCGCTGATCCTTCTGGGCCTGCGCACCGCCGCGATTCAGGTCGTCGCGACCGCGACCATCGCGGCGTACGCCGGCATCGGCGGGCTCGGCCGCTACATCGTCGACGGGCTCTCTCGCAAGGATTATCCGTCCGTCATTGGCGGTTCGGTGCTCGTCGTCCTCCTCGCCTTCCTCGTCCAGTTGGCCTTCGCAGGCATCCGGAGAACATTCGTATCTCAGGGCCTTTGCGGTTCCTCCCGCAGTTCTTGAAATGGGAAAGGAATCAACGATGATTAGAATAGTTCGTGGCGCCGTCATCGGCGTCGCCGCAGCCTTTGCCCTCAGCGCGTGCGGCAGTGGAGGCAAGGACGGCGGCAACCCGCTGGACCAGAAATCCGCCGCCGGAGGTGTCGTCGTCGGGTCGGCGAACTTTCCCGAGAGTCAGCTCCTCGGGGAGCTCTACGCGCAGGCACTTGAGGCCAAGGGCGTGAAGGTCACCAGGAAATTCAACATCGGCAGCCGGGAGATCTACTACGACCAGGTCAAGTCTGGTGCCATCACTGTGATGCCGGAGTACAACGGAGCGCTGCTGACCACGTCGGTCGACAAGTCCAGCACCGCGGTCACGGCCGCTGAGGTCAACGCCGACCTGAAGGCGAAGCTCCCCGCGAGCCTGGCGATCCTCGACTCCTCCCAGGCCGAGGACAAGGACTCTCTGACGATCAACGCCGAGACCGCCCAGAAGTACAACCTTAAGACGATCGCCGACCTCAAGCCGGTCGCGGGACAGGTCACCCTTGGCGGGGCGTCAGAGTTCAAGACTCGCGAGCAGGGCCTGGTCGGGCTGGAGAAGAGGTACGGTCTGAAGTTTAAGAAATTCCAGCCGTTCGACGCCAACGCGCAAACAACTCTCGTGAGACTGCTCAAGAACAACTCCATTCAGGTAGCGAATCTGTTCACTACTGACCCGAGCATCTCGGCGAACAAGTTCATCGTGCTGCAGGACCCGCAGAACGTCTTCAGCGCCGAGAACGTAACGCCACTCGTCTACAAGTCCGGGGTCAACGCCACGGAACGGGCCACGCTCAACGCGATTTCCGCCAAGCTCACCACCCACGACCTGCTGAACATGATGACGAAGCTGATGCTCGACAAGGATGACGCGAGCACCGTCGCGAAGGGCTGGCTGGACCAGTCGGGCCTCGGCGGCTGACCCCGCCGCGGACAAGGGGGGGTCGCCACATGCCGTAGCAGCGGCCGTTGCCGGATGGGTGACACTGGTGCCTGCCCGCTGATCGAGCCGTGTTCCCGCTGACGCCGCGTCACGGTGTCAGCGGGAAGCCGACGCGCGGCCGACCTCGCCTCGGCATGGCTGACGTCATGGTTTTCCGATCAGGGCGTCACGGGCCGCGGGGACGAGTCCCGTGTGGAGTCGGTTGCCGTGTCTCGGCGCGACGCCACACGGGGCCCTGTGCGCGCGGCTGCCGGCCGTGCCCTTGCCGAAAATCTAACGGGACCTGCTGGGTCGTAGAGACTCGGTGCCGTCGCCGCTGGCAGGTGAGCACTCCGAAAATCTGAAGTGCATGACTTCTGGGACCTGTCCCTCTTCCAGCACACCCGCACGCAAGATCACGCGCAGCAGCTTAAGGACGGACTGGTCGCAGACGCGTTCCTCGATCGCTTGCATCAACTTCTCATGCGGAATCGCCGAAAAGCAGTCGGCGATGTCCGTCTCGACCACCCACCGCCGCCCTCGCGCCTGCTCCTCGATGAGCACTTGCAGGGCATCGTGCGCCGACCGTCTCGGGCGGAACCCGAACGAACAATCGGCCATATCGGCCTCGAAGACCGGCTCGAGCACGATCTTCACCGCCGCCTGCACGATCCGGTCACGAACCGAAGGGATCGACAGCGGCCTTTGCTCACCAGCACCCGGCTTGGGGATGAAAACCCGCCTCGCCGGAAGCGGGCGATACCGCCGTTCCTTCAGTTCATGGGCCAACTCGGTGAGGAGACGATCGACGCCGTACTCCTCAACCTCGGCCAACGTGGTCGCATCGATGCCCGGTGCGCCCTTATTGGCACGCACCGACACCCACGCGCGCTGCAGAACGTCTCTGCGGTAGACCTTGTCGAACAGCGCGTGGAACCGCCGCCGGGGATCGGCCTTGGCCGCCCGGTAGAGCGCATGCTGCAAGGCACGGACCGGATCCCTCGGGGATCTCCTGGCGGTGGGACTAGCCTGACCGGCACTCACCGGGCCCCTCCTTCACAGTCGCTGCGCATCGACGAAGCAGCGGCCCTTCCCATCACCGCCGGTGGTGTTGTCCGGTCGGCTCAACCGGTACTACGGCCGCCTCCGACACCCACCCGGCCGACAGTCCATTTCCCGGTTGGTCCGGTTATAGGACGCCACACTCCGGCGATACCTTTCCGCAGGTCACCGGGCCGGGGAGGGCCTCCCCAGTTCCCGCCGCCACTATCGGCACGTTCCGCGCCCCATACGCCGGGGAGTCCTTGACGGCTGCGCTTCCAGGCTCTACCCCGC
>JBJMIW010000449.1:0-5270 GCA_045806665.1 Actinoallomurus sp.
ACAACACTACTTATGGGTAATATGTGGCTAAACTAGCCGCCTATAGGCTCGGTCTATCAGCGGGCGCATGACACGCCCGAAGACGCGAAACGACCCGTCCTGACAGGCGGTCCCGGCGAGGGACCCGCATCGGCGGCCAGTGCGCAATTTCTCGCTTCAGGAGGAAAGCGGGGAGCGTTCGGCTCCGCCGACGCGGTCGGCCGATCCCTCAACTTCAGCTACGGGCCACCGGAGGAGGACGAGGTGCGCTCCGGGTTCGCGCCGGAGACCTACCGGCGGCTCGCCGCACTCAAGGCCGCGTACGACCCGGACGGCCTCTTCACGATCTAGCCGAGCTGGATCGAGCGCTTGGCCATCCCGAGCCAGAAGCCGTCGATCACGCTGCGCTGGGTGTCGAGCTCGGCCTCTCCGGCACCGAGGGCGACGAACAACGGCGCGAAGTGCTCCGTACGCGGGTGGGCGACCCGGCCCGCCGGTGCCCGGTGCTCGAAGTCCAGCAGCGCGTCGAGGTCGCCGGAGGCGAGCGTCTCCCGCCCCCAGGCGTCGAACTCCCGGGACCAGCCGGGCGCGCTGTCCGGGTCCGGGTCCATGGTGAGCCCGCGCAGGTTGTGGGTGAAGAAGCCGCTGCCCACGATGAGGACGCCCTCGTCGCGCAGCGGCGCGAGGCGGCGGCCCAGGGCCATCAGCCGCTCCGGATCCAGGGTCGGCATGGAGATCTGCAGGACCGGGATGTCGGCGTCGGGGTACATCTCGACCAGCGGCACGTACGCGCCGTGGTCCAGGCCGCGCTCGGGATCCTCGTGGACCGGGCCGCCGACCAGCTTGCGGACCTTGTCCGCGAGCTCGGGCGCGCCCGGCGCGGGGTAGGTCACCTGGTAGTAGTGCTCGGGGAAGCCCCAGAAGTCGTACGTCAGCGGCACCGTGCGGGTGGCGCCGATGGCGAGCGGGGCCGACTCCCAGTGCGCCGAGACGACGAGAACGGCCTCCGGGCGGGGCAGGCCGGCCGACCAGGCGGCGAGCTGGCCCGGCCAGATCGCGTCGTCCGCCAGAGGCGGCGCGCCGTGGCTGAGATAGATCACCGGCATCCGTCCGGACATGGCGCCCCTCCGTGTCATTGAACGCTCAACTTGTCTGTCCCCAGCCTACGCCATGTTGTTGAACTTTCAAGCTTTACGCTCAAGTCATGGTGAAGAACCCGACAGGGACGGAGCCGTTCCCTCACCCGAGAGACCGATTTCGCTACCGTCGCGTCCATGCGAGTTTTGGTGATCGGGGCAGGCGTCCTGGGCGCCGCCGTCGCCGCGGGGCTCACCCGCCGGGGCGCGTGGGTGACCGTGCTGGAAGAGCGCTTCCCGGGCGCCGGCACGACCGGCACCTCGTTCGCCTGGGTCAACGCCAACGACAAGGATCCCGACCACTACTTCGCGCTCAACCACACCGCCGTTCACGCCTACCACGCGCTCGGCGGTGACGGTTTCGTTCCTACCGGGCACCTGGAGTGGGCGAACGGCGATGCGCGCCGCCTCGCGCTCAGCGCCCGGGTCGAGCGGCTACGGGACCGCGAGTACGCCGTCGAGCGGGTCACCGCCCGCCGGGCCACCGAACTCGAACCCGACCTCGCCGCCCAGCCCGACGGCACGGACTACGTCCTCTTTCCCGAGGAGGGGCACGTGATCCCGGCCGTCCTCCTCGCCCGGCTCCTCGGCGAGGCACGGGATCGTGGCGCCCGGATGGAGACCGGCGCGGCCGTCCGCGAGATCAAGTCGGGACGCGGCGGGGTGAGCGTGACGCTCGCCGACGGCGGCGTCCGCGCCGCCGACCTCCTCGTGTGCTGTACCGGCCGCTGGACGGGCGGGCTGGTCGACGTCCCCATGCTGGATCCGCGCGTGTCCGGCACGGTCACCAACGGCTTCCTGGTCACCACCACCCCCGTCCCCGCCCGGGCGGCGCGGGTCCTGACCGGCGACCGCCTACACGTACGCCCGGACGGCGGCGGGCGCCTCATGCTGCAGGCCCTCGACCTCGACGAGGCCGCCGACCCCGAGACACCGCCGCCGGACGACGTCGGCGCCGAAATGCTCGCCCGGCTGCCCGAGGTCCTGTCCGCCACCGACGGCGCGCGGGTCGAGCGCACCCGCGTCGGGCAGCGCGCCATGCCCGCCGACCGCCGTACCGTGGCCGGGTTCACGGACTCCTCCGCACGCGTGTACACGGTGGTGA
Organism: Actinoallomurus sp.; assembly: GCA_045806665.1. Classification (GTDB taxonomy): domain Bacteria; phylum Actinomycetota; class Actinomycetes; order Streptosporangiales; family Streptosporangiaceae; genus Actinoallomurus. The sequence continues at coordinate 2,221 of JBJMIW010000449.1, forward strand.
CGCACAGCGGGATCACGCTCGCGCCCCTCCTCGGTGACCTGGTGGCCGGGGAGGTGTACGGCACGGAGTCGGCGCTGCTCCGGCCGTTCCGCCCCACACGGTTCGCCGTTCCGGCGCCCGCTCCGGCGTCGGAGGCCGAATGCCCGGCCCAAGGGCGGGGATAGCAGGAGGTATGGGGCAGGCCCGTCTGGAGTTCGCCGCCGAACTCCGCTTCTTCCTCGCGCCCGCCGCCCGGAACGGCGAGGTGGTCACGCCGCTCGACGGAACCTCTTCCGTGGGGCACGTGGTCGAGTCGTTCGGCGTCCCGCTGCCCGAGGTGGGCGATCTCGTCGTCGACGGCCGGTCGGTGCCGCCGTCGTACCACCCGCAGGACGGGAACGTCGTCCGCGTGCTCCCCGTAGGACGCCCGCAGCCGGTGCCCGTCCGACCGCCGCGCTTCACGCTCGACGTCCATCTCGGCACGCTGGCCCGGCGGCTGCGCCTCGTCGGCCTCGACACCGACTACCACAACGACATCGACGACGAAGCCCTCGTCGAACTGGCCGACCGGGAGAAGCGGGTCCTGCTGACGCAGGACCGCGGCCTGCTGCGCCGCCGGAGCCTGTGGTTCGGCGCGTACGTGCGCGGCGCGCGGCCGGAGGAGCAGTTCCGTGACGTCCTGGACCGGTTCGCGCCGCCGCTCGCTCCGTGGACCCGGTGCACGGCCTGCAACGGCCTGCTGGCGCCGGTCGCCAAGGAGACGATCGAGCACCTTCTCCAGCCCGGCACGCGGCGCAGCTACGACGGCTACGCGCGGTGCCGGGCCTGCGGTCGCCTCTACTGGAAGGGCGCCCACCACCGCCGGCTGCAGGCGATCGTGGACGCCGCTCTCAGCGACTGACGGACGGCGTTCAGCCGATGTCGCGGCGGCGGAGGCCGGCGAGACCGGCGGCGGTCACCGCGACGGCGACGGCGGTGAGCGCGACGATCGGCGTGCCCGACAGCGTCCCGCCGGGGAGCTTGGGGACATGGGTGAACGGTGACAGGTCCATCACGGCCTGGCCGAGCTTCAGCACCGGCCCCAGCTGGCCGAGGAGCAGGAAGACGCCGAGCACCCCCCAGGCCGCCATCGCGAGCCGGGGCACCGCGCCGAACAGCAGGACCGCGACGGCGGCCGCCACCCACGCGGCGGGCGCCTGGACCAGTGCCGCACCGAGGAGGCGGGGCACCTGCGTGCCGAGGTCGTGGACCCGCAGCCCGTGCGCCACGCCGGCCGCAAGGCCGGCGACACCGAGCAGCACGGCGGGCCCGGCCGCCGCGAACAGCAGGTGGCCGAGCGACCACCGCACCCGGCGGACCCGCGTCGCCAGGAGCGGCTCGAGACGCTGTGCGGTCTCCTCGGTGCGCAGCCGCAGCACCACCTGGACGGCGTACGCCGCGGCGATCAGCCCCAGCACGCCCATCACCGTGCCGACGTACGAGTCCTCCAGCCCCCGCTGCCCGCCCATCTTGGCGAGCAGGTCCTGCGTGCCGGAGCTGTTCTTCAGCAGGTCCCCGAGGCCCTTGAGGACGGCGCCGATCGCCGCGCCGTACACGGCGAACCCGGCCAGCCACCCGAGCAGCACCCCCCGCTGCAGCCGCCAGGCGAGGGCCAGCGGGCTGCGCAGGTACGGGGACGCCTCCGCCGGACCCGGCCGGGCCGGGAGCAGGCCGGCGCCCAGGTCCCTGCGCTCCACCAGCGCGTACGCCGCGCCGACCACCGCGACCGCGACGACCACCCCCAGCCCGATGACCCACCACCGCTCCGCGCCGTACGGCCGGACCTGCTGCGCCCAGCCGATCGGCGTGAGCCACGACAGCCACGAGACGCCGCCGGCGTCCCCCGCCGCGCGCAGCAGATAGGCGACGCCGATGGCCGCGAGCGCGAGGCCGCGGGCCGCCTGGGCCGTCTCGGCGAGCTGCGCGGTGACGCCCGCGACGGCCGTGAAGCACAGTCCCGGGATCGTCCAGGCGAGCCCGGTCGCGAGCGAGCCCGTCACCGGCAGGCCGAAGGCGGCCAGCACGATGGTCATGACGAGCGCGAGCACCAGGTTGGCGACGACCCCGACGAGCAGGCCGGCGGTCAGCGGCGCCCGGCGGCCGACGACGCCCGCGCCGACCAGCTCCAGGCGGCCCGCCTCCTCGTCGGCCCGCGTGTGCCGGATCACCAGCAGGACGCTCATCACGCCGACGAGCACGCCGCCGAGGGCGGCCATCCGCCAGCCGGTGATGCCGCCGATCGAGTCCGGAACCTGGATCCGGCCGTAGATGGCGAGCGTCGCACCGTTGCCGTTGATGCCGGAGACGAAGTCGTGCAGCGACGCCGGACTGTCGTACAGCGTCTTGAAGCCGTACGCGGTGCTCGCCGCGTACGCGATGAGGGCGTAGACCCACACGGCGAGCATGATGCGGCTGCGGCGCAGTCCGAGCTTGAGCAGCTGCCCGGTGCCGGTGAGGGCGTTCACCGGGCCATCCCCGCGGGCGCCTCGTCCTCGTAGTGGCGGAGGAACAGCTCCTCCAGCGTCGGCGGGGTGCTGGTGAGGCTGCGGACGCCCGCCCGGGTCAGGTGCTTCAGCACCTCGTCGAGCTTGTCGGTGTCGACCTCCAGCTTGACGCGGGTGCCCTGCACGTCGGGGTCGTGCACGCCGGGCAGGCTCGTCAGCCCGTCGGGCGGGCTCGCCAGCTCGGCCGTGATCGACGTGCGGGTCAGGTGCCGCAGCTCGGCGAGCGTGCCGCTCTCGACCGTGCGGCCCTTGCGGATGATGCTCACCCGGTCGCAGAGCGCCTCGACCTCGGACAGGATGTGGCTGGACAGCAGCACGGTGCGGCCCCGCTCGCGCTCCTCCTCGACGCACCGCTGGAAGACCTCCTCCATGAGCGGGTCGAGGCCGGAGGTCGGCTCGTCGAGGATCAGCAGCTCGACGTCCGAGGCGAAGGCCGCGACGAGGGCGACCTTCTGCCGGTTGCCCTTGGAGTACGCCCGGCCCTTCTTCTTCGGGTCCAGCTCGAACCGCTCCAGCAGCTCGGCCTTG
>JBJMIW010000450.1:0-6720 GCA_045806665.1 Actinoallomurus sp.
ACCACGCCCGGGCCGCCGGCCGGTGAGCCTCCATCTTCTCGAGGAACTCCACCGCCTGGGAGAGGGCGGCCACCGCCTCCTCCCGGTGGCCGAGGTGCACCTGGGCGTCCGAGAGGACCGTGTAGGCCTCCACGGTGATCTGCCCGGTGGTGTCGCCGAGGAGTCCTGTCGCCCGTCGAGCCAGGCTCGCCGCCTCGACCGGGTTACCGAGCACGTTCTCGCCGCGGGCCTGGTCGATCAGGCAGGTGGCGAGGTCGACGGTGCTGGTGGCGGTGGACTCCATCTCGCGCTGGGCGTGGCGGAGGACCTCCAGTGCCTGCTCCGCCTTGTCCGGCCTCACACACAGCAGGAAGTGGCCGTAGGCTACCCGGAGCCGGCTCAGGTTGCGGGGGTCGTTCTCCTCGCCCAGGAGCGCGATGGCGCGCTCGGCGTAAGTGAGCGCACCCTGCGGGTCACCGCTCAGTTCCGCTGTCCACCCGGCGTTCCAGTACGCGGCCATGCGTGCATTGGGCGTGCCGATGCCCTCCGCGCGTGCGATCAGTAGGTCGGCGAACTGGCGCGCATAGGCCAAGTCACCCCGATCGTTGTACGCCGCGAGGATCGTGGAGCCGAGCATCACCATGGCATCGGTCCACTGGCCGCCGACGGCGGTGAGCCGTTCGAGGGCTTCCTCGCCGACCTGGATGCTGAGCGTCAGGTCGCCGAGCTGCCGGTGACAGCGGATGAGGGCGGTATGAACCTTCGCCCACTGGTCGGGTTCCGTGGTGGGCGAGATCATCCCTGCTGCGCGCTCGAGCTCGCAGATCGCCGGCTTGAGCGCGCCCGTCGCCTCCAGCGCGAGGCCGTGTCCCCAGCATGCCTCGTGCATGAGCCCGGGGATGTCGGCGACGGCGGGATGCGCCAGGACCTCGGCGAAGCGGATGCGTGCCTCGTCGGCCGCGCCGTTCTCCAGGGCGATGTGTGCGTAGTGCAGGGTCTCCCGAAGGCTCGCGATCGCCTCCTCGCTCACCCCGGTCAGCAGGTAGGACTCGGAGCAGTCGAGCTTGCGGGCCAGCAGGGCGATCATGCTCGCCGCCGGCGTGCGCTTGCCGCTTTCGATGAGCGAGACGTAGCTGTCGGAGAGCTCAGGCCAGGCTAGCTGGGCCTGGGAGAGGTTCTTGCGCAGCCGCAAGGTGCGAATCCGTTCACCAAGTGATTCCTGCCCTAGCATTTCGCCCGCCTCTACAAGAAAATGACAGTGCCACAGGAAAGGATAGGAACAATGTCACGTCTTCGCAGGGCCATAGCGTTGGTCGTCGTATCCACACTGGGATCACTGTTGGTAAGTAGCGGTGTCGGTTCCGTAACGCCGGTGGCCGCTTCGAGTGCCTCGGTGTCCGTATCCGCGGCCGTGCCGGACCCCGGGGGCTCTCAGTGCTGCTGACCGTGGGTCGCAACCGCGGTCTTTAGCTAGCACTTGGGATGTCGGGATTTGTGGCGGGGCGACCCGCCGACATCGCGCGACGGCCCCGCCGCGAATCCCGAGCGGGCGGTGGTGCCGGTGGGGCATGGGTCCCGCCGGCACCATGGAATGACCGTCCGCACTGTGACGTTGTCGAGTGACGTGGTGACCCGATGGGTCTCTGGCATTCGATGACGAGGAGCTTCAATGGCCACAACGACGCTGACCGCCGAGAACTTTGACAAGACGGCGAGCGGCGAGGGCATCGTGCTGGTCGATTTCTGGGCGAGCTGGTGCGGGCCGTGCCGGATGTTCGCGCCCATCTACGACGAGGCCTCGGCCAAGCACGAGGACATCGTCTTCGGCAAGGTCGACACCGAGGCGGAGCAGGAGTTGGCCGAGCGTTTCGACATCAGGTCCATTCCCACCGTCATGGCCATCCGCGACGGTGTCATCGTCTTCGCCCAGCCCGGCACCCTTCCCGCCGAGTCGCTGGAGAGCCTCATCGAGCAGGTCCGCGGCCTCGACATGGACGACGTGCGCAGCCGCCTGGCCAAGAAGTCCTGACCTCCGTCGGCGGAGCCCGGTCGGCGACGCCGACCGGGCGTTCCCGCCCCGGCGCGCCGATCAGGACAGGATCGGGATCAGACAATCGGGATCAGACAGAGGCCGAAGACGGCGTAGAAGACGGCCGCCATGGTCAGGGTCCGGGCCGTGAGGCGGCCCTTCCGCAGCATGACCAGCAAGTAGACCATGGCCGCCATCGTCACGACTCCCGACAGGACCAGGGCGGAGTCGAACCGCCAGGGCGTGAACAGGATGCCGAGCCCGGACGGCACGGTCGCCTGGATCATCATCGCGCCGCTGATGTTCGCCAGGGCCAGAGGCGTCTTGCCCTGGCGAACCCAGATGATGGCGTTCATGACCTCGGGCAGCTCGGTGGCGATGGGGGAGAGCAGCAGCGCGGTGACCGACGCGGACAGCCCGATCATCGGGCCGATCACGTCCAGCTGGTGCACGAACAGCTGCGACGCGAAAAAGATGATTACAAGGGTGACGAGGGTCTGCGTTACGACGGCCCACGTCGCGGGCACCTCGCGGCGGCGCTGCAGGAGCAGCGGCTCGAGGTCGGCCCCGTCACCGTGCTCCCCGCCGGCGCGCAGCTCCCGCCAGAAGTAGACCGCGTACGCGGCGAAGAAGAGCAGGCCGAGTGACGGCTTGTACGCGAACGCCACCAGGCCCAGCGCCACCTTCACCACGAAGATGGCGAGGAACCAGCGCTGATCACGGGCGAGCTTGCCGGTGTCGCCCAGCTCGTCCCGCGGCGAGGCAGCGATCGGCTCGTCCGGAGGCGCGGCCGTACCCCCGCCGACGGGGGCGGTCGTACGGGCGGCGGCCCGGACCTTCCGCCGGCTGGTCAACAGCATGAACCCCGTCACGCCATAGGCCACGGTCGCCAGCGCCAGGGGACCGCCCATCGCGGCGCCGACACCGATGTCCTTCTGCTGCGCGCCGGAGCCGAACACGACGGCGATGAAGGTCACGATGCTTTCCGGAAGCGCGGTGCCGAACGCGGCAAGCAGGGTCCCGACGGCCAGCGGGCCGACCTTCAGCCGTACGCCCAGCCACTCGACGGCGTTGACGAACCACTCACAGGACAGATAGATCGCGACGGCGCATGCCAGCAGGATCACGACGTGCAGCATGAGTTTCCTCATAGATCGGGCACCGTGAGACAGGAAGACCTCGGCTCACGGTGATCAGCGGTCACCGACAGCCGAAGGTCTCGTCCACCCCTGTCGCGGGGCCCGGGCACCGGGAGCGTCAAGCGCTCCAGCATGTCGACGACCGGCCGGCGGGACTACTCCCCTTCGCGGCGCTCAGCTTACTCGACGCGACGGCCTCCCGGTCCGCACCACCTGAGCGCCTCCGCGACGACCTTCCGCTCCGCCTGCCCGGCACCCGTCGCGGCGGCCCGTTCGGCCCTGTCCGGAGTGCCCGTACTCCAGGGCGGCGTCCCGTTCCGCCCTCCACGAGTGATCGCATTCCGCGATACTCATTCGGTCGCCACCACTTATGCCGACCTGGGAGACAGCGCCGCATGTCCACCGAACCGTCCGCTTCGGCGGCCTCCCCGCTCGGGGTGGATCGGCGGCGGTTCTTCGTGGTGGGCGCGGTCGCGGCGGCTGGGCTGGGGACGGGGTTCGCCCTGCTCTCGGACACCCGCGCCGGCGGCCGACCGGCGAACCGCCACGGCGCGGCGGCGCCCGGAACGCCGGCGGCCCGCGCGCGCTACCTGCAGATCGTCGCGCACGAGGATGACGACCTGCTCTTCATGACCCCCGACCTGTCGGAGTCGTTGCGGGCCGGATCGCCGCACCTCACCGTCTACCTGAGCGCGGGGGAGAGCAAGGCCGGTGTGCCGCCCGACACGCACGACGTCAACGCCTACGTCGCCGAACGGCAGAACGGCGTACGGACGGCGTACGCCCTCATGCTCGGCGTCCGCGACCGATGGCGCCAGGAGTCCCTCCGGGCGGGGACGCTGCCGCTGCTCTCGTACACCCTCGTCGACCGGCCCGACATCCGGCTGGTGTTCCTGCTGCTGCCGGACGGCCGTGACCCGCGGGCCAGCCTGGGCTGGCACACGCTGAGCAAGCTCTGGAGCGCCTCCGGCCGCGCGGACGTCCGCGGATGGACGCAGGCGCCGGAGGGGTCGCCGTACCGCCGGTGCCTGGGCTGGGAGGACGTGCTGGCCGCGCTCACGGGTCTGATCCAGGGCTTCCGGCCGACCGTCGTACGCTCGCAGGACACCGCGCCGGACGAGCGGTACAGCACGGACCACCCCGATCACATCGCCGCCGCCCGCTTCGCCGGCGAGGCGGTTCGCCGCCACGTCATGCGCCACCCCGAGCAGCTCCTCCTGCAGGTGAACTACCGGGACTACAACGTCCGCAACCTGGCGGTGAACCTCGGTGAGGGCGACAACCGGTTCAAGCAGCGGGTGTTCGCGGCCTACTCCGCGCACGACTACCGCATCAGCGCCGAGAACCCCCACTGGGACGCCTACGAGGCACGGATGGTCTACCGGTGGCCGCGCGGCACCGGCTTCACCGCCGCGGACGCGGTCTACGCGGTGGGGGCGGGCCGCCTGATGCTCTGGCGACGGACGAACGGCCGCTGGTCGGCCCCTCGTTCACTCGGCGATCCCGGCGGCCCGCTGGCGCCCGCGGTCGCCGCGGCCGGGCCGGTGGTCCTCGGCCTGCGTGCCGACACCGGCGAGGTCGTGGCGTGCGACCAGCGGGGCTGGCGGTCGCTCGGCCGTCCCGATCCGGCGAACGTCCGCAACCAGGCCGGCACCCCGGTCGCCGTGGTCGACGGATCGGGCATGCTCGCGGCGTTCGTGCGCAACGGGCGCGGGGGAGTCAGCGCCCGTTTCCTCGGTACGGGCGGCTGGAGCCGGGTGTGGACGGACCTGCCGGGCGTCGACCTGCGGCAGGTCGTCTCCCCGCAGCCGAAGAAGAGGCACCGGCGGTACGGCGACGTCCAGGACGGCCTGGCGGCGGTCGTCACCGACGGCGGGCTGATCGAGTTGTTCGCCGCCACCCGCTCGCAGATCCTGTGGTGGCGGCAGCGCCGGCCGGGCAGGCCGCTCGCGTTCGCCGGGACGCTGCCGGTGGCGGGCGCGATCGCGCCGCTGGCCGCCGTAGCGGTCGGCGGCCGGGTCCAGGTGATGTTCCGCGAGCCATGGACCGCGCGGACCCTGGCGATCTCCCGGCCCGCCTCGGCCGGTGTCTGGGAGAACGCCGCGGTCATCCGGGCCGCGACGCACCTCGACGGCGAGGCGCCCGTCATCGGCGTTCTGCCCCGATCCCAGCTGGTCGGCGTCCCCGCTTCGCTGCCGGACGGCACGCAGCTGTGCGCCGTCGGCACCGACGGCCGGCTGCACGTTGCACCGCGCTCAGGCGCTCACAAGGCGGCGTGGCGCGCGATCGGCCGCTGATACCATGGGCGCCATGGCGGCCGTACTCCAGACGACGACGCCGGGCGAGCCCCGGCGCGACGGTCGCCTGCACTGACCTGCACGGCCGAGGCCCCGGGAGCGATCCCGGGGCCTCGCTGCTGTCCCGGTTCGCTCCCGCCACGCGAGAGGAGCGACCATGGAGTCGATGGAGTCCCCTGGACTGCCGCAGTCGATAGCATTCGATCCCGACATCCCTGACCACCGAGGAGTTCCCGTGTCTGAGCTGCGCATCACCCTCGACGGAAGCGAGCGTGTGGTGGCGGCCGGCACCACCGCCGGAGAAGCGCTCGACGCCGACGGCCGCACCGTCATCGCCGCCCGCGTCGGAGGCCAGGCCCGCGACCTGGCCTACGCCGTGCGCGACGGCGACGTCGTCGAGCCCATCCCGATCGACTCGCCCGAGGGCCGCGCCATCATGCGCCACTCGGCCGCGCACGTCATGGCGCAGGCGGTGCAGGAGCTGTTCCCCGAGGCCAAGCTCGGCATCGGCCCGCCGATCGAGAACGGCTTCTACTACGACTTCGACGTCGAGCACCCCTTCCAGCCCGACGACCTCAAGCGCATCGAGAAGAGGATGCGGGAGATCGTCAAGCAGGGGCAGCGGTTCTCCCGCCGGGTCGTCGGCGACGACGAGGCCCGCGAGGAGCTCGCGGCCGAGCCGTACAAACTGGAGCTCATCGGCCTCAAGGGCAAAGCTGGTTCCCACCCCCATGGCTCCGCCCCGCCGGCCCCCAGTGATGAGGAGAGCGTGGAGGTCGGCGGCGGCGAGCTGACCATCTACGACAACCTCGACGCCAAGACCGGCGACCTGCGCTGGAAGGACCTGTGCCGCGGCCCGCACCTGCCCACCACCCGGGTGATCCCCGCGTTCAAGCTGATGCGCTCCGGCGGGGCGTACTGGCGCGGCAGCGAGAAGAACCCGCAGCTGCAGCGCATCTACGGCACCGCGTGGGAGTCCCGCGAGCGCCAGGACGAATACCTCACGATGCTCGAGGAGGCCGAGCGGCGCGATCACCGCCGGCTCGGCGCCGAGCTCGACCTGTTCTCCTTCCCGGACGAGCTCGGTTCGGGTCTGGCCGTGTTCCACCCCAAGGGCGGCACCATCCGCCGGGTGATGGAGAACTACTCCCGGCAGCGGCATATCGAGGAGGGGTACTCCTTCGTCAACACCCCACACATCACCAAGGGCCATCTGTACGAGGTGTCCGGCCACCTGGACTGGTACGCCGACGGCATGTTCCCGCCCATGGAGCTG
>JBJMIW010000451.1:0-17200 GCA_045806665.1 Actinoallomurus sp.
CCGGTCCGCCTGGGCGGACCGCTCCCGGCAGCTACGCCGGGCCCTGCCCCACGGCCCCGGTGCCTGGCGCGCCGCCGCCCTGCCCTAGGGCCTTCCGACACGTACGGCGACCAGGTGGCCACGTCGCGCAGGCTCGGTCTAGACTGTCTGGACAGAGGAGGAAATTGCGATGGCCACCGCACCCGACCGCGAATCAGCGCAGCACTGGCAGGTTCAAGAGGCCAAGCAGCGCTTCAGCGAGGTCCTGCGCCGGGCGCACGACGAAGGCCCGCAGATCATCACCAGGCACGGTGAAGAGGTGGCGGTCGTCATCGATATGAGCGAATACCGCCACACGCAGGCGAAGAAGACGAGCTTCCACGACTACCTGCTGTCCGGATCGCCGTTCCCGGACGACTTCGAGGACCTCATCGAGCGCGACAAGGACTACGGGCGCGACGTGTCGTTCCTCTTCGAGGAGTGAGAGGTGTCCTACCTTCTCGACACCAACGTCGTCTCCGAGCTCCGCAAGCGTGGATGTGACGCGAATGTCCGCGCGTGGTACGACTCGATCGAAGGCTCGACCGAGTACCTCAGTTCGCTCGTCATCGGTGAACTCACGCGAGGCGTCCATCAACTCGAGAAGCGCGACCTTCCGCAGGCCACCAGAATCGCCGCGTGGCTGACCGGGATCAAGGAGCACTACGCGTCGCGAATCATCCCGGTCGACACCGCCACGGCCATCATCTGGGGACGGTGGCGGGCGGCCTTCCCGATTCCCGTCGCCGACGGCTTGATGGCGGCAACGGCCTTTCTCAACGACTGGACGTTCGTCACCCGGAACGTCAAGGACGTCGAGCGGACAGGGGTGCGTACGCTGAACCCGTTCGAGCCGATCGCAACCTCTTCGTGATTATCCGCTCACGGTCCGCCCTCGGGCGGCTAGAGTCCGACGGCTATGGAGGAGTGCGGACCGGCGGCGCGCGGCAGGATCGTGGTCGCCGTGGCGTTGGCCGTCGGATGCGTGGTGCTCTGCGGATGTGAGTCGGTGCCGTTCCGCGGTCGGCCGGGGCCCGACTCACCAGTACCGGCACTCGGCGGGCCGATGCCGTACGTCCGGCCGACCGCCACGCGCCCGCCCTCGCCCCTCAGCCGACGCGGCGGCGCGCCGGACCGGCGCCCCGGCGTCTATGCCGCGACTCGGGCCGGCATGTTCGGCCCCGTCACCCGGCACCTGCCGCCACGGGTGTACGTCCCGGTCACCGGGGGCGCTGCGATCGACGTCATCGACGCCCGCACGTACCACCGGGTCCGTCGCATCCCGGTCGGCCGCACGCCACGGCAGGTCGTCCCGTCGTGGGATCTGCGGACGCTGTGGGTCACCGAGGCGGCCGGCCTCGTGCCGATCGACGCGCGGACCGGCACGGTCGGCCCTACGGTGCCGGTCCCGAACCCCGTCGATCTCTACTTCACCGTTGACGGCCGGAGTGCGCTGGTCCTGCGGGCGGGGCCGGGACGTCTCCAGATCCGCGACCCGCATACGATGCGGCTCCGATCGACCATCCGTCTGCCGTGCCCCGACCCGGCTGGGGCGGAACTGACGGCCGACGGATCCACGCTGGTCGTGGGATGTGCCGGCACCGGGGCGCTGGTCCGCGTCGACCTGGAGCGGCGGTCGGCCACGGAGACGGTCCCGCTCGCCGACGGAGCACGGCCCCAGGACGTCCGTCTGTCCCCGGACGGCACGACCTTGTACGTCGCCGACGCCGGTCGCGGCGGCGTGTGGCTGGTCGGCGCCGGAGATCTACGGCCGGTCGGCTTTCTCGCCACCGGAGAGGGCGCGCGGGGCCTCTACCCGAGCCGCGATTCCAGCACCCTCTACGTCACTGACGGCACCGCGCGGACAGTCTCCTTGATCTCCTTCGCCGAGGGTCGCGTGGTGGGCCGCTGGCGCGTTCCGGCAGCGGCCGACACGGGCGGCGTGTCGGCGGACGGGCGGGTGCTGTGGCTGTCCGCCCGGCAGGCCGGCACGGTCTTCGCCGTCTCGACGCGCACCGGGCGGATCCTGCGGCGGCTCCCCGCCGGACCGGCCCCGCACGGCCTCTGCGTCTTCCCGCAGCCCGGCCGGTTCTCGCTCGGCCATACCGGCAACTACCGCTAGTGCCCGGTCGTCGGCTCGTAGGCCCGTCCCTCGGCCACCCCGGGAACTACCGGGCGATCGGCCCCTGCGCACGGCCCTTCCCCCGGCCAGACCGGCAACGACCCGGACGCTGAGCCCGCGTCCTCCGGCATACCGCCAACGGACCGGTAGCACGCAGAGGGTGCTCAGCCCGCTCCCTCGGCGACGCCGCGCCACTGGGGTACCAGCTCCTCGACCAGCGCCTCCGTCTCGGGTTGCATCTGCGGCGCGAACGGGCCGGTGCTGACGCGATCGCTCAGTTCGTCGACGATGCCGCGGACCGAGGTCTGATCACCCGTCGCATGGGTGGCGCGCAGCAGATCCCGCCACAGGCCTTCGTCATCCACCGCGAGCCGCAGGCCGGCGCGGGCGGCCGAGACGGCTCCCCGGGCGTCGCCGTCGTCGAGGCGCATGAGGACAAGCCGGTGTGCGACGTCCGCGACGCGCGCGGTCGCCTCGTACTCCAGGTCCTCGGCCGCCAGCCAGGCGTACCGGCCGCGCGGGCGGCCGTCCATGAGCGGGCCGCGTACGAGGTCCAGGGCGTACGCCAGGTAGGCCGTCTCGGAGGCGGGTTCGGCGGCGGACCGCCAGACCAACCAGCGGAACACCTCCCAGTCGACCCGGACCTCCGACCCCAGCCGAATCCGGCCGCGCTCGTCGTAGTACAGGTTGGGGCGGCCGCGCGAGTCCCGGCCGAGCCAGTCGGCGACGCGGGCGACGGTCGCGTCGCGCACCGGCGCCGACACCCCGCGCGGCCAGACCGCCCCGCCCAGCACGGTCGGGTGCACGCCTTCGGGGTGCGCTGCAAGGTAGACGAGTACCTCGGTGCAGAGCGCCAGGCGGCTCTCCTCGACAACGCCCGGCGCGTCGACCTCGATGGGCCCGAGGAGCCGGATGTCGACCGCCGGCCGGACCTCACCCATCGCCGGCGGCACGACCGGCTCCTCGTCGATGCCGCCGTACGGGACGCCGTCCGCCCGCCCGGCCGTACGGAACAGCTCGATGACCGCCCGGTAGTGCCGCTCCGGCACCAGCTGGGCCTCGACGTCGAAGCCGAGGACCCCCGCGCGGAGCCGCCCGTCGGACGTGACGTCCCAGGTCCAGGTGGCCCCCGGCGTCTCGCCCGCGACGAGGTACCCGGCCGCCATCCGCTGGCCGGTGCGGGCCAGTGCGACGAGACGTTCGGCCTCGTCGGGAGTGGGCGGGTCGGCCATGATCAGGTAGTGCGGCATCCACGCCTCGCCGAACACCCCGCGGCAGCGGCCGGTGAGCACCGAGTCCGCGCCCGAGGCGGCGAGGGCCTGGCGCACCTCCTCCGTCCGGCTCTCCAACTCCGGCAGGGCCTCGGCGAGCGTGGTCACGACGCGGATGCGGTCCGGGGCGATCAGTGAGAGCTCTTCGCCGAAGCCGACCAGCGTGATCCGCATGTGATCGGACCAGCGGTTCGTCGCGAGCTCGACCGCCACGGCGGCGAGCACCGCCCGGCGGCCCTCGTCCGGACCTTGCAGGGAGATCAGCCCGTGCGCGGTCTCCAGGTCGACGAGGATCCGGCCGGTGTCGTTGGTGCCGATCGAGACGAGCCCCGGGTACGGCGCGAGGACGTCCGCCAGGTCCGCGGACGCCACCCCGCCGAGGGCGCCGGCGCTGAGCCGCCAGACCTGCCCGTTGTCGTACTCCTCCCACGGCGGCGGCGGATTCCGGTCCGCGGGGGCGATCCACAGGTCGAGGCTGTCGGCGCCGAGATGCACGCCGTACACGGTGGGCAGCGTGCGTCCCTCGGCGGCCAGGGCCTTCGACATCTGCCGGAGGCCGAGATCGAGCAGGCGGGTCGCGTCGGTGTCGGCACCGATGCGCAGGGCCTGCTCGGCGAGCGCGGCCTCTCCGTCCGGCCGGGCGATCCTGGTGCCGAACGCCCGCCGCCACAGTTGCTCGCGCCGCCGCCGACCGAGCACGGCGAGCAGCCCGGCGGCGAGCAGGGACGCCACGGCCAGTTCCTCGGGCCATCCCAAGGCGGGCAGGTGGGCCGGCTGCCGCTCGGCGGGCGGCTCCCGGTGCTCGGACGGGTGCCCGGAGGACTCCGGCCGTGCCGGCGTGGAGTGTTCCGCCCGCGGCGATGGCCGGGCGGGCGGCCGTCCCGCCGAACCCGGTGCGGTCGCGTGCGGCGACTGCGCGGCCGGCGGCCGAGCCGTCTGGTGACCCGTGTCCTGGTCGCTCCGGTGGTTCGGTCCCTGGGCGGCCTCGTGCCCGGACCGCTGCTCGCCCGCCTCCTGCTCGGCCGCCCGCCGGGCCGCCTCGACCGCCTGCTTCTCGGTGTTGACGAAGCCGTGGTGGTGCACGCCTCCGGGCACCTGGGAGTGCGGCACCCCGTGCTCGTGCTGCCCGTCATGCGGGCCGGGGTGGACGAGCTCGACGTGCGTCGCGTCGGCGGGCATGTCGAGGACCCAGCCGGGCCGGATCAGGCTCGCCATGGTGAGGCGGGTGCCGTCCGGCTGGACCTTTCCCTTGTTCAGCGCGTAGATCTCGCGGTACCGGCGGCCCTCGCCTAGACACTTCTCCGCGATCTCCCACAGGCTCTCGTGATGGCGGCCCTCCGGCGGCCGGACGCGGTAGATCTTGCGGACGGTGTTCTGGTCCATCGGCGCGGGGGCGGCGTCCTGTTCCGGAGCCTGCCGGGTGGCGGCTTCGGCGTCCTGGGCCGGCTGCGGTTGCCGGCGCGGCGGCTCCTTGACCTGGACGTGCGTGGCCCGGGGCGCCGTAAGCGCCGGTACGACCGCCGTCGTGGCGGTGAACAGCAGCAGCGCGGCGACGACGAGCCGGTGCGCGACCGCCTGCGGGGCGCCGGCCAACGGCACCCGGGCCGGTACGCCGATCCCGCGGATCCCGGCGTACACCTCCACGATGACGCAGGCGGCCAGCTGTGCCCAGGCGAGCCACACGACGATGACGAGGATGCGCATCAGCGCGGCGGTGTCGAGCCGCTGCGTCAACGTCTCCATCGACGGGAGCCGGCTCGGGATGGGTGAGCCGAAGAAGGTGAGCAGCGCGAACGGGACGCCGGCGAGCAGCGCGGCGATGGCGGCCAGCGCGAGCACGCCGGCGGCCACGTCGCCGGGCCCGCGACCGCCGTCGATCCGCGCGGGCTGCCGCCGTATGGTGCTCATGCGCCCTCCTTCGTCGGAGGAGTGACCAGAGGCGCTGTGCTTATGATTCGCTCGCTCCGCTCGCTCATCGGTCGCGCACCCTTCTCATCAGATCCCCTCCTGAGGGTGGGCCGTCGCCGCCGACGTCATGGTGAAGTCGCTGAAGCCAGGGATGATGCCGAGCAGCTGGAGCCGGACCTTGATCTGCACGACGACCCGCGCGGTCCGGCCGCCCTCGATCTGGCACCTGGCGCGCCCCGTCACCTCCGGGTAGGTGGCGACGAGGCGTTCGGCGCGGCCGCACGCCGCGGCCGGGTCGGTGATCCGCGCCTGGCCGGTCTGCCGCAGGACGTCCTGGTCGACCTCGTCGGCGGCCGCGCGGGCGCCCTGTTCGGCGATGTCCGCGGCGCGCTGGCGCGCGTGGATGGCCAGACCGCCGTCGACGACCAGCCCGGCCAGCACGATCACGAACAGGGCGAAGATCGTGGTGAACATCGCGACCGTGCCCCGGTCGCGGCCCTCGTCCGCCGTCCTACGCCACCGGGTCAATCGATCCTCCGGAGGGTGTCGAGGGGAGCGGTCGCCGTGCCGGCCATCGTCTTGGACGCGCCCAGCCCGATCAGTGACAGGCCGCCCAGGTCGATGTCGCACCGCACCGTGACGGTGACCTGGCCGCCCTGCCGCCAGTCACGGAAGTCCGGGTCGGTACGCGGCCCGCCCCGGCACCACTTGGTCCCGCTCATGGTCGCCTTCGCCGCGTCGTCCGCCTGGACCCGCGCGCTCCCGCGGTCGCGGGCGACCGAGGCGGCCCGGGCGGCGTCCCGGGCGGCGCCGTCGACCTGGCTCTGTGCCTCCACGATCCGGCCGAGCCCGACCATCAGCATCATGAACGCCACGAGGATCGGCGTCAGCAGCACGAGTTCGAGCGCCATCGTGCCCGCGTCGGGCACCGTACGCGTGGCCGGCCTTCTCACGGGAGTCCTCATGGGGCTGGCTGACCCCCGCAGGCACCGCCGGTGCCCACATCGGGCCGGTAGCACTCGATGGGCCCACCGGAGCGCTGGCTCACGTGGAAGGTCAGGAAGGGGACGACGCGCACGGCCGTGCCGGTCACGGTGACCCACCGCTGGTTCTGGTCGCCGTCGGCCTGCGGTGTCACCCCGGACAGCAGCTCCGGGCCGATCTGCCGGACGTACTCGCGCGCCTTCGCCTCCGCCTCGCCCTTCCAGTCTCCGGTCCCGGTCTCGCGGGCCACGCGGGCGCCCGACTGCGCGGCGGCCAGGGCCACGTGCCGGGCGTGATAGACCATGGCGAACTGCACCACCAGCAGGATGACGAGCAGCAGGACCGGGGTCAGCAGCGCGAGTTCCAGCGTGCTCGCGCCTCGGTCCGTCCGCCTGTCCATCGGGTGGTCACTTGGTCTTGATGTCGTTCGCAGCGGACTTGACCTTGCGGACGATGATGACGCCGACGGCGAGCGCGATCATCGCCAGCAGGCCGGTGATGATCGCCCACTCGATCGCGGAGGCACCGCGGGAGCGCTCGGTGTCGTCGCGGAGCCGCTGGATGCGCAGCTGCACCGACGACCAGACATAGGCGACAAAAGGATCGTTCATCGGATTGAGCGACTGCATGGGACTCCTTGCGCAGAGCGGGGACTTGTGGAGATCGACGTCACGCGGCCATCACCCGCATCACCGCCGGATAGGCCAGGAAGATCAGGAAGCCGGCGCACAGCAGAAGCTGGGCGACGAGCATGGACTGGGAGCGTTTGCCGGCGCGGCCCTCGACGTCGGACAGCTCCCGGCTGCGCATGCTGGCGGCCCGTGCGGCAAGCGACTGGCGCACCTTGGCGCCGTCGTCGGCGACCAGGACCAGCGCGGCGGACAGGTCGCGGAGCTCGTCCACGCTGACCTCCTCGCCGAGCCGGCCGAGCGCATGCCAGGGCGTCGTGCCGGTGATACGGGCGTTCGACAGGGCGTCGCGGATGCGGCGCATGGCCCAGCCCTCGCCGACGTTCGCAGCGGTCATGAGGGCCTCGGGCACGCCGCGGCCGCCCGCGAGGTTCATCGCGACCAGGTCGAGGAAGGCACTGACGGCGTGCCGGAAGTCGCGCCGCCGCGCCGCCGCCTCCTGGCGCAGCTGCAGGTCCGGCAGCAGGAAGAACAGGAGCGCGAAGAACAGGCCGACCCAGACCGGGACGGCGACCGCGACGCCCAGGCCCAGGACGGCGAAGTAGCCGACGAGGACGGGGATGAACACGATCGCCGCCGCCGAGAGCAGGAACTTCGTGGCGAGGAACGCCTCGAACGACCGGTCCAGCAGGGCCAGGTCCGCCCGCACCGAGCGCTGCTGCCAGCCACGCGCCTCGTAGAAGGCGGCCAGGGAGCGGCCCACCCGGGCGTGCAGACCGGGGAACCGGCCCGAGTCGCCGGATGCGCGGCGCTCGGGCTCGCTCTCGCCGCGACGGCGGGCCGCGTCGAAGGCCGCGAGACGCGCGGCCAGGCCCGGCCGGGGCGGGAACAGCGCCCGGAACAGGAGGTAGCCGCCCAGCCCGAAGATCGCCCCGGCCAGCAGTGCGGTCGTCATCGCGTACCTCCCTGCTCGAGGACTCCCGCGGCCGGGAGCGCGGTCGTCCTCGCGGCGCACCCGAGGACTCCTGCGGCCGGCAGCGCGGTCGTCGTCGCCCACCCGAGGATCCCTGCCGCTGGCAGCGTCATCGTGCGCCTCCCTTTACCGTGGGGTTGGGGCCGGTCCTGCCCTGCCAGCGCGCGACCGTCTCCGGAACCTCGGCGGGCACGCCGGGCCGGTCGGTGTCGGCCGTGCCGAGGAAGCGCTGCGGCATCTCGTACTTGGCGAGCCTCCGCAGCCAGATGAACCCGAGGGCGAAGAGCCCGACGACGACGGCGAGGACGAGCTGACCGACGAACGTGTCGTACGTCTTCACGTACGACCGGTTCCAGATGGCCAGCAGCAGTGCCGTGCCGACCGAGACCCCGACGACGATCTGGACGCTGCGGCGCGTGGTGCGGCGGTTCGCCTCGACGCGGCGCCGCATGTCGAGCTCGGCACGCGCGGAGGTGGACAGCGCGCCGAGCATGTCGCGCAGGCCGGGCCCGCGCAACCGCGCGTTGAGGATGAGCGCGGCGACCACGAGGTCGGCGGACGGGTCGTTCAGCTCGTCGCCGAACCTGCGGAGCGCGTCGGCGAGCGGTACGCGGGTGTGCAGCCGATCCACCAGGCCACGTACGTGCGGCTCCAGCACCGGTGCGACGGCCCGCAGCGAGGAGGGAATGGCCTGTTCGAGGCCGACCGCGCCCGCGATCGTGTCCCGCAGCGACTCGGTCCACGCGGCGAGGGCCTCAAGCCGGGCCATGGCGCGGCGCTCCTCGGCGGCGCCGCCGCCGATGGTGTTCCAGCCGAGGACGAGCAGGCCGCTGCCCAGCGCGGCGACCGGCCACTGAGTCAGGATCAGCGCGGCGACGCCGGCGATGACGGCCAGCACAGTGCGCCTGCCGAGCGTGCGGACCAGCTGGTCGCGGCTGCGCCCGGCCGGCCGGCCCGGGTGGGACCGCACGCCGCGTACCGCGACGATGAACAGGAAGACGCCGCCGCCGACCATCGCGCCCGCGAGGATGGCGGGCAGCGCGGCGATGTCGGTCAGGCCGGCCGTCACCAGGAGATCCCGTGGGCCGGGTCATAGCCGAACGGGACGAGTTCCTGGACGCAGGCGATCGGCGCGGCGGGCACCGCCGTGCCATCCGTGCCGGGCTCGAAGATCTCGCTGGACAGCACCCGGCCGTCACAGCCGGTCACCTCGCGGATGCTGGAGACGAAGCGGCGCAGCCGCCCGCCGTGGACGTAGTCGTTGCGCTTCTGGATGAAGACGACGAAGTCGATGGCACCTGCGATCAGCATGTGCGTGGCCTCGATCGGCAGCCGTTCCTCGGACTGCAGGGCGTACGTCGCGATCCGGTTGAACACCTCCCACGAGGAGTTGGCGTGGATGGTGGACAGGGAGCCGTCGTTGCCCTGCGTCATCGCGTTGAGCATCGTGACGATCTCGTCGCCGAGCACCTCGCCGACGATGACGCGGGAGGGATTCATCCGCAGCGACCGGCGGACGAGCCCGGCCATCGTGATCGTGCCCTGGCCTTCGGAGTTCGGTAGCCGCTCCTCCAGGGCGACGACGTTCGGGTGCAGCTCGGGGAACTGGTCGAGGCCCAGCTCCAGCGCGCGCTCCACGGTGATGAGCCGCTCGGCGGCCGGGATCTCGTTGGCGATCGCCCGCAGCAGGGTCGTCTTCCCTGCGTTGGTCGCCCCGGCGATCATGATGTTCTTCCGGGCGGCTACGGCGGCCCGCAGGAACAGGCCGATCTCGGTGGGGAGAGTGCCGTTCCCGACGAGATCGGACAGGAACACCTTGCCGAGCCGCGCCCGCCGGATCGACAGCGCGGGCCGTACGGTGACGTCCATCACGGCGGACAGCCGGGACCCGTCGGGCAGCCGCAGGTCGAGCTGGGGGTTGGCGGAGTCGAACGGCCGGCTGGACAGCCCGCTGTAGGCCGCCAGGATCTGGATGAGCTCGACGAGCTCCTCGTCGGACTCGGCCACCGGCTCGCCCATGACCTCCCGGCCGTCGGCGTACCCGATGAAGACCCGGTCGCAGCCGTTGATGTCGATGTTCTCGATCTCGGGGTCCTCGAGCAGGGGCTGGAGCCGGCCGACGCCGAACAGGGCGGCGTGCACCCCGGCCGCCAACTGCTCCTCCTCTTCGGCGTTCGGCGGCCGCCGACCTGCCGCGATCTCCGCCCGGGCGTACTCCTCGAGGACCTGGCCGATCAGGGCTCGGGCGAACTGACGCTCGTCCTCCGGGGCCATGGGTGCGATGCCGTGTGCGGCGTCGAGGCGGCGCTGGTCGGCCAGCCGCCCACCGACCTCCTGCCGCAGTCGCTTAACGAGACTGTGATCCACCAGCCGCTCCCTGCGCCTCGCGGCCCGTCTCGGGACCGCCCGCGGCCCGTGCGGCGAGCCCGCCCGCGATCTGCCGGGCCGAACGAATCAACAGTGATCTGTCAAGCCTTCCGCCCCATCGCCCCCTCAGCATTTCAGCTCCCTTGGGATCCAGCGCGAAACCCCCCAGAACCGTCGCGGGCAATTTGGCATTGGAAATGATTCGGCCGACCTCGGTGATGGACGCACGGTATTCGCGGGGATCGGCGACGACGACCACACCGATCGGCGGCGCGGCGTGACCGCCGAGTTCGGAGGCGAGCGCATTAATGCGTTCGCGCAGGTGCGCGACGTGTTCGAGGGTGGCGCGGGTGAACAGGACGATGGCCGACGCCTCGCGGAGCAGATCGGCCACGGCCGACCCGGCGCCCAGCCGCCCGCAGTCCGCGACGACGTCGACGGTCACCGCGGGAGCAACGCCCGGCCCGGCTCCGGTGACCGGCGAGCCCGCCGCGGGGGACCCGGCGCCGGGCGTCGTCCCGTTCGCGTGAGGCCCGGAGGCCGCCTCCTCGGCGTACGGGCCGGGGGCGGTGAGGCTCGCGAACGCGCGGCCGAGCGGACTCCACAACCAGGTGAGGCCCTGGGCCTGTTCGGCGTTAGTCAGGCCGACGACCACGTTGAGGCCGCCGACGAGCCGCTGTGTGTGCTCCCAGATCTGATCCGGCCGCAGCCCGCGCCGGGCGGTCGCGGCGAGGCTCAGCAGGCCGCGCGCGGGGTTGAGCATGCCGCCGTCCTCGGCGGGCAGCCGGTAGACCAGGTCTCCGCCCCCCTGGTCGCACTCGGCGAGCACCACCGGGCGCGGCCACACCGCCGCGATGGCGACGGCGGCGGTGGTGACGCCCGGCGCCCCCTTGTCGGCCGCGAAGACGATCAGCCCCATCAGGGCCTGCCCGTCGGGCCGCCGGGCGTGCCCGTCACGGACCGGCGTGTCGTACGGCCGGGTGTCGGCCGATCGGTCGCCGACTGCTGCGGTGTCGGGGGTACGGCCGTGGGGGCGGTCGCGGCGCGCGGCCGCTTCCCGGACGCCTGCTCACCCGGCGCGAGGACGGCCACCGCGACCGCACCGGCCGACGCCGCCTGGGTCACCAGGGGGGCCTCGTCGGTGGGCACGGTGACCGACACCTGGACCTGGTCGCTCTGCACGTCGTTCTGGCCGGGCTCAGCGACGTCGTAGACCATCGCCGCGGGTGCGAGGACCACCCCGGCCTGGATGCCGGTCTGTCCCTGCACCGCCACGGCGTACACCGCCACGCGGTCGCCGGGGTGCAGGCCACCCGCCGGCAGCTGCCCGGGCTTGAGCGCCAGCCCGACGACGACGGTGCCCTTGGCCGCCGAGGCCGCCGTGCTGATCATCCCGTTGGTCAGGAGCGACCCCTTGACGAGGGTGACGGTCGCGTACGTCTGCGTGACGTTGACGCGGTCCCGCCACGGGATGTAGTCGAGGCCGCCGGTCGCCGAGACCTGGACCTCCTCGAGTGCGGACGCCGGGACCCGCTGCCCCGCCGCCACCGGCTTGGCCACCCGGATGACGGGGACGCGCTGCCCGCTGACCATCACCAGATAGGCGCTGACCAGCGCGCCTCCGACGATCAACAGGACGGCGAGCGCCGCCATCGCCGGCTTGCGCTCCCGGGGCGGCACGGGAATCCGATGGCCGGCCGCCACGGCGAGCGACGGCCGCCCGGAGGCGTCGGCGACGCTCTTGTGATCACTGCTCGTCGTCACTGGCTACTCCGCCAATTCGGGGGATTGCGGACGGTCGGCGTTGACGGGACGCGGCGAACCATCGTTCCGTCCTTACCGCTCCGCGTCAATGCGGAAACGGCAGATTGTTTCGCCACAGATGTCACCATCTAGTAAGTGATCAAGAACGCACTCGGCCGGAGCCGCTGGAGAGACCACCACACCGTCTCTATCCTGGTCCGGCAGACGGCGAATCCGGAGGGGTAATGCGAATCTCGCTCACGGTGATGACCGATCACGGTCCCCGTGACGTCGTGGTCAACGGTGATTCCGATATGACGGTAGAAACCGTTGCGAGATCACTAATTACGGCGCTCAACACCGAGCCGGTCAAAGAGGCCCTCGCGGAAGTCGTACACCTACCAAGCGCACGCTGGGTCGTCGATTCCGCGCCACCGCTGTGGGCCGACGGCCGCATGCTCGATCCGGCCGTGCCCGCCGCACGCGTCCTGCGCGACGGCGCCCTCGTGGCCCTCGACCCGGCCGGCGCCGTCGCGACCATCCTGACCGAGCCCAGCGGAAGCGCCGAGATCCGCGTGACCGGCGGCCCCGCCTCAGGCGCGGTGCACCGCGTCGGCATCGGCGAGACGACCGTCGGCAGCGGCCCTGACGTGGACGTACGCCTCGGCGACCCGTCCGTGCCGCCGCACGCCCTGACGATCACGGTGGAGTCGCACCGTGTCACCGCGACCGGGGGTGGAACCCTCGACGGCAGAGTGCTGGACGGCACCGCCGAGTGGCCGCCCGGCGGGATGCTGACCGTCGGATCGTCCGTGCTGACGTACGTCCCGGCCACCGTGCCGGACGCACACCTGGCGCCGCTGGAGGACGGCGGGCTCGCCTACAACCGGCCGCCCCGCCTGCTGCCACCCGAGCGGCGCTCCACCCTAGAGGTCCCGCAGCAGCCACCCCAGAGCCGGCGCGAGCGGCTCCGGCTGCTCGGCTCACTGCTGTTCGCCGCGACCGGCCTCGTCATGGCCGTCGTCACCCGCCAGTGGTACTGGGCGCTGATGGCCCTCGCGTACCCCGTCATCCAGGTCGGCGAGTGGATCGGCGACCGGCTGTACGGCCGTAAGTCCTACAAGAAGGCGATGAAGGACTACCGGCGCGCCAAGGAGGAGTTCGACGACGCACTGGAGCGGCTGCGCCGCGCCGACGAGCAGGACCGCCGGGGCGTGGCGCCCGACCCGGCCGAGGTGCTGCTGATCGCCACGGGTCCCCGGCGGCGGCTCTGGGAGCGCCGCCGCTCCGACGCGGACACCCTGCGGCTGCGCGTCGGCCTCGCCGACCTGCCCGCCCGCATCGAACTCACCCCCGGCCGCGGCGGCGACACCGAACCCGTGATGCCGGAGCCGCCGGTCGCCCGGACCGTCCCGGTCTCCGTGCCGCTCGCCGACCTCGGTGTCATCGGGCTGGCCGGGCCACGCGACCGCTCACGCGGGCTCGCCCGCTGGCTGGTCGCCCAGGCCGCCGCGCTGCACAGCCCCCGCGACCTGGCCATCGTCGTACTCTCGGCCGACCCCGCTGGCGCCGACCACTGGAACTGGGTGCGCTGGCTGCCGCACTGCGCCCCGCGCGAAGGCGAGGAGTGCGTCGCGCTGATCGGCGCGGACCCCGAGTCGGTCGCGCGGCGGATCACCGAGCTGGCGATCCGCATCACCGAGCGGCGGCGCGCCGCCGACCGGTCGGCCGGCGGGCTGTTCGGCGGCACCGGCCAGGGCTCCGGACCGTACAACATCCTGCTCGTCATGGACGGCGCGCGGCAACTGCGCCGGGTCCCCGGCATGCCGCAGGTCCTGTCCGGCGGCCCGACGGTCGGGCTGCATGCCATCTGCGTCGACGACGACGAGCGCCTCCTGCCCGAAGAGTGCACCGCCGTCGCCGTGTGGGACTGGGACCGTCCGACGCACGTACGGTTGCGCGGCCACGGGCTCGACTCCGTCGGCCCGATCCTGGCCGACCAGGTCTCCACCGGCTGGTGCGACCGCATGGCCCGGGCCCTCGCCCCCGTACGCGACGTGTCCCGCGACGACGCCGAGTCGGCGATCCCGCGCGAGGCCCGGCTCCTCGACGTCCTCGGCATGCCGAACCCCACCGCCGCCCACGTCCAGGCGATCTGGGCGTCGGGCGGCCGTACCACCGCGGTGCCGATCGGGGTATCGGCCGACGGCGTGTTCACCGTCGACCTGCGCGTCGACGGACCGCACGGCCTGATCGCCGGTACGACCGGCGCCGGCAAGTCCGAGCTCCTGCAGACCCTGATCGCGTCGCTCGCCGTCGCGAACCGGCCCGACGAGATGACGTTCGTACTCATCGACTACAAGGGCGGCGCGGCGTTCAAGGACTGCGCGTCACTGCCGCACGTCGCCGGAATGGTCACCGACCTCGACGGCCACCTCACCGAGCGCGCGCTCGAGTCCCTCGGCGCCGAGCTGCGGCGGCGCGAGGAGATCCTGCTGCACGCCGGCGCCAAGGACATCGAGGACTACTGCGAGCTGTACGACGACGGCGACCGCCGGGCGTCCATCCGGATACCGCGCCTCGTCCTCGTCATCGACGAGTTCGCCACGCTGGCCGCCGAGCTGCCCGCCTTCGTCGACGGCCTCGTCGACATCGGCCGCCGCGGCCGTTCCCTGGGCGTGCACCTGCTGCTCGCCACTCAGCGCCCGGCCGGCGTCGTCACCGCCGACATCCGCGCCAACACCAACCTGCGGATCGCGCTGCGCGTCACCGGCCCCGAGGAGTCGACCGACGTGATCGACGACCCCTCCGCCGCCCGGATCTCCAAGTCCACGCCCGGCCGCTGCTACGTACGATCCGGCGCCGCCGCGCCGCACGCCGTGCAGTCGGGGCGCATCGGCGGACGACGCCCCGGCGCGACGGTGGCCGCGCCCGCCCAGGTCCTCCCCCTCCCCTGGCAGGGCCTCGGCCGCCCGCTCGCCGTCGCCGAAACGACCGACGACGAGACGACGACGGCGACCGACCTGACGGCGCTCGTCGCCGCGATCCGCGAGGCCGCCGACCGCGCCGGCCTCGATGACCAGCCGC
This sequence comes from Actinoallomurus sp., assembly GCA_045806665.1. GTDB lineage: Bacteria > Actinomycetota > Actinomycetes > Streptosporangiales > Streptosporangiaceae > Actinoallomurus. Next base: position 15,103 of record JBJMIW010000451.1, read on the forward strand.
CGCCCTGGCTGGAGCCGTTGCCGGCCCGGCTGACCCTCGAGGACCTGCCCGCGGTGTTCACCGACCACGACGACGTCCCGCCGCTCGCGTTCGGCCTGACCGACCTGCCGTCCGCCCAGTCACGGTCCGTCCTGGCACTGGACCTCGTGCAGGGCGGCCACCTCTACGTCGCGGGATCGGCACGCTCGGGCCGGTCGACCGTCCTGCGCACCCTGGCCGGATCGCTCGCCTCGACCTGCGGCCCCGCCGACGCCCACCTCTACGCCATCGACTGCGGCGCGAACGCCCTCCTCCCCCTCGTCGCCCTCCCGCACTGCGGCGCCGTGGTCACCCGCGACCAGACCGAACGGATCGAACGCCTCCTCGCCCGCCTGCACGCCGAGGTCGGCCGCCGCCAGCAGATCCTCGCCGCCACCGGCTTCTCCTCCCTCGCCGAGCAGCGCACCGCGGCCGCGCCGTCCGAACGCCTGCCCTGGATGCTCCTGATGCTGGACCGCTGGGAGGGCTTCGTCGCCGCCTTCGAGAACTACGACTACGGCCGCCTCATCGACTCCCTCCTGCGCCTCCTGCGCGAAGGCGCCGCCGTCGGCCTGCGCGCCGTCTTCACCGGCGACCGCTCCGGCCTCGCCGGCCAGGTCTCCACGGTGTTCGACGACCGGCTGATCCTGCGCATGGCCGACCCGAACGACTATGCCTACGCCGGCATCAACGAACGCCACGTCCCGTCCGACATGCCGCCGGGACGGGTGCTGGAACTCGTCGGCCCGGACGGCACCTCGCTCCGCGAGTCCCAGATCGCCCTGCTGACCGAGGTCGCCGCCGGCACCGCCCAGGTCGCCGCGCTGCAGCGGCTCGCGCGAGAGGCCGAACGGGCGTACGACCGCCCGCCCCGCGACCAGCGGCCGCTCCACGTCGACGAACTCCCCGTACACGTCACCTACGCCGAGGCACTGGCCCTCGACCCCGACTTCGTCGCGTCTTCCCCACTGTGGGCGCTGGTCGGCGCGGGCGGCGACGAACTCGGCCCGGTCGGCGTCGACCTCCTCGCCGAAGGCCCCGGCTTCACCGTTGCCGGCCCACCCCGCTCCGGCCGCTCCACCGTCCTGATGACGATGGTGACCTCGCTGCTCGACCCGCGGATCGGCGAGGGCACCGTGCCGGTGGTCCTCATCTGCCCGCGCCGCTCCCCGCTACGGGACCTGCGCGGCGAGCCGGGCGTGCTCGCTGTCCTGGAAGGGCCGGACGACGCGTACCGGTTCGAGGAGATCGTGGAGAGTCAGAGCCGGTACGTCGTGGTGGTCGACGACGCGGAGCTGCTCGACACCGCCCCGTTCGACGATGTGCTCGTCCGCGCGCTGCGCGAGGCCCGCGACGCCGAACAGGCCGTCATCATCGCTGGGACCACCCAGGACCTCGCCCGCGGCTACAGCGGCTTCATCGCCGACACGCGACGCTCACGCACTGGCGTCCTGCTCGCCGTCCGCTCCCCCGACGACGGCGACGTCTTCAACCTCCGCCTGCCGCGCCAGATCTCCGTAGACGGCCCCACCGGCCGCGCCCTCTTCATCCGCCTCGGCCAGACGATGCCGATCCAAGGCATCGTGTGAGAAGGCCCAGTTACAGCAACCCCGACGGAAGGACTCGAAGCATGACGAAATGCGGGCTCTCCTTGCGACCAGCCCCGGACGGACGTATCCCGCCGACGAGCCGACGACGAGCGGTGATCACGGCGTTGATGGTCTCGCTCGCCGCCACCGCTTTAACCTCGTGCACGCCGAGGAACACGCCGGCCAAGGCGAGTCACTTCCGCCTGCCCCACGGGCTGGTGACGGCCCCACCCGGTAAGTTCGCCGTTGTAGCAGAAGTTCCGAATCCGGGGACAGCGGCGCCGGATGAGAGGAATTATCTCGCCCAGCCTACAGATCTGCTCCCGGGACCGGATGGCGGCCTCGTCGCGGTGAGCGAGAGCGCCCCATCGATATTTACCTGGATCACCAGGTCAGGCGAACTCAAGCCTTACATCGCCAGCCCGTTTCCCGGATACGCGGGGCCGAGCGGCGCGGTGTCGGCATTCCAAGACTCTCCACGGTCAGCCATC
>JBJMIW010000452.1:0-4046 GCA_045806665.1 Actinoallomurus sp.
AGGGGGCGCCCGGTGCGTCGGCGGAGCACGGTCGTGAGGTGTCCCGGGGTGTAGCCGAGCGCGCGGGCGACATCCGCGGCGGAGACCGGTTCGCGGAAAGTCGCCTCGATCTCGGCGAAGACCCGCTCGACGAGTGGGTCCTGCGTGCCCGGAGCGGAGGGTGCCCGTCGCGCGGCCGCGACCAGGAGCCGGGTGAGCAGTGCGGCGACGGCCTCGCGGGCCCCGAGACGGCCTGGGTCGGCGAGTTCCTCGGCCAGGTCCGCCAGCCACGCCGACCAGTTCCCCTGGTCGGGTTCGGCGACCCGACCGTGCCCCGCGCTGGGGGCGAACAGGGCGAGTAGGGGATGATGCGTCCAGGCCAGTGGGGAGACCGAGGCCAGGGCGGGGACGGCGTCCGGTGTGAACGCGACCGACCATGCGCGGCCGCGGGCGAGGTCGGCGACGGTCGCGACGCCGATGACCTGCCCGGGCGACACAGCATGGACCTCGCCGGCGCGCAGCGGCCGTTCGGCGCCATCGATGGTGACCGAGCCCGTGCCTTCCTCGACATAGACCAGGACGAGGAAGTCGTGGGCGTGCCGGTGGTTCGGGGGGAGGCTGGCGTGGGCGGCTTCGGTGTCGAAGCGGGTCACCGAGACGGGAGGCAGGCCGGGACGCTGCTGGTAGCGGTAGACCGGCGTCCCGTCGAGCCGTACCGTGCGCAGCCTCGACCGGGAGCCCGGCGAGTCACCGACCGAAGAATGTCCCATGATTCCCAATTTACGTCCTGCTCGGTAACCGCAGAATGTCCAAGGTTGGGAGGTGACGACACCAGGTCTGTCACGGACCACCGAGGCAGACCCGCCACCGAATGAACAGGGGGCACCCATGGCGGCTTCGACCCACGTACGCATCCTCGACCAGCGAACCCCGCAGGAGCGGGACCGCCCGTTCCTGCCGGGCGCGGGCAAGACCTGGCTCCTGCCGTTCTACGACGCCTTCACCCGGGTGGCCGGCGTCCGCGCACTGCACGAGCGTGCGGTCGAACTCGCCGGCATCGAGCCCGGCCAGGCGGTGGCCGACGTCGGCTGCGGCACGGGCAACCTCTCGTTCGCCGTGCTCGCGGCCCAGCCGGGCGCCCGGGTGACCGGCCTCGACCCCGACGGAGACGCCCTGCGCAGGGCCGCGCGCAAGGCACGCCGCCGCGGCGTCGCTCTTACCCTCGTTCAGGGATATGCCGACCGGATCCCCGCCGAGGACGTCTCGCTCGACCATGTGGTCTCGTCGTTGGCCCTGCACCACGTCGATGACGACGGTCGGAGCGCGTTCGCGCGCGACGCGCTGCGTGCCCTTCGGCCGGGAGGGAGGGTCACCGTCGTCGACTTCGGCGGCCCAGCGTCCAACGTCGAGGACGCCGGCCACCCCACACACGGCCATGGCCACGGCGGCCTGGCCCACCCCCTCCGGCACCTGCCCCGCCTCATCCGTTCCAGGGTGGCGAACAGCCCAGTCGTGGCCCGCAACCATGGCGACGGCATCGTCGCGCTGCTGGCCGAGGCCGGGTTCGGCGACGCCCGGGAGGTCGCGCACGCCGACCACAGGTTCGGCTGGGTCACCTTCGTGCAGGCGACCCGCCCCTGAGCCGAAACCTGACGGGGTTGTCCACAGGCCCAACCACGCCACGCAATGGCGACAGTTCCAATGCCTCAGGCCGGTAACCGCCACCAGCATCCGCTCATTGCGGCGCCGCAAGGCTGGACGATCGGGGTGGCCTGGCCGTACCCACGAACGACCCGGTCGAGGTCGTCTACTGCGCGGGATGGAACGTCGCCGCCCGGGCCCCTGACCATCCGATCTCCGAGGCCCTCGCTCGTACCAGGGACGCCGCCGGGGAGCAGTTCGAGGTCCGCAACTGGAGCCCGGAGTCGGACGGCGGCGAGCCGGCCTTCCGGGGCCGGATCCGCCGCGCGGGCGACGGATCGATCCGCAACGTCGAAACCTGGACCCGGGACCGCGACGGAGTCCGGCAGACCTACAGGGACTGGTCGCAGTGGCCGGAGCATACGCGTCCGCCGGACAACACCCCGGTGCCTTCACCCGGCGACTGGCCGAGGTTCGCCGGGCTGACCGGCCCCGTCACCGTACGCCCCGGCTCCGCGACCGCGTCCACGCATTTCCCCTGGCGAGCACCGCAGCCGCTACGCCCCCGCTACCTTACGGAGCTGACCACCCCGGGCACGCGATTCACGACCGAGCACGGCGACAAGGTCACCGTGGAACGCGTCTCCGCCGGCAGGCTACGGCTGCCGAGCGGCCGCCTGGCAGTCCAGGATCCCGGCTGGTACGAGGACAAGCCCGAGCCGCTGCTCGCGACGGTGCCCCCCGGCGAGTACCCGGTCGACCTGTTCCGCTTCGCGGGAGAGGGAGCCCCCTACGCCTGCCGCATTTCCGTGACCCGCAAGCCGACCCGTTCCTGGCACCTGGCCCTGCGCGACGGCGAACACGAGCTCTTCCTCGGCGACGGCGAGTTCTACGGCGCCGGCGTCGACACCGGCACCCTGGCCCTGGCCGACGCCACCGGCTGGCCCCACTACAAAGAGAACGACCTCCAACAGGCCATCGCCACGGCCGGTGAAAGGGGCCTTTTCCACTCCCTCGACGACCCGAGACCCAACTCCCCGACCAACATGATCATCATGCCCACCTACTGGGGCGACGGCAGCTACCCGATCTGGCTCGGCCGCTCGGCGGACGGAAAGATCAGTTGTTACCTGGTGGACTACCTCCCACGCGCCCGCCCGAGCTCATAAGAGGCTCCGCCGCAACCCGGCAGGCGACCGACGCACGCTGCGATGCACGACCCCGGAGCCGGCAGCCCGTCTGGCATCCGAGAAGTACCCTTGGTCGGTGTTCTCGCCTCAAGGCCCGTCTCTGCGTGAACTGGCGATCCAGGCGCTGTCCTCGGTCGAGCGCGGCTACGACCTGCTCGCGCCGAAGTTCGACCACACGCCTTTTCGCACCCCCGACAGCGTTCTTGACGCGACCGTCGACGCGCTGCGTCCGCTCGGGCCGTTCGACCAGGGACTGGACGTGTGCTGCGGCACCGGCGCGGGCATGCGGGTCCTCAAACCCCTGTGCCAAGGACGCATCGCGGGTGTCGACTTCAGCACCGGCATGCTCGCGCAGGCGCGCAGAGCACACCCGGACGCCGCGTGGGTACGGGCCGATGTCGGGGCCCTGCCCTTCGCCGAGACCTTCCACCTGGCGGTCAGCTTCGGAGCGCTCGGGCATTTCTTGCCCGCCGAACGGCCCGCGCTGTTCGCCGGGGTCTACCGCGCGCTACGGCCCGGCGGGCTCTTCGCCTTCCCGATCGGTGCGCCGCCGTCCATCACGTCGGGCTGGTACTGGGCGCTACTCGGATTCGACGTGGCCATGAGAGTCCGCAATGCCGTGTGGCGTCCCCCGTTCGTCATGTACTACCGCACCTGCCCGCTGCACGCGATCCGCAACGACCTGACAGCAGCCGGATTCACCGTCACGACAGTCCCCTTGACAGCCCTGGGCCGCCGCTACGACGGCAGCCCGCGGTACCGGCTTGTCCTCGCGCGCAGAACCAGCACGCCCTGACTGATACGCACGCCGCCGGGCATCCGGTGCGGCCGATGAGCCGTTCGAAGAACTTCCAATGGGGTCGCGCTGGATCTGGTGGATGTACGCGCCACAGTGCGAGTACTGAACGGGCTTACTGCTGGAGGGACCTTCGGAACAAGGGTGAAGCAGGCCGGTCGCAGAACCTTGTGTTGCAGGTCCTGCGCTCTCAGAACGGACACCGGTTCAGGATGAACCTGAACCGGTTCCGCCAGCCACTGTCATGGCCATGCTCGCTGGGTGCGGCGCCATCGCTGCGGGGTGATGCCGTAGCGGTTGCGGAAGCGGCGGACGAGATAGGTGGCGTCGCGCAGGCCGGTTCGGGCGGCCACGGCGTCGAGCGGTAGGTCGGTCTCGCGCAGCATTCGCCGGACCTCGGTCATGCGCCGTTCGGTGATCCATTCGAGCAGGGGGCGCCC
>JBJMIW010000453.1:0-3306 GCA_045806665.1 Actinoallomurus sp.
CCCCGGGCACGATCCCCGAGACGCCCGCGGATCCGGACCCCGAGCCCGAGATGGACGGCACCCGGCCCACTCCCCGGCTCGGCTCCGGGGAGCCCGGCCCGCACTCCGGCGGCCCGCGTGGCCCGCGCCGGCCCCGGCGTGGCGGCCCTGGCACGGCCGGGACCAATGGAGCGCTCCTGATCGGCGCCGGCGCGCTCGCCGCACTCCTGATCGGCGGTGGTGTCATCGCCTACACGACCGTGTCCGCTGACGCGCCGAAGAAGCACCCGGCGGCGGCTCCGCCGACCCACGTTTCGCAGCCGCCGCCCACGCCGAGCCCGGCCGCTCCCACGCCGACCCGGGCGTCGGGGAAGCCGAAGCCCAAGCCTAAGCCGACGCCCATCGACATCAGGGACGAGAAGAAGGATCCCAAGCCGCTGAGCGTCACCGAGGTCTTCCCGGACAGCAAGATCAAGGTGGCCGGGCACACGTTCGTCCTGATGAAGACAGTCCCGAACGACCACTGCAACCTGACGGCCAACGGGCCCTTCAGCGCAGAGCTGACCCGTCAGTACTGCCGCCGGGTCGTACGGGCCACCTTCGTCTCCGACGACAAGAAGATCGCGGTGACGACCGGGATCGCGGCGATGCCCACGGACGCCGCCGCGCTGGCCGCCATGAAGGCCCAGGACGCCCCGCACTACAAGTGGTTCCGCGGGATGAAGGCGTCCGACGCTCCCAAGATCGACCAGGCCGGTGGTTACGCGGTGAGCCTGCAGCGCGGCCGCTACATCATCTACGCCTACGTGATGTACGCCGACGCCCACAAGCCGAAGCCGGACGACACGACGCTCAGGGACGTCGGGCATGGCTTCGGTGACACCACGAGCAAGCCGATCGACGCCCGCGCGAAGGGCTGAGACGGGCGATGGCGTCCCGCCCTTGCCAGGGTGGGACGCGTGCCGCTCCGTGACGGCGGGGCGAGCCGCGCGGCCTGTCCGCGTAGGCAGTATCCGCGCCGCCGCCCCGAGAACCGCGGCGAGCCGCACGGGCGGCCATGACGCCGGCGGCGAGCCGTCCGGGGCCGGAACGCGCACAACGGCGAGCCGTCCGCGTACACTCGCCGCTCTGACGGGGCGAGGGGGCGTCAGCCGGCCTGGCGCTCCTCGGGGGCGGTCGCGCCCAGGACACGCACCCGGCGGGTCTCCTGGGCCCGGCCGGCCAGCAGCCCGGCCTCCGGGTAGGTGACCTCCTCCAGCGTGAGGCCGTGCGGCGGGAGGACCTGGACCGCGGAGTCGCGGACACCGGCTCCGAGGACCTCGGCCGGCCACTCGACCGGACGGCGCCGGTCGCCGACCGCCAGCAGCGCACCGACGACGGCGCGCACCATGGAGTGGCAGAAGGCGTCCGCCACGATGGTGGCGACGGCGACGTCGGCCGACTCGCGTTCCCAGTCGTAGCGCAGCAGCCGCCGGATCGTGGTGGCGCCCTCACGCCTGCGGCAGTACGCCGCGAAGTCGTTCTCACCCAGCAGCAGCGCGCTCGCGGCGTTCATCCGGTCCAGATCCAGGGGCCGCGGGTGCCACAGCACCTCATGGCGCCGCATCGGGTCGACGCCGACCGGGTTGTCGCACACGCGGTAGGCGTACCGGCGCGACAGCGCGGAGAACCGCGCGTCAAAGCCATCTGGCGCCTGCCTGATCCGCCAGATCCGTACGTCCGGGGGGAGGACTCCGGCCATCCGGCGCGGCAGGGTGCCGCCCAGTTGGGAGTAGGTCGCGACCGGGACGACGAGGTGCGCCACCTGGCCACGCGCGTGCACACCGGCGTCGGTGCGGCCGGCGACCGTGAGGACCGGGGGCGGATCGAGCCGCAGGACCCGGCCCAGCGCATCCTCGATGACCCCTTGGACGGTCCGCCGCCCCGGCTGCCGCGCCCAGCCGGCGAAGCCCGACCCGTCATAGGCGAGGTCGAGCCGGAGGCGTACCAGAGCGGTCATCGGGATCGCGGCGCGTCGGTCTCGGGCCGCCGGCCGAAGGCAGAACGCCGCCACCCCCCTTCTGTTACCGTCAGTGAACCGGTCGCGGCGTGGCGGAGTCGCGTCCGGGCGCACCGAGACGGCGCGGCCAGTCCCTCGGCCATCGGGCGAGGGTGCAGACGGCGAACCACCGGCTTCTCCTTCGTGACGGGGCGACGTCCATGGGGGGAACGTCCGTGACGGGTCGACGGCTCCCGCCTGCAAGCGGCTGAGCGTCTCGACCACAAGTCTTTCAAACAACGAGCCCGCCGTCCCATAGGGGCACGGCGGGCTGCGTCGTAAACGTTGTCCTACTTCTTCTCGTCGGCCTCGGTGTCGTCCGCCGGGGCCTCAGCCGCCGGCTCCTCGGCCGCCGCTGCCGGGGTCTCCTCGGTCTCCTCGGCCGCGGGCGCCGGGGCCTCGGCCGGAGCGGCCGTCGTCCGGGTGGTGACCGCGGACGGCCCACTCGCCTCGACCAGCTCGATCAGCGCCATGGGGGCGTTGTCGCCCTTGCGCGGGCCGAGCTTGGTGATCCGGGTGTAGCCGCCCGGGCGGGTCTCGAACCGCGGGCCGATCTCGGTGAAGAGCGTGTGGACGACGCCCTTGTCCCGCACGACGCTGAGGACCTGGCGCCGCGCGGCGAGATCACCGCGCTTGGCCTTGGTGATCAGCTTCTCCGCCAGCGGGCGCAGCCGACGGGCCTTGGCCTCGGTCGTCGTGATGCGGCCGTGCTCGAACAGCGCGGTGGCGAGGTTCGCCAGGATCAGGCGCTGGTGTGCCGGGCTGCCGCCGAGACGAGGGCCCTTGGTGGGCGTGGGCATGAATCCCTCTCCTTGTTTCAACCCGCACCGGCCGTACGAGGTACCGGTGTCGGTCCGGCGAGGCCGTGCGCCCCGCCGAGTGTCGGTGACCGGTGGCGGCCCGCGGGCCGCCACCGGTCATCAATGACGTCCTGTTGCTGCTAGTACTGCTCGGTCTCGGCGTAGCTCTGGTCCTCGTCGCCGTAGGCGTCCGCCGCCGCGGTCGGGTCGAACCCGGGCGGGGAGTCCTTCAGCGTGAGGCCCATGTCGTTGAGCTTCTGCTTGACCTCTTCGATGGACTTGGCGCCGAAATTCCTTATATCGAGAAGGTCCTGCTCGGAGCGGGCCACGAGCTCGCCCACCGAGTGGATGCCCTCACGCTTGAGGCAGTTGTACGAGCGGACCGTGAGGTCCATCTCCTCGATCGGCAGCGCAAGATCGGCGGCCAGCGCGGCGTCGGCCGGGGACGGGCCGATGTCGACGCCCTCGGCCTCCAGGTTGAGCTCCTCG
>JBJMIW010000454.1:0-15936 GCA_045806665.1 Actinoallomurus sp.
AGGAGCACGTGGGGGACGCCCCACGGGCGCCAGCGCACGGCCGGCACCGTCGGGGCAAAGAGCGAGACGATGGGCGTCCCCACGGCGGCCGCCAGGTGCGCCGGTCCCGTGTTGCCGACGACGACCGCGTCCGCCCCGGCGAGGATCGCGGCCAGTTCGGCCATGCTCGTACGGCCGCCCAGGTCGACGCCGGTCTTCCCCGCGACCCGCGCCGTCAGGTCGCGCTCGGCCCTCGTACCCGTGACCAGCGTGCGCCATCCGCGCGCGGTCAGCTCCTCCACCGCCTCGGCGCAGCACCACGCGGGCCAGGCCCGGGCCGGGACGGACGCACCCGGGTGGAGGACGACGTACGGGCCGTCGCCGGTGAGGTGCCGGACGTCGGGCAGCGGGGTCCGCACGGCGAGCCGCCCGTCGTCGCCGGGCGGAAGCGGGAACCCGGCCGCGTGGGCCAGCGACAGCCCGCGTTCGGCCTCAGGGACGTCGTCGTCCAGCCGGTGTCGTACGTCCAGCAGCGCGCCGGGGTAGTCGACGCTGATGGCGGCCGTCCGGGTGACGCCGGCCAGCCGCAGTAGCAGCGCGGTCGGCAGCGGCGACTGGTGGAAGGACGTCAGGATGAGCGCGTCGTCGAACCGCCCGGCGGCCAGGCGGTCCACGAGCGCGTCGATCTCGTCGCGGTGTACCGGCGGCGGTTCGAAGTCGGCCCAGGGCGCGCGCCACACGACGACCTCATCGACGCCGGGCAGCACCCGTGCCGCCGCCTCGCCGCGCGGTCCCACGAGCATGGTGACGTGTGCCGAGTGCGCGGCGACGGCACGGACGGCCGGCCCGGCGAGCAGCACGTCGCCCGCGTTGTCCAGGCGGACCACGAGCGAACGTCGCCGCTCTCCCGCGGCGCGCACCCGTGCCGCCGCCACGTCGGCCGCGTCAGTCATGCCACACCGCCGCGCCGATTCCGTCCGCCAGCGCGTACTCGACGGCCTCCCGCAGCCCTGCCGCCCGGCGCACGCCGACGGTCTCCTCCGGCCGGGTCTGCGGCGTCGGGATCAGTACGCTGCGCGCTCCGGCGGCTCGGGCGGCCGCGATGTCGCCGCCGATGTCCCCGACGACCAGGCACTCTTCGGGGGCGACGCCGAGGTCGGCCGCCGCGCGCAGTACGAGGCCGGGGGCCGGCTTGCGGCAGTCGCAGCCGTCGTCCTCGCCGTGCGGGCACTGCTGCCACGTGTCGAACGGGCCGAGTAGTTCGGTCACCCGCGCGTTGACCTTGGCGACCTCGGCCTCGGTGGCGAGGCCGCGCGCGATCGCGGACTGGTTCGTGATGACGCCGACGCGCAGACCGGCGCGCCGGGCCAGGTCGAGGGCCTCCCTGGCCCCGGGGACCGGCTCCACCTCGTCGGGATCCCGGTTGTACGGGACGTCGTGGACGAGCGTGCCGTCCCGGTCGAACAGCACCGCCTTCACCGGCGGCGGCCACGGGGCGGCCGAGCGAGCCGCGACGAGCCCGTGCAGCCAGTGCCAGGTGGCGACGGGCGGGATCGCCAGGCTCGTTGCCGTCATCACCGCCACCTCGCGGGCGGTACGGGGCCCCGGCGTGATCCGCGCCGCCGCGAACTCCCCGACGCCCGCGAGTGCACCGGCCGCCGCGGCCAGCGCGAGGCGCCGGCGTCCGGCCGCCGCCAGCCCGACCGCCGCGAGCCCCGCCGCGGTGATCGCCAGGTGCCGGGGACGCCGCCCGGGCGTCTCCCCGGCACGTTCGTACCAGTCGGGGCCGTGCAGCGCGCGCATCAGCGCGTCGTCGGCGTTGCCGGCCTGCGTGCGGATGCTGATCCACGGGGACGCCGGGCGTACGGGGTGGGTGGTGGCCCGCTCACCGCGCTCCATCAGCCAACCGGCCCGCAGGACCCGCAGTGCGATGTCCGCGTCCTCCCGGAAGGCGCGCGGGAACCGCTCGTCGAAGCCGCCGGTCTCCACCAGCGCGGCGCGGCGGTAGGCCATGTCTGCGGTGATCCACCGGGCCTCGGCCAGCCCCGCCGTCCCCCGCTCCCAGTCCGTCGGGCGCCGGCCGTCGGGCAGCGGAACCCGGATGCGGCCCTGCACGCCGCCGACGCGGGCCGGCCGCTCCGCGAGATCGGCGACGAGGCGGGACCGCCAGTCCGGTCCGACCCGTACGTCGTCGTCCAGGAAGACCACCCAGGGCGCGGAGGTCCGCCGCCAGCCGAGGTTGCGCGCCGCCGCCGGGCCTCTCCCGCCGGCGGCCACCACCTGGATGCGCGCCCGGAGCGGCTCGGGAACCGCGATGGGCGTGCCGCCGTCGCCGGAGCGCCGGTCGTCGACGAGGACGATCTCCGCGGGCGGCGGACCCGACGCCTCGGCGAGCGCTTTGAGGCAGGCGTCGAGGCAGGGCCGTACGAGCGTGGGGATCACGACGGCGTACGTCACGCCGGTCTCCTCGCCGGTCGTCGCGGCACGGATCTGCTCCAGACCGGCGCTCACGGACGCCTCACCACGAAGGGACCGATCGCGAGCAGGTCGATCGGGGTGGCGCCGAAGCACTCAAGGACGTCCTTGATGTCGTCGACCATCGGCCGGCCGGCGGTGTTCAGGCTGGTGTTGACCAGCACGGGGAGTCCCGTACGCCGCTCGAAGGCGGTGAGCAGCGCGGCGACCAGCGGCTCCTTGGCCGGGTCGACGGTCTGCACGCGCGCGGTGCCGTCCACGTGGACGACGGCGGGGATGCGGTCCTGCCACTGCGGGGCGACGTCGTGCACGAAGAGCATGTACGGGCTGGGGATCGGGCCCCGGCTGAAGATCTCGGGGGCGCGCTCGAGCAGCACCATCGGGGCGACCGGGCGGAACTGCTCGCGGCCCTTGACGTCGTTGAGGCGTTCGAGGTTGGCCTTGCGGCCCGGATGGGCCAGCAGCGAGCGGTGCCCCAGGGCGCGGGGGCCGTACTCGGCCCGGCCCTGGAACCAGGCCACGACGCCGTCGTCGGCGAGCGCCTCGGCGACCGTCTCGGCCAGGTCGGCGGGGCGCTCGTACGGCAGCCGGGCGGTGCGCAGGGCGCGCTCGATCTCTTGGTCCGTGAACCCGCGGCCGAGGTCCGCGCCGGGCATGGGCTGCAGCGGCTCACCCTCGGTGGCGGCCAGGTGCAGGGCGGCGCCGAGGGCGGTGCCCGCGTCACCGGCGGCCGGCTGCACCCAGACCTCCTCGAACGGGCCCTCCCGGTGCAGCACGGTGTTGGCGACGCAGTTCAGCGCGGTGCCGCCGGCCATGGTGAGGATCCGGTCGCCGGTGCGCTCGTGCAGCCAGCGCGCGAGGTCGAGGAGGACCTCCTCGAGGCGCCGCTGGACGCTCGCGGCCAGGTCGGCGTGTGCGCTCGTCCAGTCCTCGTCGGGCCGTCGGCGCGGCGCCAGCTCCTCCCAGTCGATCCGTTCGGTGACGAAGCCGCCGTCGTCGGTGGCCCGGATGGCGGCGCGCATCTGGTCGAGGAAGCGGGGCTTGCCGTACGACGCGAGCGCCATGACCTTGTACTCGTCGGAGGAGCGCAGGAAGCCCAGGTGCGCGGTGAGCGCCTCGTACGTCAGGCCGAGGGAGTGCGGGAGCCGCTGTCCGGCCAGCACCTCCAGCCGCCCGCCGTCGTACCGGCCGGCCAGGTGGGAGGCCTGCTCGCCGCGCCCGTCGCAGACCAGGACGCTGCGCGGCTCGGAGTCGGACACCGCGAGCCCCGCGGAGCCGGCGTGGGCGACGTGATGCGGGACGAAGCGGAACCTGTCCCGGTCGAGGCCCGGCAGCGCGTCGGCGATGAACCCGGGCGCCTCCTTGGCGTACATCGTGCGGAGGTGGTCCCAGGCGTCGTCGATGCCCATCTCCTCGGGCGACAGGACCAGCGAGGGGTCGTACGAGTAACCGACCAGGTCGATCTGGTCGGGCGTCAGCCCCGCCTGCCGCAGGCACCATCGGGCCGCCTCCACGGGCTGTTCCCACGCTGAGAAGGGCACCGGCCGCTTGCCGTGCTTCCGGCGGCTGAACCGCTCCTCCTCCGCCGCGGCGACCACGTGCCCGTCGATGACGAGTGCCGCCGCCGGGTCGTGGAAGATGGCATTGATGCCGAGTACTCGCACTGAGTCCCCCCTCATCCGCACTGGTTCCGGCAGGCCAGTGCCCTCCGGTTCGTCCGGTAAACATCACCTGTCAGTTCCATAGCCAGATGCACCCCGAGTAGGCGCCCGGGCGGTAATGGTTTGTTAAGGCTTCCCAGAGCGGGTAACTGGCCCTCTGGGCCGTCCTGGACGCCGCTCCGGGGCACCTCGCCATCCGCTTCCGCAGTGACAGAAGGCGTCTCAGGGCTTGACACGAACTGGGGGAAATGCCTGCTCGGCACGTCGATCACGCCTTTGCTGCATTAAGTCAGTGTTTGAGACAGCTCTCCTCGGCAACGGCGTCGGTATGGCCCGCTGATAAAGGAGTGACTCTTGAACATCGACATGGTCTCGGAGCACGCCAGTCCGCTCGCCATGCTGGGTGGCGCGGACGCCGGAGGCCAGAACGTCCACGTGGGAGCGCTCGCCGTCGCACTGGCCGAGCGCGGCCACGAGGTCGTCGTTCACACGCGCCGTGACCACGCCGACCTGCCGGACTCGGTGCCGTTCGCGCCCGGAGTGACGGTCGAACACGTACCGGCGGGCCCGGCGCGGCCGATCCCCAAAGACGACCTGCTGCCGTACATGACCGACTTCGGGGCGCACCTGGCCCGGCGATGGTTGAGCCGAACACCGGACATCGTCCACGCCCACTTCTGGATGAGCGGGCTCGCCGCACTGACCGGCGCCCGGGAGCACGGCGTGCCGGTGGTACAGACGTTCCATGCCCTCGGCAGCGTCAAGCGCCGCCTTCAGAAGGAGGCCGACACCAGCCCGCCCGGCCGGGTCCGCCTGGAGGGCCGCGTCGGGCGTGAGGCCACCGCGGTCGTCGCGACCTGCACCGACGAGGTCAGGGAGCTGAGCGCGTACGGCGTTCCGACGGACCACGTGTTCGTCGTGCCGTGCGGGGTCGACACGGGACTGTTCCGCCCGGAGGGCCCCGTCGCCGAACGCGGCGGAGACCGGCTCCGGATCCTGACGATCGGCCGCCTCGTCCCGCGCAAGGGCGTGGACACCCTGATCGAGGCGATCGGCGCGGTGCCCGACGCGGAGCTCCTGGTCGCGGGCGGGCCCGAGCGCTCGGCGCTGCACCGCGACCCGGAGGGACGCCGGCTGCCGGCCCTCGCCCATGAGCGCGGCATCGCCGACCGGGTCGTCTTCCTGGGCCGGGTCGCACACGAGGAGATCCCGCCGCTGATCCGCTCGGCGGACGTGGTGGTCTCCGTGCCCTGGTACGAGCCGTTCGGCATCGTCCCGATCGAGGCGATGGCCTGCGGCGTCCCCGTCGTCGCCTCGGCCGTCGGCGGGCACCTCGACACCGTCGTCGACGGCGTCACCGGGCTGCACGTGCCGCCCCGGCGGCCGGACGAGCTCGCCGCGAGCCTGCGCCGGCTGCTGGGCGAACCGGATCTCCGGCGTTCGCTCGGCCGCGCGGCGGCCGAGCACGCCCACAGTCGCTACCCGTGGGACCGGGTCGCGGCCGAGACCGAGGCCGTCTACGAACGAGTGATCGCGACGGCGCGGGAGCGGCTGCCCTTCGCGGAAGGAGCACGGTCATGATCGATGCACATCTCACCGCGCTCGAAGAGGCGCTGCGGCGATTCCACGCCCAGACCTCACGCGTCGAGCGCTGGGGACGGCGGCTGGCCGCCGTCCTGGAGGACGGCGGACGACTCCTCGCCTGCGGCAACGGCGGCAGCGCCGAGCAGGCACAGCACCTGACCGCCGAGCTGGTCGGCCGGTACGAGACGGAGCGGCGGCCCTTCGCGGCCATCCCCCTGCACGCCGACATCTCGGCGCTCACCGCGATCGGCAACGACTACGGCCATGAGGAGATGTTCGCCCGGCAGGTGCGGGCGCACGGCCGGCCCGGCGACGTCCTGATCTGCCTGTCCACCAGCGGCAGCAGCCGTAACGTCATCGCCGCCGCGAAGGCCGCCGCGGAGGTCGGCGTCCACGCCTGGGCGCTGACCGGCCCCGGCCCGAACCCCCTCGCGGGGGTCTGCACCGAGGCGATCATGGTGGAGGCGCCATCGACCGCCACCGTCCAAGAGGTGCATCTCGCCGCCATCCACATGCTGTGCGCGGCCGTCGACGCGGTCGTGTGCCGTACGACCGACGTGACGGATATGCACCGCGAGGAGGCGGTATGAGGGGCGGTCCGCTGGTCGTCATTGGCGACGTCCTGCTCGACGTCGACATCGAGGGATCCGCCGAACGACTGACACCGGACGCTCCCGTTCCCGTCGTCGACTGCCGGCGCGAGGACCACCGCGCCGGCGGCGCCGGTCTGGCCGCGGCCCTGGCCGCTCGCCTGACCGGACGGGACGTCGTCCTCATCACCGCGCTGGGCGACGACCGCTCCGGTCGGCGCGTCCGTGAGCTTCTCGCCGGGCACGCCGAGATCGTCTCCTTGCCCATGGAGGGCGCGACGCCCAGCAAGATCCGCGTGCGCGCCGCCGGGCAGTCGCTCGTACGGCTCGACACCGGCGACGGGCACGCGGCCGACGGGCCGGTCGACCCGCGCGTCGCCACCGTGATCGAGCGGGCCGGCGCCGTCCTGGTCTCCGACTACGGTCGCGGCGTCGCCGCCCACCCGAAGGTACGGCGGCTGCTGGCCGGCCTGTCCGGCGGCACCCCGATCGTGTGGGACCCGCATCCACGCGGCGCGGCGCCGCTCTCGGGGACCCGGCTCGTGACGCCCAACCGGGCCGAGGCCCACGCCTTCGCGGGCGACGAGCCGACCGCCGGAGACGGGGCGTTCGCCCAGGCCGCCCGGGACGCGGCGACCCTGGTGGCCCGCTGGCAGGTGGGCGGCGTCGCCGTGACGCTCGGCGAGCGGGGCGCCCTGCTGTCGGTGGGCGACGGGGTTCCGTTCGTCGCACCCGCGCCGGAGACCGGAGCCGGGCCCCAGTCCGACACCTGCGGCGCCGGCGACTGCTTCGCGGCCGCCGCCGCCCACGTGCTGCGTGCGGGCGGCCTGGTCACCGAGGCGGTGACCGAGGCCGTGCGGTACGCCAGTGCGTTCGTGGCCGCCGGCGGCGCGGGATCCGTCTCCGGAACCACCGTGGACACGGGTCCCGTGACGCCCCGGCAGGCGCCCGGAGCGTCGGCCGAGGACGGCCCCTGGGCGATCGTGCGGCGGGTCCGCGAGCGCGGCGGCAGGGTGGTGGCCACCGGAGGGTGCTTCGACCTGCTGCACGCTGGGCACGTCAGCATGCTGCGCGAGGCCCGTCGCCTCGGCGACTGCCTCGTCGTCTGCGTCAACTCGGACGCGTCCGTACGCGCGCTCAAGGGGCCCGACCGGCCGGTCGTCCCGGCGAGCGACCGCGCCCGGGTCCTGTCGGCGCTGGAGTGCGTCGACGCGGTGGCGATCTTCGACGAGCTGACGCCCGTCGAGCTGCTGGAGCGACTGCGTCCCGACGTGTGGGTCAAGGGCGCCGACTACTCGGGCGGGGACCTGGTCGAGGCGGACGTCGTCCGCCGCCACGGCGGAGAGGTCGTCCTCCTGCCCTATCTCGATGGTCGTTCGACGAGCCGTCTGGTCGCGCGGGTCCGCGAGACGGCCAGCACTCTCGGAGGTGAGACCCGATGACGGAGCGCGCGGTGGTGACCGGCGGCGCGGGATTCCTCGGCTCGCACATCTGCGAGCGCCTGCTCGAGCAGGGCGCGTCGGTCATCTGCATGGACAACTTCCTGACCGGCTCACCGCAGAACGTCGCCCACCTGATGGGCCGTCCGGGATTCCGGCTCATCGAGTGCGACGTCACCGGCTTCGTCCACGTCCCCGGCGACGTCGAGCTCGTCCTGCACTTCGCGTCGGCGGCCTCCCCCATCGACTACCTGAAGCTACCGCTGGAGACGCTGAAAGTGGGCGGCCTGGGCACGCTGCACGCGCTCGGCCTGGCTCGGGAGAAGGGTGCGCGGTTCATCCTGGCCTCGACGAGCGAGGTGTACGGCGACCCGCTGCAGCACCCGCAGCGCGAGGACTACTGGGGAAACGTCAACCCGGTCGGCCCACGCAGCGTGTACGACGAGGCCAAGCGCTACGGCGAGGCGCTCACCACCGCGTACCGCAACAGCCGCGACCTGAACACGGGCATCGTCCGGATCTTCAACACGTACGGCCCGCGGATGCGCCCGCACGACGGCCGCGCGATTCCGACGTTCATGCGCCAGGCGCTGCTGGGAGAGCCGCTCACGGTGGCAGGAGACGGCAGCCAGACCCGGTCGATCTGCTACGTCGACGACACCGTCTCCGGCATCCTCGCTCTCGCCCGCAGCGACGTCCCCGGGCCCGTCAACATCGGCAACCCGGAGGAGATGACGGTCCTCGAGCTCGCGGAGACCATCCGCGACCTGGCCGGCTCCGACTCGCCGATCGAGTTCATCGACCGGCCCGTCGACGACCCCGCGGTGCGCCGCCCCGACACGAGCCTGGCCCGGGACCGGCTCGGCTGGCGGCCCACCGTGCCGCGCGAGGTCGGGCTGCGCCGGACCCTCGACTGGTTCGCGGTCGAACTCGGCGCCCACACCGCACCACGCGCCACCGGCACGTGACACCTCCCTAACCGGTCCGCGGTCGCCGTTTGAGACCTGCCCGGCGGGTACGACACCCGACACGGGCGAGTGAAGAGGAGGAAGGTTCACATGGCGCAGAAGGTGCGCGACATCATGACCGGGTCCCCGGTGACCGTGAGTCCCGACACCGACCTGGCCACCGCGGCGAAGAAGATGCGGGACGAGAACGTCGGGGCGATCCTCGTCACCGACGGCGACGACCTGACCGGTCTGGTGACCGACCGCGACCTGGTCGTCCGTGGCCTCGCCGCCGAGGCGAACCCCACGTCCAAGCTGGGCGGCATCATCAGCCACGCGACCGCCACCGTCGCCCCCGACGACGATCTGGACAAGGCCGTGTCACTGATGCGGGAGCGCGCCGTACGCCGGCTCCCGGTCGTCGAGAACGGCCGCCCGGTGGGCATCGTCTCGATCGGTGACCTTGCGATGGAGAAGGACGAGGACTCGGCGCTGGCCGACGTCAGCGCCGCCGAACCGAACCTCTGATCTCTGATCAGAGGTGCGGAGGCAGACGAGGCCGATGCGGGAGACCCCCTGTACCGGCCTCGTCGTACGAGCACGGTGCGTCGGATCGACGGCCCTGACGCCAGGCGCCCCCGTCGGCCGACCCAGCGTCGAGCAGTCGGGCTGACCGCGGGTGGCGACCGGAGGTCAGTCGATGCGAGGGGCCTCGTCGCGGCGGTTCTGCTGGGCGGGGCTGCCGTGGACGACGCCGCCGGTGTTGTCGCCGCGTTTGGTGCCCTTGCCCCGGGCTCCGCTCAGCGTCGGGTTGCGTGACGCATGGATCGTCATCGCGATCCATCCGACGAGCACGAGGGTGATGACGATCAGTCCGATCACCGCCAGCACTCCGATGTTCGACATGGGCTCATCCCTCCTTCGTCGTTCCCCTACCCCTGCGTCCGTTCTCACACCTCTCGACGGGAACGACCTGCATCGCCCCGACGCGGTCGGGTTCGCTGAGCGGGCAGGTGCCTGCGCTGCATCGGGTACAGCCATCTCCGGAACAGCCGGCTCAGCCGCGGCATGACCACATAGGTCAGCGTCGTCACCATGACCACCGGGAACGTGAGCCCCCGCAGCAACAGGGGCATCGACTTGGTCAGCGGCGCGAGAACTCGTGGCGCTCCTGGTCAGGTGAGTTCGGGCAGCACTTGTTCGGCGAAGAAGGAGAAGAACTCCTCCTGGTCGGGTCCGATCTGGTTGACGTAGACCTCGTCGTAGCCGGCGTCCACGTACTCGCGGATCGCCTCGAGGTGCCGCTCCGGGTCCGGGCCGCACGGCAGGTTCTCCTCGATCATCTCCTCGGTGACGAGCTGGGACAGCTGTTCGAAGTGGCGCGGCAGCGGCAGCAGTTGGGCCGCCTCACCGGGCAGCTGCTCGTTCGGCCAGAGCCGGTGCGCCGTCTTGCGGGCACTCGCCACATCCCGGCCCCAGCAGACCTTCAGGCCGGCCTGGGTCGGCTTGCCCTCGCCGCCGGCCGAGCGGAAGACCTCGAGCAGCTCGCGGTCGGGCATCGTGCACATGAAGCCGTCGGCGATCTGTCCCGCCAGCGTCGCCGCCTTCTTCCCGAAACCGGACATGTAGATGGGCGGCGGCCCGTCCGGCAGTGTGTACAGCCGGGCGGTGTCGACGTCGTAGTACCGTCCACGGTGGGTGACGAGCTTCCCGCTGAACAACTCGCGCATCACCTCGATCGCCTCCTCCAGCATCTGCCGCCGCTCGTCGGCGGGTGGCCAGCAGGAGTCGATGATGTGCTCGTTGAGGGCCTCCCCGGTACCCACACCCAGCACGAACCGTCCCCCGGTGATGACGGCGCTAGTCGCGGCGGCCTGCGCGACGATCACGGGAGGCGTACGGACGAGGGGGCAGGTCACCGCCGTGGTGATCGGCAGCGAGGTCACCTGGGACAGGGCGCCGATCATCGACCAGACGAACGGGCTCTCCCCCTGTTCGTCGAGCCAGGGATGGAAGTGGTCGGAGATCCACAGGGCCTCGAAGCCGGCCTGTTCGGCGAGCTTCGCCTGCCGGACCAGTTCTTTCGGTGAGTGCTCTTCGCACGACAAGAAGTATCCGAATTTGGCCATGGTTCCCCGGTTCCCCAGCCACGCCGTCGAAACCTGACACGGGGTGCCTGGACGGGGCCACCGGACCCGGTGATCTTGGGAAGAGACCGCCTTCGGGAAGCACGCCTAGGGTCACCCGGCGGCCTTGACCTTCTTCGCCACCCGCTCGGCCAGCGTCACCGCCGCGGCGCCCTTGTCGGCGTGGCTGGAGCTGACGAGCATGGTCACGATCGCATTGCCGACCCGGACGGCCGCGAGCGTCGTGCCGCCCTGCCAGGTGGGGGACGTCTCGACGGCCTTCATGGCCTGGTCGCCCGCGCCGTGCACCGTGGCGGTCTTGAGCTTGATCTTGGCGACCGGGCTGGCCGACTTGTCGGTGAACGTCGCGCAGTGGGCGAACACCTTGCGCAGCTTCGCCATCACCCGCTGCGCGTCATCGCCGCGGAAGGTATCGATCTCCTGTGCGATCTCGTCGGTTTGCGCGGCGTTGCCGTACCCGTTCTGCGCGAAGGTCGCGCTCGCGATGCCCGCGACCCGGATCCAGGAGGTTTGGCCGAGCGCATCGCAGATCTCCGCCGCCGGAATGGGAGTGCTGGCGCCCGACCCGTCATCGCCAGTGTCCCGCGTGATGTCGGGGATCAGGCGGAAGCCCTTCGGCATGGCTCCGGCGGGAAGCAGGAGGGACTTCAGGGTGGACCCCTTCAGGACGTTCGCCCCGGCCGGAGCGGCGGGGGCGGAGGCGGCCTTGGGACCGGCCGAGTGCTGCGCCGCGCCACCACTCTGGCAGCCGCCGGCGGCGAGAACGGCGGCCGAGGCCGCGGCGAGGACGGCGCCGGTCCGGACGCGGCGGGCGGTGGGGATCTTCATCTCCGGTCTCCAAGGCTGAAGTAGTTGATCATGCTCACTCGGAGCCAGATGGTTCCGGTGATCGCCAAGGAAAGCATATGTGAATTCGATTAACAACCGTGACGGTTGTGCTCGACTGTTTGATCATCTGGCGGTAACGTGGCGACGCGGCAGCGGAGACGCCGGGTCGCGTTCAGGACCGTGAAGGGACGACGCACCGTGCAGGACGAGGCAACTGTCAGCGCGGCGGACATCGCCCGCCTCGCCGGCGTCGGCCGGGCGGCCGTCAGCAACTGGCGCCGCCGCCATCCCGACTTTCCCCAGCCCGTCGGCGGCACGCCGACCAGCCCCGTCTTCGCGCTCGCCGACGTCGAGGCCTGGCTCCGGGACCAGCGGAAACTCGAAGAGCTCCCCCTGGAGGAACGGGTCTGGCAGCGGCTGCGGACGGAGGCGCGCGACGATCTGCGCGTCGCCGAAGTCGTGGCGGACGCGGGCGAGCTCCTCTTGGAGCGCCACGCGACCGGATGGTTCCCACCCGGCCCGTTGAGCGCCGAGACGGCCCAGGCGGTCGCCGAGCTCGCCGACGCCCAAGGCGCGGTCCATGCCTTCGAATTCCTCTTCGCCCGGTGCCGGGAGACGCAGGCCCGCCGGGTCTCCACCACTCCCCCGGACATTCCGGGGCTGATGGCCGCACTCGCCGGTGACGCCCGGACCGTCCTCGACCCCGCCTGCGGCACCGGGGATCTGCTCCTCGCCGTGATCAACGGCGCGCAGGTCCCGCGCCGTCTCCTCGGCCAGGACGCCGACGGGGACGTCACCCGGCTCGCCACCGTCCGGCTCGCCCTGCTCGGCGCGGACCTGGGCATCCGGGAAGGCGACTCGCTGCGCCAGGACGCGTTCCCCGGAGCCCTGGCCGACACCGTCCTCTGCGATCCGCCCTTCCACGAGCGTGGGTGGGGCCATGAGGAGCTCCGGACGGATCCGCGCTGGGAGTACGGCCTGCCGCCACGCCTGGAGCCGGAACTGGCCTGGGTGCAGCACGCGCTCGCGCACCTCGCCCCGGGCGGGCGAGCGGTCGTCCTCATGCCCGCCGTCGCGGCCGGGCGCCGTTCGGGCCGCCGCATCCGTGCCGAGCTGCTGCGCAAGGGCGCGCTGCGCGCCGTCGCGGGACTGTCCGCGACACACCACCTATGGATCCTCCGGCGGCCTGCGCGCACTCCACCCGCGACCGTCCTGATGATCGACAGCGCCGACCCGGAGACCGTCGTCACGACCTGGTGGCGGCACGCGGACGACCCAGACCACGATGAGCCCGGCGTGAGCAGGGCCGTCCCCGTCATCGACCTGCTGGACGAGGAGGTCGATCTCACGCCGTCCCGGTACGTCTCGCCCGCCCGGTCGGAGCACACCGCCGAGCGCTTCACCGAGAGCCACGACCGGCTGGCCGTGACGCTGGAGAAGGCCGGCGGCCTCGTCCCCGCGCTGCCCCCCGCGGCGCGGCCGCGCGAGGCCCGGTCGGTACCGCTCTCCGAACTCGCCCGGATCGGACACCTGACGATCCATCAGGCACCGATGCGCGGGGACACCGAGGACCGCGGCGACGCGCCGTTGCTCACCGCCGAGGACGTCGTCGAGGGCCGCCCCGCGACCGGCAGAGCCGCTAGGGGCGACACCCGCTGGATCCCCATCCAGGCCGGTGACATCCTCGTCGCCGCGGTCGCCCGGCGCTTCGTCGTCCGGGTCGCCGAGACCGACGGGCCCCTGCTCGGACCGCAGCTGGGGCTCCTTCGCGTCGACCCGCAGCACCTGGATCCGTACTTCGTCGCCGGGGTGCTGCGCAGCTCGGCCAACGCCCGCGCATCCATCGTCCAGTCGACCGGGACGATCGGCCGCGCCGACATCCGGCGCGCGCAGGTGCCCCGGCTGCCGCTGGAGGAGCAGCGCCGGTACGGCGCCGCGTTCCGCCGCATGACGGAGTTCGAGTCGGCCCTGCGCTCCACCGTCGCCATGGGCGCCGAGCTGGCCCAGCTTCTCGCCGACGGAGTCGCCGAGGGCACTCTCGCACCCCCCGACGGCCCGGCTCCCCTGTAAGGTTCGGGCGTCGATCGGCACGGCGAGGGGACGGCACGTTGGGGCGGCACACGGTGCTGGCCGGGCGCTACGAGTTGCTGAGCCCGCTCGGCCGGGGTGGCATGGGCCAGGTCTGGGAGGCAGAGGACAAAAGGCTGCGACGTCCCGTCGCCGTCAAGCTCCTCACCGACGACTCCCTGGCCGGCCACACCCAGCCGGAGGAACTCGCCCGCCGGTTCGCCCGCGAGGCCTCCGTCACGGCGGGGCTGCGGCACCCCGGAGTCCCCGCCGTCCACGACGTCGGCACGTACGACGGCGGACTGTTCCTCGTCCTCGAGCTGATCGCGGGCCGTACGCTCGGCGACCTCATGGCCGAGGAGGGACCGCTCCCGGTCCCCTGGGCGGCCGGGATCGCCGCACAGGTGGCGGCGGTGCTCGACGCGGCCCACCAGCGTGGCCTGGTTCACCGGGACGTGAAACCGCAGAACGTCATGCTCACCGGCGACGGCGCCGTCAAGGTGCTGGACTTCGGCGTCGCCGCGCTCGTCGACCAGACCGCGATCTCCCGGATCACCCGGACCGGCCAATCCGTCGGGACCCCCGCGTACATGGCACCGGAGCAGCTGCGCGGCCTGCCTGCGACGGCCCGAACGGATCTGTACGCGCTCGGGTGCGTCCTGTACGAGATGCTCGCCGGACACCGGATCTTCGATGCGGCCTCACCGGCCGAGCTCATGCACCTGCAGCTCGAACAGGCGCCCGCTCCGCTGCACCGCGACGACCTGCATCCGGACCTGGCCGGCCTGGTCCGGCAACTCCTGGAGAAGGACCCGACGCGGCGGCCGGCGGACGCCCGGCAGACGTATGACCGCCTGGTACCGCACGTGGTCCCGTCAGGCCCGGTCGGCGACATCGACCCGATGGGCGGCGCGCACCTCTACTCGCGCGCCCTCGTCCGGCTGACCGGCCAGGGCGGCGTCCTGGGCGGGGCCTCGGTTCTTGGCGGCGGTCCGCGCGCGGACGGGCCACGGCCGACGAGCGGGTGGGCCCCTCCGCGCGGGCTCGGCTGGAAGCTGCTGCACAGCCTCTGGATGCTGCCGACCCTGCTGTTCGGCATGGCCACCTGGCTGTCGTTCGGCTACATCGCGGCCCGGCACCGGCGGCCGACCTGGCTCGTCGCCGCCGTCGTCTACCTCGTCCTGGCGGTGGTCGCGTTCGCCCTCGTCGGCAGCGCCCCGGCGAACAAGGACACGCCCCAGTCGACGGCCGGCATGGTGCTGGGCCTGCTCCTGTGGCCGGCCGGAATCATCCACGCCCTCTGGATCAACGCCACCACCCGCCTGCGCCTCCGCGCCCAGCACGACCGGCTCGCCTGACCGCTGTCGGAACGGTACCGCGAGCCGTACGTCCGGGAGTCGGTCGAGGAGCACCTCGATGGCCGTCCGCGCCATGACCTCGGCGAGCTCCGGCGCCGGGTACGGGCATCCGTGGTCGCCCGTGCCGAACGCGAGGTGGGCGTGGTTGCCGCCCGCGTCGCCGTGGACGGCGGGCCGTACCCGCGGGTCGGCGTTGGCGCCGGCCAGGCCGACAATGATCACGTCACCGGCCCGGATCGTCCGGCCGCCGAGCTCGGTGTCCCGGATCGCCCAGCGGCCCGGAGCGGTCTTCACCGGTGCGTCCTCCCACAGCACCTCGTTCAGCGCTTGGCCGACGCTGCGGCGGCCGCCCGAGAGGGTCAGCGAGAAGCGGTCGTCGGTGAGCATGAGACGCAGCGCGTTGCCGATCCAGTGGGCGGTGTTCTCCTGGCTACCGGAGACCACGACCAGCAGGTCCTGGATCAGTTCCTCGTCGGTGATGTCGGTCGCGGACGCGAGCAGGCGGGAGGTGACGTCCGGTCCGGGCGACTCGCGCTTGCTCTCGATGAGACGCGTCATCGTCGCGACGAACCGGCCGTACGCGTCGACGGCATCCTCCCGGGCGTTGGTCATCGTCTTCATGTCCTGGGCCACGGCCATCAGTTCCGAGTCGGGCACCCCGAGCATGCCGCCCACGACGAGGACCGGCAGGCGGTAGGCGTACTCCTCCATGAGCTCGATCTCACCGGCGGTGGCGAACGCGTCGATCAGCCGGTCGGCGAACCGCTCACAGTCGCCCCGCAGCTCGAACTGGTCCACCTCGGAGAGCGCGGCGCTGATCGGGCCGACCCGCGCCGCGTGCACGTCCCCGTCCAGGAACAT
>JBJMIW010000455.1:0-4286 GCA_045806665.1 Actinoallomurus sp.
CCGGCTGCGCAAGATCGTCGAGCACATGTCCGACGACGACATCCGCAAGCTGTCGCGCGGCGGCCACGACTACCGCAAGCTGTACGCCGCGTTCAAGTCCGCGCGCGAGCACGTCGGCCAGCCGACCGTCATCCTCACCCACACGATCAAGGGCTGGACGCTCGGGCCGGACTTCGAGGCCCGCAACGCCACCCACCAGATGAAGAAGCTCACCAAGGCCGAGCTGAAGGAGTTCCGGGACCGGCTCTACCTGGAGATCCCCGACTCCGCGCTGGAGGGGGACCTGCCCCCGTACTACCACCCCGGAGAGGACTCCGACGAGATCCAGTACATGCGCGAGCGGCGCATGGCCCTCGGCGGCTACCTGCCCAAGCGGGTCAACCGTGCGAAGGCCCTCAAGCTGCCCGGCGACCCGGTGTACGCCGAGCTGAAGAAGGGCTCCGGCAAGCAGAACGTCGCGACGACGATGGCGTTCGTCCGGCTGCTCAAGGACCTGATCAAGGACGAGAACATCGGCGCCCGGTTCGTACCGATCGCTCCGGACGAGTACCGCACGTTCGGGATGGACTCGCTGTTCCCCTCCGCCAAGATCTACTCACCGCACGGGCAGACGTACGAAGCGGTCGACCGCAAGCTTCTGCTGTCCTACAAGGAGTCCGAGCAGGGCCAGATGCTGCACGAGGGCATCAGCGAGGCGGGCGCCGTCGGCTCGGCGATCGCGGCCGGCACGTCGTACGCCACGCACGGCGTGCACATGATCCCCGTCTACATCTTCTACTCGATGTTCGGGTTCCAGCGGACCGGCGACGGCATCTGGGCGATGGCCGACCAGATGACTCGGGGCTTCCTGCTCGGCGCGACCGCCGGGCGTACGACCCTCACCGGTGAGGGTCTGCAGCACAACGACGGCCACTCTCCGCTACTCGCCTCCACCAACCCGGCGTGCGTCTACTACGACCCGGTGTGGGCGTTCGAGCTGTCGTACATCATCAAGGACGCGCTGCGGCGCATGTACGGCTCCAGTGAGGAGCACCCGAACGGCGAGGACATCTTCTACTACCTCACCCTCTACAACGAGCCGTACCAGCAGCCCGCCGAGCCGGCGGACCTCGACGTCGGCGGCCTGCTCAAGGGCCTCTACCGCTACGCCGAGGCCCCGCAGGTCGAGGGTGAGGCGCCGGGCGCGCAGATCCTCGCCTCGGGCGTCGGGGTGCGGTGGGCCCTCGAGGCCCAGCGGATGCTCGCCGAGGAGTGGGGCGTGGCCGCCGACGTCTGGTCGGCCACGTCCTGGACGGAGCTGCGCCGCGAGGCCGTCGCCTGCGACGAGTGGAACCTCCTCCACCCTGAGGACGAGCAGCGCGTCCCCTACGTCACGCGTACGCTCGACGGCCAGCCCGGCCCGGTCGTCGCCGTGAGTGACTTCATGCGTGCCGTCCCGGACCAGATCGCGCCGTGGATATCGGGCGACTGGTCGTCGCTGGGCACCGACGGGTTCGGGTTCTCCGACACCCGGGCCGCCGCCCGCCGTTTCTTCCACGTCGACGCGGCGTCGATCACCCTCGCGGTCCTCACCCGCCTCGCCCGGCGCGGCGAGGTCAAGCAGGAGGTCCTGCAGAAGGCGATCGATCGCTATCAGCTCGGCGAGGGCGCCGAGGTCGTCGTCGGCCTCGGCAGCACTCCGCCGGAGAGCTCGACCGGCACGATGAGCGTCGGCTGAGGCGACGAGATGACGGCGGCAGGGGCACCCTTGCCGACGGGTGCCCCGGCCGCCGTCCAGCCCGTCCGGATCGACAGGTGGAGGTCCCCGCCGCTCGCGCCCCCGGGCCGCCGGCGTGGTCGGGGAGTTGCGGCGGCCCGGGAACAGGCGTTGTGAATTTGTGTAAACGGTTCATCCCTCGCTTGGCGTCCACCCGCGGGTTAGCGTTGCCAGTACCTGGAGACAGGCGGACGACCCGTCCAAGGATCCATCGCGATCCCGCCTCTTCGCATCGCCCTGTCCGCCTCTCCAGGCGACCAAGTGGAGGAGAGAAGGGCCCGGTACGCCGCCGCTGCCGGGTCCTTCCGAACGTCCGGGCACCGAACCTCTCCGTTGCGTTCCGCAGAGGGGACGAAGGGGGATACGGTCTTCGAGCTGACAGCCGAGATCATCCCGATTACGGATCGCAGGGGGGATGAGCGTGTCCGGCCCGACGGACGACAACGTGCCCGAGTCCGATGCCGCCGTGCCCTCCGGTGACGACGGCGCCCCGGGCCCTGCCGGCCCGCCCGGCGCGGACCACTCCGCGATCGACGCGGACGCTCCTCCGGAACTGGAGGAGGACGCCCCGGCGGCGGACGACCCGCAGCGGAACGTTCCCGCGCACGGGGAGTCTCAAGAGGACGAGAGGTCCTCGGGGACGCCTCGGCCGGCGGAGAGCGGACCGCAGGTGGCCGATCCCCGGCCAGGAGAGCAGCCGACGGGTTCGCGTCCGGAGGCCGGCACACCGGGTCCCGGTGCGGCGACGGGGGAGATCCCGCTCGCGCCGCAGGACACGGGCCCCCTCATGGCGCGGCCCTGCGCCTACTGCGGGCGCCCGATCCCCCAGCCGGGCGAGGCCGGGCCCGTCCTGCGCTACTGCCTCGACAACAACGGCGCCTGCGCCCGCGCGGCGGCCGACCGGCGCCGCCGCGACCAGGACTCCCCGGGCCTCGCCGGGCAGGTCGCGCAGACCTGGGACATGGTCGAACGGCTCGAGGACGTCGCCGAGCTCCTGGCGATGTCCCTGTCGGCCGACCTCAGCGTCGCGGGTGTCGAGCGGCGGATCGCGGAGGCCAGGGCGGAGGCGGCCGCCGGCATCGCCGCGGCCCAGCGGGACCGGGAGGCGGCCCGGCTGGAGGCCGAGCAGGTGCTGGCCCGCATGGGGGACGTACGGCTCCGGGCCGACCAGGCCGAGGCAAGGGTCGCCGAGCTGACCGCCCAGTTGGCGGCCGCCCGTACGGAGCGGGACGCGGCGCGCCACATCGGCACGCAGGCGACCCGGACGGCGGAGGCGGCGACCGAGGCGATCACGGTCGTACGCGAGGAGCGCGAGCGTCTGACGCAGCGGGTGGAGGAGCTCACCTCGGCACTGGATCTCGCCCGCGATGAGGTCGCGCGATACCGGGCGGAGCTGGCCGAGGCCAAGGAATCGCAGAAGCGGGCCACGGCGGTGGAGGAGATGCACGCCCGTCTTCGGGCCGCCGAGTCCGAACTGGACAAGATGCGCACCACCGCGGAGCTCGCCCAGAACGCCCGGGCGGCCGCGGAGGAGGCTCGTGCGGCGGCGGACCGTCAGGCCCTGGAGGCACGCGCGCACGCGGACGAGGTGAGCGGTCGGCGGGACGCCGCAGTGGCCGAGCTGGAGGAGTCTCGTCGCGAGCTCGAAAGCGCGTGCGCCGAGCGCGACGAGGCCCGTACGGAGCTGGAATCGACGCGCGCTGAGCTGGAGACGGCCCGTGGTGAGCTGGAGACGGTCCGGGCCGACCTGGAGACCGCGCGCGAGGAGCTGGAGGGCTCCCGGGCGGAGCTCGAGGCGGCGCAGCCCCGGCTGGAAGAGGGCATGCGGCTGACCGCCGAGATGGCGTCCGCTCGCCGCGAGCTGGAGGAGGCACAGGCCAGGCTGGGGAAGTACCAGCTTCAGGCCAAAGAGCGCTCGGGGATGCTGGACCAGCTCCGTGCCGCGCTCGCCACGATGATCGCTGAGCGCGACGCCGCGCGGGCGGACGCCGATGAGGCCAAGGCCCAGGTCAAGCGGTTCAGCACGGGCCACCTGGCACCCGCCCCGTCGGCCCGGCACGCGCGGCCCCCGGCCGATCCGCTCGGCCCGCCCCCGTTGCCCGGGGAGGGGCCTCTACCTGCGTATCCCCCCACCGGTCAGGGAGCCGTACCGCCGTTCGGTGAGGGGTCTGTACCTGCGTATCCGCCCATCGGTCAGGGATTCCAACCGCCGTCCCCGCCGTTCGGCGAGGGGTACCTACCGCCGTCTCCGCCGCCC
This sequence comes from Actinoallomurus sp., assembly GCA_045806665.1. Lineage (GTDB taxonomy): Bacteria > Actinomycetota > Actinomycetes > Streptosporangiales > Streptosporangiaceae > Actinoallomurus. The sequence continues at coordinate 4,014 of JBJMIW010000455.1, forward strand.
GGTGAAGGGCCGGTACCGCAGGCTCCGCCGTCGTTTCCGGGGACGGGCACCGGTGCGGGAGCGGGATCCGCGCCTCCGGTTCCGGGCGGAGCCCACCCTGACCCGCTGGTCTTCGGCGGGGCGACGTTCCCCGGACCGGGCCCGGCGGCCGCGCCCACACCGCCGGACGGTCCGGCGCCGGGCGGCGCGGGTGGACCGGGTCTGTCCGGCCGGCCGGACAGACCCGGTCCACCCGCGCCGCCCGGCGCCGGACCGTCCGGCGGTGTGGGCGCG
>JBJMIW010000456.1:0-12133 GCA_045806665.1 Actinoallomurus sp.
GAGCTCGTCGCACGTGACGCCTGGCGCAAAGCCATTGAATCCTTGCACTCCACCAACAACTTCCCCGAATTCACCGGGTGGCTGTGCCCCGCGCCCTGTGAGCCCGCCTGCGTTCTCGCAATCAACAGCCCGCCGGTCACCATCAAGCAGATCGAGTTGTCGATCATCGAGCGCGCTTGGGCCGAAGGATGGGTCACGCCGCAGCCGCCTCGTGTTCGTACCGGAAAGCGAGTCGCGGTCGTGGGGTCCGGACCTGCCGGGCTCGCCACAGCCCAGCAGCTTGCGCGCGCGGGCCACAACGTCACGGTGCTGGAGCGCGACGACCGCCCCGGTGGGCTGCTGCGGTATGGCATACCAGACTTCAAGATCGAGAAGTACGTCGTGGACCGGCGGCTCGCCCAACTTGAGGCCGAGGGCGTGGTCTTTCGTACGAACATCAACGCCGGCAAGGACGAGACCGGCGCGGAGTTGCGGGATGCGTCTGACGCGATCGTACTCGCGAGCGGAGCGCAGGAGCCGTGTCCGGTGGACGTACCGGGGCGGGACCTTGAGGGGATCCATGAGGCGATGACCTACCTCCCGCTGGCCAACCGCGTCCAGGCAGGTGATCTTGCCGACACGCCGATCAGTGCGGAAGGCCGACACGTGGTGATCATCGGTGGCGGTGACACCGGCGCCGATTGCCTCGGTACCGCCAACCGGCAGGGCGCGGTCGAGGTGCACCAACTCGACCACAACCCGCGCCCGCCGGAGATGCGCGACGATCTTACAAACCCCTGGCCGCAATATCCCAAGGTGCACAAGCTGTCGCCGGCCCACGAGGAAGGTGTGGTCGAGGAATGGGCGCAGGAGACGGCGGCGTTTCTGGGCGATGAGAACGGGCGGGTGCGTGGCCTGCGTACAAAGCTGGTGGAGCGGCGCTACGGGCCGGACGGGCGGCGCCGGTACGTGCTGGTTCCGGGTTCTGAGGAAGAGATCAGGGCGGATCTGGTGCTGCTCGCGCCGGGCTTCGCGGGTACGGATGCGACGCCACTGCTCTCCCAACTTGGTGTGGAGGTCGATCCGGCCAAGGGCACGGTGTGCGTTGACGACGCCTGGCAGACATCGGCGCCGGGGGTCTTCGCGTGCGGTGACTGCCAACGAGGCGCGAGCCTCATCGTCTGGGCGATCGCCGAGGGCCGCGCCTGCGCCGCCGCGGTTGATGCGTATCTCATGGGCGACACGACCCTGCCGGCACCGGTGAGCCCGTCGAGCCGACCCCTGTGAGCCACCACACCAGGCGATTGCTGTCCTCAACGGGCGCCGGTGCATGCTGAGTACAGCACTCGCTGAAGGCCTCTCAGGGCGTTGGACGCTCACTCGACGTCGAGCCATGGGCTGTCATCGGGCGTCACCGGATCGTCGGTACGCCGCGACCAGCGCCTACCTGTCACTACATCTGAGGGCCAGGGCACATCTAGGGCACATGAGGATGTGATCAAGCGCGAAACGACGAGAAACGTCGAGACGCTCCACCGCACGTCACAGCCGTGATCATCTCTAGACGGGAGATCAGCGCTGGTCCCGTATTAGTCCTGCTCGGACTGAGCACTCAGCCCCGCACGGTCACCGCGGCGCGGCCGGAGGCCGGATTACACGCGCGGCCGGAGGCCGGATTACACGCGCGGCCGGTGGCGGGGTTACGTGCGCAGCCGGGGAGCCAGGTCCGCGTCGGTGACCGTGTCGAGGCCGTCGCGTTCGATGCGGTCGGCCAGGTCGCGCGCTGCCCGGGCCAGGTCGGCGACCGCGATCCCATGGAGCCCTCGGGGCGCCGAGGTCCCTGCGTACGGGGCGATCCGGTCGGCGGCGCGGTGCAGCAGTGTACGGGCCCCCCGCGCGTTGCCGCGCCGTACGTGTGTGAACCCGACGGCCAGCTGGGCGAGCCCCTGCCACAAGGCGCGCTCGGCCTCCGGAGCGGCCTTCCAGGCGGCCTCCAGCACCTCGTGGGCGTGGAAGGGCCGGTCCGCGTCGAGCAGCCGCTGTGCCTCGGCCAGGGCCTCCGACGGCTCGGCCGCGTAGTCGTCGGGGACGCGTTCCTCCCCTGCCGTTCCGTGCGGCAGCGGCCGTCCGTACGCGTCACGGGGCCGCGCATTGCGTGCGCGTCCCACTTCATCCCGATCACGCATGCCCCCATTCTCCGCTTCGGGCCGCGCGCCGTGCTCCGGGGCGCTGCCGGCAGTGGCGCGCATGAGGCGGTGGCCGACGCACCACAGGCGCGGGGCACGGTCCACTGGCCGATCGCCGCCCGCTCACCGCGCGGGTGCTGAGCCCGGGCGGTGGCCTTGGGAGGTCGCGCGGCGGGGCGGGGCGTGTGTTCGGTGGAGTCGGTGGTCGGGCGGGGGCCTCAGTCCGGGCGGTGGCTTTGGGAGGTCGCGCGGTGACCCGGTCGGGGGTCCGCGAGCCAGGAGAGGAGTTCGGCGTCGAAGGCCCCGGGGTGTTCCTCCTGGGGGAAGTGCCCGACACCTTCGATCAGCCGCCAGCGGTACGGTCCCTCGACGTACCGGCCCGATCCCTGGGCGCTGCGCGGCAGCACGCAGCGGTCCAGCGAACCGTGGAGCTGGAGGGTGGGGACGCGGATGGGCGTGCGCATCCGGCGGGCGTACCGCAGGCCGTCCGGGCGCAGCACCGAGCGCACCGCCCAGCGGTGGTACTCCAGCGCGCAGTGCGCGACGCCGGGGATCTGGAAGGCCGAGCGGTACAGCTGCTCGCTGCCGGAGTCGGGCCAGCCCGGCGCCGACCAGGCGTGCAGCACCCGGCCCACCTGGGCCGCGTCGTCCCGTACGAGCAGCCGCTCCGGCCCCATCGGCAGCTGGAAGCCGAATGTGTGGCGGGTCGCCCAGGCCTGGCCGCGCAGGTCGGTGGCGATCGCGGAGCGGATGCGCAGCGGGTGGGCCGCCGAGACCACGACGAGCCGCTGGACGACGCGGGGCTGGTAGACGCCCATCGTCCAGGCGAGCAGGCCGCCCCAGTCGTGGCCGACCACGGTGGCGTTCGCCTCGCCGAGTGCGCGGATCAGCCCGGCGGCGTCGCGGGCCAGCGTGATCAGGTCGTATCCGCGCGGTGGCTTGTCGCTACCGCCGTACCCGCGCAGGTCGACGGCTGCCGCCCGGAAGCCGGCCTCGGCCAGCGACACCAGCTGACGGTGCCAGGACCACCAGAACTGCGGGAACCCGTGCAGGAGAAGAACGAGCGGCCCCTGACCGATCTCGACGACGTGGAAGCGCGTGCCGCCCGCGCTCACCGACCGGTGCCGCCACGGGCCATCGATCTGCACGACGGACTCGTCGGTCACTGCCGGCCCCCCTTGGTCGGCCCGCGGGCGCGACCTCGTCGCGCTGCGGGCGTCATTCCGCCAGCGCGGGCTTGTCGTCCGAGCCGTTGCCCCGGCGGAGCATGGCGATGTCGTCCATCACGGACTGCCGGGACCGCTTGGCGCCGCTCATCTTCTTCATCCGCCACAGGCCGATGAGGATCAGCACGGCCGCGAGCAGGACATAGAACCCGGCGACGATGAGGAATGCGGCCCAGTTCCAGATGCCGAGCGTGATCAGACCGTACGCAAGGGCGATCGACAACAGGATGACGACCACCCCGCCGATGACGCCTGCGACGGCGAACAGGGTGCTACCGAGGGCGGCCTTCTTGGCGTCGCTCTTCAGCTCGAGCTTGGCGAGCTCGAGCTCCGACTTCACGAGGTTTGAGACGTTGCCAGTGGCGATGGCGACCAGCTCGCCGAGTGATTTGTCGGCATACTGCCCGTTCGGCCGTACCTCGGTCATGTTTCTCCTCTCAGCGCAGGTCGCCACTCTCTCGGATCGCGGGGGATCCGAATAGGCCGAATCGCCGATGAGGAGTGAACCGGTGGAGTCCCGGCGAAAGAACGGCTTATCGACACGCGACTGTCAGAGGTTACCGGTGGCGGGTGTCCGTCACCTCCGGCGGCGGGCCGATACCGCTGCGACGCGTCACCGCGGCCACGATTTCCGCCGCGGCAGGTCGGGGCCGCTATGGCCGGGGCCACATGCGGCAGGAAGGAGCGCGGCCCCGTGGGGCCGCGCTCAGGTTCCTGGTCCTTACTCGTCGCTCGACGCGGCGGGCATCTTGTCCTTGATGAGCTCCATCACCGTGCTGTCCGTCAGCGTGGTGACGTCACCGAGCGAGCGGTTCTCCGCGACGTCGCGGAGCAGCCGCCGCATGATCTTCCCGGACCGGGTCTTCGGCAGCTCCGGCACGATCATGATCTGACGGGGCTTGGCGATCGGGCCGAGGTGCTTGGCGACGTGGTCGCGCAGCTCGGCGACCAGCACCTCACCGTCGTCGGCGGCCTCCCCGCGCAGGATGACGAACGCGACGATGGCCTGCCCGGTGACCGGGTCGGTGGAGCCGACCACGGCCGCCTCGGCGACCTTCGGGTTCGACACGAGCGCCGACTCGACCTCCGTCGTCGAGATGTTGTGGCCGGAGACCAGCATCACGTCGTCGACCCGGCCGAGCAGCCAGAAGTCACCGTCGTCGTCCTTCTTCGCGCCGTCGCCCGCGAAGTAGAGTCCGTCGAAGCGCGACCAGTAGGTCTTGATGTACCGCTCGTCGTCGCCCCAGATCGTACGCAGCATCGAGGGCCACGGCTCCTTGACGACGAGGAAGCCGCCGCCGCCGTTCGGCACCGGCTTGCCCTGGTCGTCGACGACATCGGCCTCGATGCCGGGGAGCGGCCGCATCGCCGCCCCGGGCTTGCCGTGCGTGACGCCCGGCAGCGGGCTGACCATGATGGCGCCCGTCTCGGTCTGCCACCAGGTGTCCACGACCGGCGTACGGTCGGCGCCGATGTTGCGGCGGTACCAGACGTACGCCTCCGGGTTGATCGGCTCGCCGACCGAGCCGAGCAGCCGCAGCGACGACAGGTCGTGCTGGGCGGGGATGTCCTCGCCCCACTTCATGAACGTGCGGATCGCGGTCGGCGCGCAGTACAGGATCGAGACCTTGTACTTGGCGACCAGCTCCCACCAGCGGCCCTTGTGCGGGGTGTCGGGCGTGCCCTCGTACATGACGCTCGTCGCGCCGTTGGACAGCGGCCCGTAGACGATGTACGAGTGGCCGGTCACCCAGCCGATGTCGGCCGCGGTCCAGTAGACGTCGGTCTCGGGCTTGAGGTCGAACACGGCGTGGTGCGTCCAGGACACCTGCGTGAGGTACCCGCCGGTGGTGTGCAGGATGCCCTTCGGCTTCGCGGTCGTGCCCGAGGTGTACATGACGTACAGCGGGTGCTCGGCGTCATGCGCCTCCGCCTCGTGGTCCTCGCTCTGCCGGTCGACGAGCTCGTGCCACCACACGTCGCGGCCCTCGGTCCAGGCGACGTCCTGGCCGGTACGGCGTACGACGAGGACGTTGCGTACGTGGTCGACGCCCTCGACGGCGTCGTCCACGTTCGGCTTGAGCGCGCTGGGCGCGCCCCGGCGGTAGCCGCCGTCGGCGGTGATGACGACGTGCGCGTCACAGTCCTCGATGCGCCCGCGCAGCGCGTCGGCCGAGAACCCGCCGAACACGACCGTGTGCGGCGCGCCGACGCGGGCGCACGCCAGCATGGCGATCACCGTCTCGGGGATCATCGGCATGTAGATGGCGACCCGGTCGCCCTTCTGGACGCCGAGCTCGGTCAGGGCGTTCGCCGCCTTGCAGACCTCGCGCTTCAGGTCGGCGTAGGTGATCGTACGAGTGTCGCCCGGCTCGCCCTCCCAGTGGTACGCGACGCGGTCGCCGTTGCCGGCCTCGACGTGCCGGTCGACGCAGTTGTACGCGGCGTTCAGCCGTCCGCCGCCGAACCACTTGGCGAACGGCGGGTTCGACCAGTCGAGGACGGTGTCCCAATCGGCGTTCCAGTGCAGGCGCTTGGCCTGCTGCTCCCAGAACGCCAGCCGGTCCGCCGCCGCTTCTTCGTACGCCGCCGCGGTGACGTTGGCCGCTGCGGCGAGGTCGGCCGGGGGAGCGAACCGCCGATTCTCCTCGAGGAGGTTGGAGAGGGTCTCGTGTGGGGTTTCCTGCGCCACGGCGCGCTCCTTACGGGTCGGGAGGTCAGGATGATCCAAGCCAACTTCAGCAGGTCGGTGTATGTCGTTCAAGGGGTGGCCGCCGCGTAGGGTCATGCGATAGCGCTGTGCCCCGTCCACGTCGCGGGTTCAGCGCCGCGTCCACCCGCGCCGTGCCGTGTTCGGCCACCGACATTTCAAGGAGGAAGCGGCGTTCCCGGGCCGGCCCGCCGCCGGGCCGACCACCGACCGCCGCGCGTCCGATGAGTGACCCGTTTGCCAACGTTGCGAGCCTGCCAGAAGTTCCCGAGGCCGTCGCGCGGACCCGGGACGCCGTTGACCGGCTGCTCGGCCACCGGATCCTGCGTCGGCGGAGCGCCGAGGTCTCCGCCGAGTCGGCGCTCCGCGGCGCCCGCGCGTCGGCCGCCCTCGAAGGCGTCGCGGTCCCCCTGGAGGACGTACGCGGCGGCGACCTGACGAACGACCCGGTCGTACAGGGCACGCTGCGCGTGTCGGCGGAGCTCGGATCCCTGGCGGACGTCTGGCGAAAGGCGCCGCGCCAGGCGCTCGCCCGGCTGCACACCCTGGCGGCCGCGGACGCCGTCGACCCGGACGCGCTCGGCAGGCCGCGCCAGGACGGTACGGCGAGCGACCCGCTCGGACTCGGACCGGCCCCGTCGCCGGCGGACGTCGCCGTGCGGCTCGACGTGCTCAGCGACCTGCTGACCGCTCCGACGGAGGCGCCGGCGATCGTCGTGGCCGCGGTCACCCATGGCGAACTGCTCGCCCTGCGGCCGTTCGGCTGGGGTGACGGCATCGTGGCGCGGGCGGCGGCGCGGCTGACCCTCGTCGACCGAGGGCTGGATCCGAAGTCGCTGACCGCCCCGGAGGTCGGGCACTTCGAACTGCGGGACGCGTACGGCGACTCCCTGCGCGGCTACGCGTCGGGCACGCCGCAGGGCGTCGCACGATGGGTACGCCACTGCGCCGAGGCCGCCGAACTGGGCGCGCGCGAGGCGCTCGCGGTGTGCGAGGCGTTCATGCGCGGGTGACGCGCCCGGCTGACGTCCGCGTGCGCACGGAAGGCTCGTGGAGCCGGGCGCGCGATCCCTCGGCGGTCGTTGAGTCGTCCCTGTCGAGCCGGTCGTACGGCGCACCCACGGGGTGGCGACCCAACCGGATGCGCGAGGGGTTGGCGATCGGTGAGCCGATCGTGCCGGGTTTGGTGTCCCGCGTATGCATGGGGCCGCACATCCCCGATTTCGGCGGTCCGAAACAGGTCGCTGGGAGCGACAAAGCGAACGGCGTTCCCGGAGGAACGCCGTCGCCGGCACGTCACACCGGGTTACCAAGCGTGCACCTTGAATTCGTCGGATCGGGTCAAGCCCGTCTCGACGCGCCTCCCGCGGCTGGTCGCGCGTGGGTGCCCGGCTGCCGTGCTCGGACACTTGGTCCGTGCACCCTGTCTACGCCGAATCAGCCCAGATGGCAAGCCCCCTCATTCGGGGCGCCCATGGTCACGCCAGGGATCTTCCTCGGTAGAACGGTGCATACCAGCCCAAGAGATCGGCTTGGTAAAGGCCGCTTTGCCGTCATGATCGCCAGTAGGGTGATCACAGGAATTGATCACTTAGCGTGATCTACCTCTGTATCAATCAAGCCTGCCGGAGGGGAGAACGATCTCGCCTGCTTCCGCTACGCTGCAGCACTTACGGTAGGCGTTCTGGCCGCACCCCCCGAGTGCCAAACGCCCGAATACTCCCGTTTTGGGTGATCGGCTAATGATCGTAATTGGCCGACACGCAACGGAACTCCGAGTGATCGGGCGACATTATGTCGAACCTGCATACACTGTGGGGGTGCCGGGTTTACCGCCCGCTGACCAGTGCCCGGCCTTGGCTTGGCCTTCGAGACCTCCCGGGAAAACGGAACCGGCTCTACCCCCCCAGAGCCGGACCGTCCGGCGACCCCCGCTCTCCCCCCCGGCGGGGGTCGTCTCGTTTCCTGAGACATTCGCTCCACGCGCCGTGCCCGGATCCGGTTATCCACAGCCTCGCGCAGGGGCCTTTCGACGCGGACGACCGCAGGCGCATCGTGGACCTCGCCGAAGCGAGGAGATGCCATGTCCGCCACCGTGCTGATCGTCTCTGCCGACTCCGTGCTCGTCGACGACCTGCTCCGCCTGGCCGCAGCGGCGGACGTCGAAGCCGGGCTCGCCACCGACCCGACGAGCGCGCGGGCCGCCTGGCGCGATGCCGCGCTCGTCCTGGTCGGGGCCGACTTAGCCGGTGACCTCGCCCGGTCGTCCCCCGAGCGACGGCCGGGCGTCATCCTCGCCGCGGCCGAGCCCGATGGCGACGAGGTCTACCGCCTCGCCGTCGAGGTCGGGGCACAGCAGGTCATCGGGCTGCCGGAGGGCGAGACCTGGCTGGTCGACCAGATGGCGGCGGCCGCCGAGCCCGCCGGCCGACGCGCGGCCGTGGTCGCCGTCCTGGGGGGACGCGGCGGCGCGGGCGCGAGCGTCCTCGCCGCGGTGCTGGCCCGCGTCGCCGCGCGGCACCGGCTGCACACACTCCTCCTCGACGGTGATCCGCTCGGCGGCGGCATCGACCTGGTCCTGGGCGCGGAGGGAACGCCCGGGGCCAGATGGTCCGACTACGCCGACCGGCGCGGGCGGCTGAGCACCGCCGCGCTGCACGACTCGCTGCCGACGCGTGACGGCCTGGCCGTGCTGTCGTGGCACCGGGGCGCGGCCGAGCCGGTGTCCGCCGAGACGATGAGGTCGGTGCTCGACGCGGCCCTCCGCGGCTACGACCTCGTCGTCGCGGATCTGCCCCGGCAGCTCACGGAGGCCGGCGCCGAGGTCCTGGCCGCCGCCGACACCACGTTGATCGTGGTGCCCGCCGAGGTGCGCGCCACCGTGGCCGCCGACCGCGTCGCCGATCTGGTCCGTACCTATGCCCGGGACCTTCGAGTCGTCGTACGCGGCCCGGCCCCTGGCGGCCTCAAACCCGCGGTCATCGCGGAGTCGCTGCGCCTGCCCCTCGCGGGTGTCGTCTCCACCGACAGGCGTCTGGCCACGGCGATCGAGCGCGGCCACCGCCCCGGCCGGGGAGGGACTCTGGACGGCTTCTGCCGCCGCTTCCTCACCGACCTCCGGCAGGTCCGACCGCTGGCCGGAGAACCGCGCTGATGGGCGCCACCCTGAGCTCGGCCAATGGGCGGCAGCGGCCCGCTGCCCTGAGGCCCGAGGAGGAGTGGGCCAGGGCCGCCGACGTGCGCTGCCGCCGACGGGCCGCCGCCCTGCGGTCCGCGGAGGGACTCCCCGGACAGAGGCTCGCGGGCGAACGGCGGGGGCCTGCCGTCATCCGGTCCGTTGAGGGCCGCCCGCGAGCCCGGGCCGCGGAGGGAGGGCAGCGGCGCCCTGCCGTGCCGTCTGCCGAGGCGCGGCGAGGGCCTGCTGCCGTGCGATCCGCGGAGGGGTGGCAGAGGGCCGTCGGCCGCCCGGGACATGTCCGGGTGAGTCGTGCGTATGAACGGCTCACCGCATCGGAGAACAGAGGTGCGTCGTCATGAGCGATCTGACCGAGGCGGTCCGCGGCCGGCTCGTCGGGACGGGCGCGGCCCCGACCGCGGCTCAGGTGGCGGTGGCGCTCAGAGCCGAAGAGCCCGTGCTCGGCGACACGGAAGTACTCTCCCTGGCCGACGAGGTCCGGGCCGACCTGGTCGGAGCGGGGCCACTTGAGCCCCTCCTCCGGGATCCCGACGTGACCGACGTTCTCGTGAACGGCCCCGGCGAGGTCTGGGTCGACACCGGAACGGGCCTGCGGCTGACCCGGGTGCGGTTCCCGGACGAGTCCGCCGTGCGGCGCCTCGCCCAGCGGCTCGCCGCCGCGGCCGGTCGGCGGCTCGACGACACCGCGCCGTACGCCGACGCACGACTGCCGGGAGGTGTCCGCCTGCACGCGGTGCTGCCGCCGATCGCATCCGGGGGCACTGCCCTGTCGCTGCGCCTGCCGCGCCACCGCGCCTTCACGCTGACCGAGTTGGTCTCGGCGGGCGCCACGCCCCCGGAGGGGGCCGACCTGCTGGACGCCCTGGTCGCCGCCCGGCTGGCCTTCCTCGTCACCGGGGGTACCGGGACCGGCAAGACCACGGTGCTGTCGGCGCTGCTGTCACTGGTCGACCCGGGTGAGCGGATCGTCCTCGTTGAGGACTCCGCCGAACTGCGACCCGCGCACCCGCACGTCATCGGCCTGGAGACCCGGCCACCGAACATCGAGGGCGCCGGCGGCGTCACCCTGCACGATCTCGTCCGCCAGGCCCTCCGGATGCGGCCGGACCGCCTCGTCGTCGGCGAGGTTCGGGGCGGGGAGGTCGTCGACCTGCTGGCCGCGCTGAACACCGGGCACGAGGGCGGCTGTGCCACCCTGCACGCGAACGCACCCGCCGACGTTCCCGCCCGCCTCGAGGCCCTCGCGTGCGCCGCCGGGCTGAGCCGGGAGGCCGTCCACAGCCAGCTCGCCGCGGCCCTCGACGTCGTCGTGCACCTCGTCCGTGAGGCGTCCGGGGGACGACGCCGGGTGGCCGAGATCTGCGTGTTCGAGCGACGGCCCGACGGCCTCGTAGAGGCGGTCCCCGCCGTGTCCTACGGGTCGGAGGGAGCGATTCACGAGGGGCCCGGGGCCGCGGCGCTCGCCGCGCGACTCGAAGGTCCGCCGCCATGATCATCCTGCTCTCGGTGGCGTGTGCGTTCGCGGGCGTCTGGGTCCTGTCGCTGCCCCCACCGGCCGCCCTCCGGCTGACCTCGATCCGGCGGATGCGATCGGCCGGCGAGGCCGCCGGGCGGGCGCCCGCTCCCCGCCTCGGCGACCGGCTGCTCCGCGTACGCGACCTGCTGTCCTGCGGGCGACGAGACGTCACGGCGCGGCGGGCGGCGGTCGTCGAGCTGTGCGACGGGATCGCGGCCGAGCTCGCCGCCGGACGCCCACCCGGTGCCGCGTTGACCGGCGCGGCCGAAGGGCTCGCCGCCCTTCCCCGGCTCTCATCGGTCGTGGACGCCGCCCGATCGGGTGATGACGTCGCCGCGTGCCTCGAACGGGCGGCCACGGCCCCTGGTTGCGAAGGACTCCGTCTGCTCGCCGGCTGCTGGCGCATCGGTATGGACCGCGGCGGCATGCTCGCCTCCGTCGTCGAAGGGCTGGCCGAAGCGCTCCGCGACGAACAGACACACCGGGAGGAGGTGGCCCTCCAGCTCGCCGGCCCGCGCGCCACCGCGCGGCTGCTCGCCGGGCTCCCCGTCCTCGGCGTGCTCATGGCCGTCGCCCTGGGCGCCCGACCGTTCGCCTTCCTGTTCGGCACGGTCCCGGGAGGCCTGTGCCTCGGGCTCGGGACCGGCCTCGACATGCTCGGCCTGTGGTGGACCAGACGACTCGCCACCGCGGCTGAGGAGCTCCGGTGACGAGCTCTCGGGCTCATGACCATCGACGGGTGCGTCCGGTCGCCTGGGAGGACCGCCGGTGTTCCTGGAGCTGAGCGCCGTCGCCACCGCCGGTCTCGCCGGTCTTGTCGCCGTCTCGGGCGACGACGTGAGTAAGCGTCTCGGCAGGCTGTTCGCCCCCGAGCACGGTGCCGTCCTGACCGACCCCCGGTCCGGAGGTACCGGCGGCGGCTCCGGACCGGTGCCGAGCGGGTTCCGGATGTCCGAGAGCCGCTCCGGCGCGACCGAGGGTCTGAGAAGGGATCGAGTCCGACCCCTGGTGAGCCTGCTCGCAGGCCTCGTCTGCGCCCTGCTGCTCGGCGGCCCGGTGGGCTGGGTGGCCGGTGTCCTCGTCGCGGTCGGGCTGATGCGTCTGCTCGCACGGCTCGAGCCACGGGCGGTTCGGGCCCGCCGCGCCCGGGTCGTCGCCGAGCTGCCCATCGCCGTCGATCTGCTCGCGGCATGTCTCCGGGGTGGCGGGGCGTGGCATGAGTCGGTGGAAGCCGTGGCCGGTGCCGTCGGCGGGCCGCTCGGCGCCGAGCTGGCTCACGTGGCGGCCCGTATCCGGCTCGGTGCGGACCCTGCGGCGGAA
>JBJMIW010000457.1:0-31365 GCA_045806665.1 Actinoallomurus sp.
GTGGACGGCCGCGGCGACGGCTTCCAGGTCAGCCAGCGAGCGGACTTCTTCGAGGTCGAGGTCGGTCTCGAGACGACCCTCAAGCGTCCCATCATCAACACTCGTGACGAGCCGCACGCCGACCCGGAGAAGTACCGCCGGCTGCACGTGATCATCGGCGACGCCAACATGAGCGAGGTCTCGACCTACCTCAAGCTCGGCACCACCGGCCTGGTCCTCGCCATGATCGAGGACGGCTTCCTCACCGTGGACCTGTCGGTCGACATGCCCGTCGCCACCCTGCGGGCGATCTCGCATGACCCGACCTGTAAGCACCTGCTCGCCTTGCGCGACGGGCGGAAGATGACCGCCGTCCAGCTCCAGATGGAGTACCTCGAGCAGTCCCGCAAGTACGTCGAGGACCGCTTCGGCAGTGACGTCGACGACCTGACCACCGACATCCTCGACCGCTGGGAGTCCGTCCTGCAGCGGCTCGGCGACGACCCGATGCAGCTGTCCCGCGAGCTGGACTGGGTCGCCAAGCTCGAACTGCTCGAGGGCTACCGCAGCCGCGACGGGCTCGACTGGTCCCACCCGCGGCTGCAGCTCGTCGACCTGCAGTACTCCGACGTCCGTCCCGACCGCGGCCTGTACAACCGGCTGGCCGCCCGCGGGCGCATGGAGCGCATCGTCAGCGACGCCGAGATCGACGCGGCGATCGAGAATCCGCCGGAGGACACCCGCGCCTACTTCCGGGGCCGGTGCCTGCGGCAGTACGCCGACTCCGTCGCCGCGGCGTCCTGGGACTCGGTGATCTTCGATGTGCCCGGCCGCGAGTCGCTCCAGCGGGTGCCCACCCTGGAGCCCCTGCGCGGCACCAGGGCGCACGTCGGCGCCCTCCTGGACCGCTGCCGCACCGCCTCCGATCTCGTCGCGGCCCTCACCGGCGAGTGACCCGCACGCCCGCCCGTTCGCCCCTCCTCGGCCGGCGTACGGGCGGACGCGAAGGCGGGTGCGGGTGTGATCGCCGCACAGTTGTGACGCATATGCCCGTTTCGGCGAGATCGTCAGTGGCGATAACGGCGTCAGAAGACCTCCCGTCGATCGGCGTGGCACACGGTGAGTGATCCACTCCGCGTCGGTGGGCGACGATAGAGTCAAGGTCTCGGCACGAACGGGAGGACCACGATGGCAACGAGGGACACCGGCGGCGGTCAGCGGCAGACGACCCGGCGCGAGGACGAGGTCGACGAGACCCAGACCGCGCCCAGCGAGGACGTCCAGGAGCGCCAGGAGAAGCTCACCGACGACGTCGACGCAATTCTGGACGAAATTGACGAGGTGCTCGAAGAGAACGCCGAGGAATTTGTCCGGTGCTACGTACAAAAGGGCGGCCAGTGTGGGTATGTCCGATTTAATCCCTCCGAACAAACGGTGCAAAGGCTGCGGAGAGGTTAAAGCGGCGTCAGAATTCTGGCGCCGCAAGCAGTCGCCCGATGGTTTGGCTCTCTACTGCAAAGAGTGCTTCGGCTTGCGGAACGCCGCCGCTTATCGAAAGAAGCAGGCGGCGGGCGGAAAGTCGGCGCGCGAATACCGCCGCCATTCCGCAGTGTCGGATGGTATGAGATACTGTGCCCGATGCAAAGAGACCAAGCCGGTCTCTGAGTTCGGCCACAACCGGGCCGAGCCCTCGGGGCTGGCTACATACCGCCGTCCCTGCCACAACCAGGTGATGGCCGAGATCAAGGCCAAGAGGCACGGCAGCGTGCGCAGCTATCACCTCAAACGTCGCTACGGGCTGAGCGAGCAAGACGTCGAGGGCCTCTCGAAGAAACACGGGGATCTCTGCCTGATCTGCCTGCACCGTCGCCCATTGCACGTCGATCACGACCATGCCACGGGAGAGGTCCGGGGCATGCTCTGCTTCAGCTGCAATGGCGCGCTTGGTCAGTTCAAGGACGATGCCACGGTGATGTGGCGGGCCGTGGACTATCTCGAGGGCAGGCTGGTCGAGCCGGTGCAGCCGCAACGCGCGGCGCGCCGCTCACGAGGCGAGGCGAAAAGCCGTCGCCACTACCGACTTACGCAGCGGTACGGAATCGGTGCCGAGGAGGTCGAGCGGCTGATCGAGCGGCAAGGTGGCGTCTGCCCGATCTGCCGTAGCGCGGCGCCCGTGCACGTTGATCGCGATCACGTCACCGGAGCCGTACGGGGGATCCTGTGCGCCGACTGCAATACGGGGATGGGGCAGCTGCGGGACGACCCGTGGGTGGTGCGCCGGGCGATCGAGTACCTCACCGGTGGGCTGTCGGGGCTTCGGCTGACCGAGGACGGCGGTTACGTGGTGGCCGTCGTACGGCCACGGCCGTCCGCCGAGACGGTCGACCCCGGGTGGCATCTGGGGCGGGCCTGCACGGATGATCTGGCGGTTCTGCACGCGATGGCCGAGGGGGACACGGAGGGTCCGTGGGAGACGGATGTGATCGTGGCGAGCGCGGAGCCGACGGAGCTGCGGTTCCCCGCCCTCGATCTGAGTGATCCGGGGTTTCCGGATCTCGAGGCGTTGCCCCGGGAGCCGCTGGGGACGCCGGAGTACGCCTTGACGGCCGCTGACTGACGCGGTCGGTTCGCCCTGGGCGGACGAGGGCAGGGATCACGCGGAATGCGCCTGACGTCGCAGTGACAGTAGGGTCTGAGTTGCGGAGGCGCATCGCATCCGCTGCCTTTGGAAGGAGTCGTGTGACGTCGCAAGGTTCCGCGCCGGGGCGTCTACCGGGCGCGTTCATGAGCCAGGGCCCCCCGTCGTTCACCGAGTTCCTGTCGTCCTACTCGCCGGGTCTGCTGCCGGGGTCGCGTGAGCTTCCGGCCGGGGTCTCGGCCGGGGACCAGATCCCGCACGGCACGACGATCGTCGCGATCACGTTCCCGGGCGGTGTGGTGATGGCGGGCGACCGGCGGGCGACCGCGGGCAATGTGATCGCCCAGCGGGACATCGAAAAGGTGTACCGCGCCGACGAGTACTCCGCCGTCGCGATCGCGGGCACCGCGGGCATCGGCCTCGAGGTGGTGCGCCTGTTCCAGGTGGAACTCGAGCACTACGAGAAGATGGAGGGCCGCACGCTCTCGCTGGAGGGCAAGGCCAACCGGCTCGCCACGATGGTCCGCGGCAACCTGGCCCTGGCCATGCAGGGGCTGGTGGTCGTGCCGCTGTTCGCCGGCTATGACGAGGATGAGGACCGGGGGCGGATCTTCAGCTACGACCCGGCCGGCGGGCGTTACGAGGAGCACGAGTTCTACAGCATCGGCTCCGGCTCGGTGTTCGCCAGGGGCGCGCTGAAGAAGCTGTTCCGGCCGGATCTGGACGAGCAGGACGCGGCGATCGCCTCCCTCCAGGCGCTGTACGACGCGGCGGACGACGACTCGGCGACCGGCGGCCCGGACCTGGCCCGCCGGATCTTTCCGGTGGTCGCCGCGGTCACCGCCGACGGGTACCGGCGGTTGCCTGACGAGGAGGTCGGTGGTCTCGCGGAGCGAGTCGTCGAGGGGCGGATGCGCTCGCCTGGCGGGCCGTCGGCTCCGCTCCTGTAACGTCCGCGATCTCGAGTACTGAACGAGTAGTAAGGAACGCCACCGGTGTCCATGCCGTTCTACGTCTCGCCCGAACAGCAGATGAAGGACAAGGCCGACTACGCGCGTAAGGGCATCGCGCGGGGCCGTAGCGTCGTCGTGCTGCAGTACGACGACGGCATCCTGTTCGTGGCCGACAATCCGTCCCGCGCGCTGCACAAGATCAGCGAGATCTACGACCGGATGGCGTTCGCCGCGGTCGGCAAGTACAACGAGTTCGAGAACCTCCGTCAGGCGGGCGTGCGCTACGCCGACGTCAACGGGTACATGTACGACCGCCGTGACGTCACCGCGCGGGGCCTGGCAAACGCCTACGCCACGACGCTGGGCACGGTGTTCACGGAGATGAACAAGCCGTACGAGGTGGAGCTGGTCGTTGCGGAGCTGGGCGAGGACGCCGCCTCGGACCAGATTTACCGGTTGACCTTCGACGGGTCGGTCGCCGACGAGCACGGGTACGTCGCGATGGGTGGGCAGGCCGACCAGGTCGCGGCGGAGCTGCAGGAGCACTACGAGGAAGGGCTGCCGCTGGCGCGGGCGCTGCGGCTGGGGGTGCGGGCGCTGGAGCGGCAGGACGCCGACCGGCACCTCGCGGCCGAGCAACTGGAGGTCGCGGTGCTGGACCGTAACCGGACGCACCGGTTGTTCCGGCGGTTGCCGCCGGCGCGCATCCGGACGTCGCTGGAGGAGGCCGACACCGGGCAGGGCGAGTCCGGCCCCGAATCGGGCGACGCCGTCACGGAGTGACCTGGAAACGCGTCTGTCCGCCGTGACCCGATGGGGGAGCGCGGGCAGACGCGTATCTAGTGATCTACAACGTAAAGGCCGCCGCCAGGTCGATCATAGAATCGCCTGGTCAGGGGCCTGTGCGGCCGTCTGCCGACGCGCCGTACGGTGCTGCCGCCCGCCGAGCGCGGCCTTCCCACGGCAGGGGCCGGCGGGCGTGTCGTCGCATACCCCGTCGCGATCTCTACCAACGGTGGCCTCCGGACGCATAGCCTTGCGGATGTGGATAGGCGCATCTTCGGGTTGGAGAACGAGTACGGCGTAACGTGCACCTTTCGCGGGCAGCGGCGGTTGTCACCCGACGAGGTGGCCCGTTACCTCTTCCGCAGGGTCGTGTCGTGGGGCCGTAGCAGCAACGTGTTCCTGCGCAACGGGGCACGGCTGTACCTCGATGTCGGCAGTCATCCTGAGTACGCGACGCCCGAGTGCGACAGCGTCGACGAGCTCGTCGTGCACGACAAGGCGGGGGAGCGGATCCTGGAGGGTCTGCTCGTCGACGCCGAGCGGCGCCTCCGCGAGGAGGGCATCGCGGGCGACATCTACCTGTTCAAGAACAACACCGACTCGGCCGGCAACTCGTACGGATGCCACGAGAACTACCTCGTCGGGCGGCACGGCGAGTTCGGCCGGCTGGCCGACGTGCTGATTCCGTTCCTCGTCACCCGTCAGATCATCTGTGGCGCCGGCAAGGTGCTGCAGACCCCCCGAGGCGCGGTCTACTGCGTGAGCCAGCGCGCCGAGCACATCTGGGAGGGCGTCTCGTCCGCGACGACGCGTTCCCGGCCGATCATCAACACCCGGGACGAGCCGCACGCGGACGCGGAGCGGTTCCGCCGGCTGCACGTCATTGTGGGCGACTCGAACATGAGCGAGACGACGATGCTGCTCAAGGTCGGCGCGACCGACCTGGTGCTGCGCATGGTCGAGGCCGGGGTGGTGATGCGCGACCTGACGCTGGAGAACCCCATCCGGGCGATCCGGGAGGTCAGCCACGACATGACCGGCCGGCGCAAGGTGCGCCTGGCCAATGGCCGGGAGGCCAGTTCGCTGGAGATCCAGAAGGAGTACCTGGACAAGGCGCGGGAGTTCATCGACCGGCGGGGCGCGGACCCGGTGGTGCTGCGGGTCCTCGACCTGTGGGAGCGCACCGTACGCGCCGTGGAGACCGGCGATCTGGACCTGGTGGCCCGGGAGATCGACTGGGTGACCAAATATCAGTTGATCGAGCGGTATCGGCACAAGTACGACCTGCCGCTGAGCTCGCCGCGGGTGGCGCAGCTCGACCTCGCCTACCACGACGTGCACCGGGGCCGGGGCCTGTACTACCTGCTGGAGCGTAAGGGCGCCGTGGAGCGGGTCGCGCGGGACCTGGACATCTTCCAGGCGAAGTCGGTGCCGCCGCAGACGACGCGGGCCCGGCTGCGCGGGGAGTTCATCCGCAAGGCGCAGGAGAAGCGGCGGGACTTCACGGTCGACTGGGTGCACCTGAAGCTCAACGACCAGGCGCAGCGGACCGTCCTGTGCAAGGACCCGTTCCGGTCGGTGGATGATCGCGTCGACAAGCTGATCGCGGGAATGTAGCGGCGATCTCACGCTACCTTTAGATGCCCGCTGACAGGGTGGGGGCCTTGTCGCGATAGTCGTCGACCCGCGGAACGGTGGAGAAGATGTCTGAAGTCAAAGGCCGCGAGCAGACGCGGACGGACGAGCCGCAGGACGCCGAGGGGCGGGACGCCTCCGCGGCGGACCCCACGGCGAGCGGCGAGCCCGGAGCCGCCGAGCGGCCCGAGACCGAGGACACCGAGCGGGTCGTTGGCGCTGAGCAGGCCGAGGAGGCCGACGCGAAGCCCGCCGAGAGCAAAGGCGCTGAGGCGGCCGACAGTGAAGGCGACAAGGCGGCCAAGGCGGACCCGGACGCCGACTCGTCCTCGGACGGGCCGAAGAGCCGATTCGCCCAACCGGACCCGATCAAGCTGAAGATCCCGGCGGCCAAGGAGATCACCCGCACCGAGCTCACGCCGCACGCGCTCGGCGCCAAGGGCCGCGGCGCCCCCCGCTCGGGGACCCGCGCGCAGGCGAAGCGCCGCCGGATCCTGTACACGACGGCCGCCGTGGTGCTCGTGGGGCTCGCGACCGGCGCGGCGGTCTGGTACGAGACCCGTCCGGAGCCGTCGGTGAAGGTGACGGGCGCGTTCGGCAAGGCGCCGTCGGTGAAGGTGCCCAAGGACAAGCCGCGCCTGAAGCAGCAGATCGAGGAGACCGTTCACGGTTCGGGCAAGGCCGTGGCCAACGGCGACCTCGTCGTCGCGCAGATCGTCGCCTACAAGTGGGGCGCCAAGGGCGGCGGCAAGGAGCTGCTGAACACCTACACCAAGAAGCAGCCGATCATCGGGCAGGCGGGCCAGCTGACCGGCCTGGCCCCGCTCGACAAGGCGATCAGCGGGCGCAAGGCAGGCACGCGGCTGGTGCTGACCCTGCCGTACGCGGCGGTCGGCGACCAGATCGCCCAGTCGCTGCAGCTCGCCAAGACCGACGACTTCGTCGTGGCCGTGGACGTGCTGAACAGCTTCGGCAAGACCGCCTCGGCGCAGGGCACTCCGCAGACGCTCAACGATCCCAAGCTGCCGACGGTGACCGGCGGGGCGGGCGCCGCGCCGACGGTCAAGATCCCGTCCACGACCGCGCCCGGCACCCTTCAGGTCAAGACCCTGATCCAGGGCAACGGCCCGGTCGTGACGAAGGGGCAGACGCTGATCGCGCAGTACCACGGCGTGCTCTGGCGGGACGGCAAGGTCTTCGACTCCTCCTGGCAGCGCGGCACACCGGCGTCGTTCCCGATCGGCGTCAAGCAGGTCATCCCGGGCTGGGACACCGGCCTGGTCGGTCAGAAGGCCGGCAGCCGGGTGCTGCTCGTGGTGCCGCCGAAGGACGGGTACGGCACCAAGGGCTCACCGCAGGGCGGCATCAAGGGAACCGACACCCTGGTGTTCGTCGTCGACGTCCTCGGCTCGTACTGATCGTCCCGTGTCAGGAGTTCTGCGCATGCGGCGTCTCGCCGCGCTGGCCGTGCTTCCCCTCATCGCCGTCACGGCGTGCGGCGGGGGCGGCCTGCCCGATGGTCTCAAGGTCGCCGGCGTTGTGGGCCGCCAGCCCACGGTGACGATCCCGGCGTCGGCGCCGTCGGGAAAGCTGAAGGTCGAGACGCTGCGCAAGGGCAAGGGCCCGGAGGTGACCGACGGCGACCTCGTCGTCGCCAACTACGTCGGGTACCGCTGGAACGGCGGTGACCACAAGCTGGTCGCCAGCAGCTACGAGGCCGGGCGGCCCGCGATGTTCCCCTACGGCCGCCTGGTCACGGGCCTGAACAAGGCCCTCGAGGGGCAGCGGCCGGGCGGCCGGGTGCTGGCCGTCGTCCCACCGAGCCAGGGGTACGGCGCGAACGGATTCGCGCCGTGGCAGATCGGCTCCGGCGACTCCATGGTGTTCGTGCTCGACGTGATCGCGACGTACCACAACGGCGCGAGCGCGCAGGGGCAACCGCAGCCGCAGAACGACCCGTCGCTCCCGCAGGTGACCGCCGGGTCGGCGCCGACGATGAAGATCCCGCCGACGGCGCCTCCGGGGCGGCTGCGGGTCCGGACGATCATTCAGGGCACCGGCCCGCAGGTCCAGGCGCATCAGCTCGTGGTCTTCCACGATCTCGGGCAGAACTGGCGGACGGGCAAGGTCTTCGAGTCCACGCGCGCCCGCGGACGCCCCGACTCCGTGGTGGCCGGAGCCGGCCAGGTGATCAGTGGCTGGGATCGGGCCGTGGTCGGGCAGCGGGTCGGCAGCCGGGTGCTCGTGGTGATGCCGCCGAAGGACGGGTACGGGGCGAAGGGGCATGCCGCCTCCGGGATCGGGAAAGACGACACCCTCGCGTTCGTCATCGACGTCCTCGCCGCCTACTGATCCTTCCGCGCCGAGAGCGGTCCCGGCGGCCCGGGCCCGCTCCGTACGGGTCGACGAGCCGTTCGCGCCGGTGCCGCACCGGGAACGGCTCCAGGAGGCCGTTTCGTGCGGGGGACGGCGGGCGCCCTCCCTAGACTCGGGACGTGGATGACGTCGATGCCATCGCGGCGCTGCACGACCCGGTACGCGGGAGGCTCTACGAGTACGTGGCCGCGCAGGATCACGAGGTGGGCCGGGCGGAGGCCGCGGACGCCGCCGGGATCCAGCGTACGCTGGCCGCCTTTCACCTCGACCGGCTGACCGAGGCGGGCTTGCTGGACGCGGTGTTTCGGCGGCCTGCCGGGCGCACCGGCCCGGGGGCGGGCCGCCCCGCGAAGTTGTACCGGCGTTCGGCGGCGGAGCGCGTGGTGAGCGTGCCGCGGCGCGACTACCGCGCCGTGGCCGAACACCACGCGGAGGTCTGCCAGGAATCCGGCCATCGACGGGGCGTCGAGGGGCTCGCGGAGGCGGCCGACGTTGAACTGCGCCAGGTGCCGCCTACC
The DNA here is from genome assembly GCA_045806665.1 of Actinoallomurus sp. Lineage (GTDB taxonomy): Bacteria > Actinomycetota > Actinomycetes > Streptosporangiales > Streptosporangiaceae > Actinoallomurus. The sequence goes on from JBJMIW010000457.1 coordinate 8,886, forward strand.
GGTCCGCACACCTGGACGCGCTCCGCCGGCGTCGCGAGTGGTTCACGCGCATGGTGGAGCCGTACATCGTGATCTGGTGGGTTTCCGTGGGGCATCTCCCCTCGCCGGAGGAGGCGCTGGACCGTCTCGAGCGGGTCCGTCGCGAGGGTCCGGGGCCGGAGGCGTTCACGTTCGGGCAGTCGTACGATCCGGCGGGTGCCCTCGTCAATAGCTGATCTACAATGTAAAGGACGCGAGCCGGAAGCCGATGAAGGAATCGGTCGCGAACGGCCGACGCCGGAGCGAACGCTCCGGCGTCGTTGTGTTCTGTCGCCGTATTCACCAGCCGCGGGCAACGGCGACGTTGGTGTTGCTGTTACTGATCCCGATGTTGCTGCTCACCACGTTGATGTTGCGGTTCACATTCCCCCGAAGCCGCCATGCCGGAACCCGAAGTCGCGGGAGTGCCGGAAGCCGAAGCCGCCATGCCGGAACCCGAAGTCGCGGGAGTGCCGGAAGCCGAACTCGTGGAAGCGCCGGAAGTGGTGGTGCCGGAAGTGGTGGAAGCGATGATGCCGGAAGTGGCGGTGGTGCCACCACCAGCCGTCGTCGTACGGTGCGCTCGCGCTCACATGGGCCGCGACGGCGCTGACGTGCGTCGCCGCCGTCGGGGCCTGGGCGGACGCGGGAGAGGTCATGAAGAGCGTGCCGGCGGTCACGGCGATCGCGGCCAGGCCGGCAGAGGTGTTTGTCCTGCTGAGCACGATGGTCTCCTCATTGCCGGAAAGGCGGGAAGGCCCGCTGCAATATGTCCCCCTTGCGGTGATTCGTAGCTGCCTTCGACTTCCAGCATCCTCCCCGCTGCTACCGGTAAAACAAGCAGACGGTAATGAGGAGGGCATTTCCGCACGGCTTGGTCGATTCTCGACCATGGATCTATGCTGTAAAGGCGTCAGCTTAGGGAGTTCGCGACATGACGCCCGGCGGCGGCGACCGCCAGGAAGCCCGCGAGGTCATCGTCCAGCCTGCGGCCCATCGTCGAAACCCGCACGGGAGACGTGCGGACCGCCTCCTCCAGGCCGTCCACCGGCACGCTGACGAGCTCGTGCCGCTCGCTCAGCGGTTTCGCCTCGGCCCGGACCCGGTCACCGAACGCGCCCGGCAGGTCCGGCACCACCACCTGCGCCCGCGCCAGGGCGACGCGGCCGTACGCGGTCAGGCTGTGGTGGGAGATCCCCCGGTGGCGCTCGCGCGCGTCGGCCTCACTGACCCGCAGGGACGCCACCGGACGCCCTTCGAGCACGGCCGCGGCGTTCACCGCCTCGCCCGCCGACACGCCCGAGAAGCCCCAGCGGGTGCCCGTGCCGAGGTTGCCCGGGCCCTGCGCGACGATCGCGACCTCGGCCTCGAGCACGAACCGCGCGGCGAGCAGGCCGGTGTGCAGAGTGACCGCCTCCAGGTCACCCCCGAACGCCTGGCCGACGGTGACCGTCGCGGCCAGCGCGCCGGCCTCGCGCAGCGCCGCGATCGTACGGGAGAACCAGGCGGGCAGCGCGCCGCCGTCCGGCATGACGTAGACGACGCGGGTGCCGGGGCGGTCCAGGTGCAGTCCGGCGATGATCGCCGGCAGCGCCGAGTGCAGGTCGGCGACGACGACCGGCATGCCGCCGATCGACTCGGCGTCGCGCAGGACCTCGTGATGGGGGGAGTCCTGCTCGTCGGCGCCGAGCACCGTGGCCTGCAGGGGGGTGTAGCGTGCCTTGACCAGATGGCCGGGGCCGGACGGGTCCGGCGGGAAACGGTCGGGCACCGCGACGACCATCGCGTACCCTCCGGTTCCAAGCCCCATGGCGAGCGCCGTGGTGTTGAGGAGCACGGCGTCGCCCGGCCGGGGCCGTCCCACCAGGGCCGGATAGGCCAGGGCGCGCGCTTCGCCATCGCCGTCGATCAAGACGTCGAGTTCGACCGCTCCCGGCCATTCGCGGCGTATCTTGACAACCGTGCCTTTGCGCCATCGGATCACCCGCCAACGGTAGCGTCGGAGGGTACGGGGACGGGCCAGAAGGAGTGGACGATGTCGCGCCGCAAGACCGAGCGGCTGCTCAATCTCGTGGTGTGCCTCCTGGCCACCCGGCGGTACCTCACCGCTGAGCAGATCCGCCAGGCCGTGCCGGGCTATCCCGGCGGGGACGAGGCGTTCAAGCGCATGTTCGAGCGCGACAAGGAGGAACTGCGCGAGCTCGGCATCCCCTTGGAAATGGGCAGCGACGGCGATGAGGAGCCCGGCTACCGCATCCAGCGCCAGGCGTACGAGCTGCCGGAGATCCAGCTGGGCCGCGACGAGGCGGCCGTGCTCGGGCTCGCCGCGCGGGTATGGCAACGGGCCAGCCTGGCCGAGGCGGCCTCCGGGGCCCTGCTGAAACTGCGCGCCGCCGGCGTCGACACCGACGAGGCCGCCTCGCTCGGCATCGAGCCCAGGGTTGGCACCGACGAGCCTGCGTTCCCGGACCTGTGGCGGGCGGTCCGCGACCGCCGTCCGGTCGCGTTCGAGTACCAGGGCGTCGGGCGCAGCGCGCCGCAGCGCCGCCATCTGGAGCCGTGGGGCGTGGTCAGCAGACACGGCCGCTGGTACGTCGCCGGCCACGACCGCGACCGTGGCGAGGCCCGGGTGTTCCGCCTGAGCCGCATCAGGGGCGACGTCGTCGCCGACGGGCCCGCCGGTACGGTCACCGTGCCGGAGGGCGTGGACCTGCGGAAGGTCGTCTCCTCCATGGGCGGACCGGCGCCCGGGCGGCGGACCGCCACCGTACGGCTCCGGCGCGGCGCGGCGGCCGGCATCCGGCGCTGGGCGGCGAACATCCGCCGCGACGACGACGAGTGGGACCTGGCCGAGCTGACCTTCGCCGAGGTCGACAGGCTCGCCGACTACCTCGCCGGGTTCGCCGACGACGTCGTCGTCGTGGAGCCGCCGGACGTGCGCGACGCGATGATCCAGCACCTGAAGGCGGTCTGCCAGTGAGCTCCTCCGAACGCCTGCGGCGGCTCCTCGCGCTGGTGCCGTACGTCATCAACCGCAGCTCGGTCAGTGTCGAGGAGGCCGCCGCGGCCTTCGGCGTCACCGAGAAGCAGATCATCGACGACCTGAACCTCCTGTGGTGTGTCGAGCTGCGCGCGCCCGACCCGTACTGTCCGATCGACCTGTCGTACGAGGGCGGGGAGATCGTGGTCTGCGAGGCAGAGTCGATCAGCCGGCCGTTGCGGCTCGACGTGGACGAGGCCGCCGCCCTCCTCGTGGCGCTGCGCACGATCGCCGAGATCCCCGACCACGGCGACGCCGTCAGCCGGGTGATCGCCAAGCTGGAGGACGCTGCGGGCACCGCCGCCCGGCCGAGCAGCCAGGTCGCCGTGCAGCTCGACGTCCGCCCGGACGTGCTGGGCCAGGTACGGTCGGGCCTGGACGGGGGTCGCCGCCTGCGGATGACCTACTACGTGCCGGGCCGTGACGAGGACACCGTGCGCGACGTGGATCCGATGCGGCTCCTCCTCGTCGACGGCTGGTCCTACCTGGAGGGCTGGTGCCGCCGCGCCGAGGCCGTCCGCGTCTTCCGCCTGGACCGCATCGTCGACCTTGAGGTCCTCGACGTCGCCGCCCGGATCCCGGACGAGGCCGAGCCGCTCGACCTGGACGCCGGGCTCTTCCGCCCCTCGCCGGAGGACGTTCGGGTGACGTTCGAACTGGCCCCGGCCGGGCGCTGGGTCGCCGATCACTACCCCTGCGAGAGCATCGCCGAGCTGGGGGAGGGGCGCGTGCGGATCGTGCTGCGGACCCGCGACGTGCGCTGGGTGCGGCGCCTGGCCCTGCGGCTGGCCGGTAGCGGCCGGATCGTCGAGCCCGCCGAACTGGCCGCGCAGGTCCGCGAGGACGCCGGCCGGGCGCTGAAGCTCTACGACGCGTGAGCGCACCTCGGGCGCTCGCCATGGACGGCGACAGCGACCAAGCGACGAGGGAAGACGGCGCATTGAGCGCCCGCGGAGCGAGCGCCGTCAACGCGCGCTAGGGTCGGCCTGTGCCGTGGATGATGTCGTACGTCGGGCTGGCCTTCGCCGGGTTGGTGGTTCTGGCCGCCTGTGCGGTGAAGGTGGCACTGGCGGTCCGCGGTCTGGGGCGTGAACTACGGCGGACGAGGGCACGACTCGAGCCGAAACATGCGGCTCTCGCCGGCGAGATGGAACGCCTCAAGCGATCGAGGGAGTGAGACATCCGACCCGACAGCGTACGATCGGATGAGTACCAGCCACTGCTGAATGAGGACGGACATGCCTGACCTTGGTACGGGGGAACTTCTGATCATCGCGGTGGTCGTGCTGATCCTTTTCGGGTCCGCCAAGCTTCCGCAGGCCGCACGCTCGCTCGGCCGGTCGATGCGCATCTTCAAGTCCGAGACCAAGGGTCTGATCAGCGAGGATGACGAGCAGCCGAAGACGCGGGTCGAGGCGGAGGACGCCCACACCCAGGCGGCTCGGCTGCGGGAGCAGGCGGCGCTGCTCGAGCGTCAGGCGGCCCAGCAGCAGCTGACCGGCCCCGTCGACGACGGCACGACCGTCAGCGGCGTGCCGCTGTCCCAGGCGGAGCACGGCAAGAAGTCCTGACGAGGCCGGAACTCCCACGACATGTCGGCGATGAAGCTGCCCCTGCGGCGCGGGGCCTCGCAGAGCGATGACGGGCGCATGCCGCTCATCGAGCACATTCGCGAGCTCCGCAGCCGGATCATCAAGGCCGCCATCGGACTGGTCGCGGGGGCGATCGTCGGCTGGGCCTTCTTCACTCCCGTCTGGAACGTGCTGAAGAGGCCCTACGAGCGCCTGCCGGCGGAGCACTGCCTGGGCGGCAAGTGCACGCTCGTCGTCCATGGCATCTTCGATGGTTTCTTCATCCACCTCAAAGTGGCGCTGATGGTCGGAGCGGTGCTGTCCTCCCCGATCTGGCTCTACCAGCTCTGGGCGTTCGTCGCGCCGGGGCTGTACGCCCGGGAGCGTCGCTGGACGTACACCTTCGTCGCCGCGGCCGCCCCGCTGTTCGCCGCCGGCGCGTGGCTGGCCTACGTCACGCTCGACCGGGGGCTGCGGATCTTCATCGGTCTCGCTCCGGGCAACACCACGGTGCTGGTCGGGATCACGGACTATCTCGGCTACGCGACCGCGATGCTGCTGATCTTCGGACTGACGTTCGAGTTGCCGTTGTTCATTGTGATCTTGAACGTCGCCGGTGTGCTGACGCACGCCCGCATCAAGAAGTCACGTCGCCTGCTCATCTTCGGCATCTTCGTGTTCGCCGCGGTGGCCACGCCAAGCCAGGATCCGTTCACGATGCTGGCGCTGGCGTTGCCGACCGTCGTGCTGTTCGAGGTCGCCGAGGGCATTGCCTACGTCCACGACCGGCGGAAGGCCAACCGGCCCGACCCGTACGCGGGCCTGTCGGACGACGAGGCCTCACCGCTGGACCTGCGCGACGGCGAGCTGGAGGACGGCGAGCGCGTCTAGGTCCCGCCACGCGGACCGCCATGGCGGCCGCGTGCCGCCTCCTTTTCCGCGGAGCGCCGCGATTTCGGTCACCGGCGGTCCGTAGGCTTGGGCCATGACCACCCCCGCGGAGCGCTACGCGGCGCACCGGAAGCGAATGGCGTTCTTCACGCCCGCGCTGACCGAGTTCCAAAGCCTGTACGACTTCGACCTGGACTTCTTCCAGGTCGACGCCTGCCGTGCGCTGGAGGACGGACACGGCGTGCTCGTCGCCGCGCCCACCGGGTCAGGCAAGACCGTGGTCGGGGAGTTCGCCGTGCACCTGGCGCTCGCGGGCGGCCGGAAATGCTTCTACACCACCCCGATCAAGGCGCTGTCCAACCAGAAGTACGCCGACCTAGTCCGCCGCTACGGGACGCGTAAGGTCGGCCTTCTAACCGGCGACAACACGATCAACGGTGAGGCGCCGATCGTCGTCATGACGACCGAGGTCCTGCGGAACATGCTGTACGCCGGATCCTCGACCCTGTCCGGGCTCGCGTACGTCGTGATGGACGAGGTCCACTACCTCGCGGACCGGTTCCGGGGCGCGGTGTGGGAAGAGGTGATCATCCACCTTCCCGAGTCGGTGCGGCTGGTGGCGCTGTCGGCGACGGTCAGCAACGCCGAGGAGTTCGGCGAGTGGCTGCAGGAGGTCCGCGGCGAGACGACCGTCATCGTCGACGAGGAGCGGCCGGTGCCGCTGTGGCAGCACATGCTCGCCGGTAACCGGATGTACGACCTGTTCGTCGACGACGAGCACACCAAGGTCAACCCGGAGCTGCGCCGGTTCGCGCTGGACGACCTGCGGCGCACGAGGATCAACCAGGGCCGCCGCTCGGGGCGGTGGCGCGAACGCCGCCCCGAGCGATACCGGCCGCCGTCGCGCGGCGACGTGATCGATCGCCTGGACCGAGCCGGGCTGCTGCCCGCCATCACCTTCATCTTCAGCCGCGCCGGCTGTGACGCGGCGGTCGAGCAGTGCATGTACTCCGGGCTGCGGCTGACGTCCAAGGAGGAGACCGAGGAGATCCGCGCGCACGTCGAGGCGCGCACCACCGACATCCCGCGGGCCGACCTGGACGTCCTGGGCTACGGCTCATGGCTGGCCGGGCTGGAGCGCGGTCTGGCCGCCCACCACGCGGGCATGCTCCCGACGTTCAAGGAGATCGTCGAGGAGCTGTTCACCGAAGGGCTGGTCAAGGCGGTCTTCGCCACCGAGACCCTCGCGCTCGGCATCAACATGCCGGCCCGCAGCGTCGTGATCGAGCGGCTCGTGAAGTGGAACGGGGAGATGCACGCCGACCTGACCCCCGGCGAGTACACCCAGCTCACCGGGCGGGCGGGGCGGCGCGGCATCGACGTGGAGGGCCACGCGGTGGTGCTGTGGACGCCCGGTGTCGACCCGGCGGCGGTGGCCGGGCTGGCCGGCACCCGCACCTACCCGCTGAACTCCAGCTTCCGCCCCTCGTACAACATGGCCGTCAACCTCGTGGGCCAGGTCGGCCGCGAGCGGGCGCGGACCCTGCTGGAGGAATCCTTCGCACAGTTCCAGGCCGACCGGGCGGTCGTCGGCCTGGCCAAGCAGCTGCGCCGCAACGAGGAGGCCATGGAGGGCTATCTCGAGGCGGCGACCTGTGATGTCGGCGACTTCATGGAGTATGCCCGGTTGCGACGCCGCCTGACCGAGCGCGAGCGGGAGCTGGCCCGGGAGCGGTCGGGCGCGCAGCGTGCCGAGGCGGCGCGGTCCCTCGAGCGCCTGCGGTTCGGCGACGTCATCATGGTCCCGCACGGTCGCTTCGCGGGCCCGGCCGTCGTCCTGGAGCCGGGCGCCGACAAGCGCTCCGACGACCCGTCGCCGCTGGTGCTCACCATCAACCGGCAGGTCAAGCAGCTCGCGCTGGCGGACTTCCGGGGCCCGGTCGAGCCGGTCGAGCGCGTCAAGATTCCGCAGTGGTTCAACCGCAGGTCGGCGCAGCACCGGCGCGACCTGGCGTCCACGCTGCGTAACAAGACGGCGCACCTGGACAAGCCCCGCCCGCAGAAGCGCCCGGACGCCACGCGCGAGGACCCGGAGATCACCGAGCTGCGGCGGCTCCTGCGTGCACATCTCTGTCACGGCTGCCCCGATCGAGAGGACCACGCGCGCTGGGCGGAGCGGTACTTCCGGCTGGAGAAGGAGACCGCGGCGCTGCGCCGTCGCGTCGAGGGCCGCTCCCAGGTGATCTCCCGGACGTTCGACCGGGTGTGCGCGGTGCTCGAGCAGCTCGGCTACCTCGAGGACGAGCGGGTCACCGACGAGGGGCGCCGGCTCGGGCGGATCTACACCGAGCTGGACCTGCTCACCGCCGAGTGCCTGCGGGCTGGGATCTTCGACGCGCTGGGTCCCGCGGAGCTGGCCGCGACCGTGTCCGCGCTGGTGTACGAGTCGCGGGCTCCGGAGGACGGGCGGGCGCCACGGGTGCCGGCCGGTCCGGTGCGGGAGGCGCTCACCGAGATGATCCGGCTGTGGGGTGAGCTGCAGGAGATCGAGAAGGACCACCGGGTGGCGTTCCTGCGCGAGCCGGACCTGGGGTTCGCCTGGGCGGCGTACCGCTGGGCGAGCGGTCACCAGCTGGACGCCGTGCTGGTCGACGCCGACCTGACCGCCGGTGACTTCGTGCGCTGGATGAAGCAGCTGCTCGACATGCTCGGGCAGATCGCCGACGCCGCCCCGCCGGGCGGTGGCGTGCGCGACGTCGCGGGCCGCGCGATGGACGCCATCCGGCGCGGCGTCGTGGCCTACTCCTCCGTCGGCTGACCCGGTATCGCCTGCCCTGCCCTGCTCATCCGGCGCGAGGCGGGGCGTTGCCCGTTCGCCGACTGGTCCCACGCGGGGTCGGGCGTCGCCGGTTCGTCGGCTGGACCGGCGCGGCATGGAGCGCTGCCCGTCCATCGGCGGATCCGGCACGGTGTGAGCGTCACGCCTTCGTCGGGTGATCCGGCGGGACGGCCCGGCTCACCCGCACGGCCGGCCGGGTTCGGTATGGACCGGCCGACCGGAGTAGGCCGACCGCAGCAGCCGGGCCAAGGCGGCGTAGTCCACGTCGGCGGACTGGAACGCCGCCGCGCGGAAGCAGCGCCGGAACACCTCGCTGAACTCCTGATAGGCGGGTGTCACCGGGCGGGGGCGGGCGGAGGCGATCGCGTTCCGGATCTGTGTGGCGAGCTGTGCCAGGTCGGCCTGGCTGAACGGCTGCTCTTTCGGGGAGGAGGAGCCCGCACACAGCTGGGGCGCCCGATAGGCCGACTCCCGGGTCGGCGCGAACCCGCCGCAGGAGAACAGCTTGCTCTGCGCGTCCCGGTCGGTGAGGAACTCGATCAGGCGGCGTGCCTGCTCCTGTTTCCTGCTGTACGCCGAGATGGCGAGGTTCTGCCCGCCGAGCACGCTGGCGCCGGGCAGTGGCGACACCGCGAACCGCAGGTGGCCGCCGGCGCGCATCCGCGGGTCGGCGGCCAGCGTACGGAAGGCGTACGGCCAGTTCCGCATGAAGGCGACCTGGCGGCGTTCGAACGCCTGGATGCTCGAGGCCTCGGTCGCGTCGGCCGTGGTCCGATCGATGCCTGCCCCGCCCGGCGGCAGGTTGGCGTGCACGGCAGTGAGGGCGGACCTCACCTGGGCGGCGTACGCGTCGATGACGACCCGGTCGTCCTGCACGACGTCGCCGCCGAACCCCCAGATGAGCTCCAGCGCGTTCACCGTGCCGCCCTCGTAGTCGGCGAGCTGCACGGAGTATCCGGCCGGGAAACCGTGCCCGCGCGCGGCCTCGGCGGCCTCGCCGAGCAGGTCCGGGAGGCCGACGGGAGGCTGCCGCCGGGCGTCTTCCCAGTAGTACAGCAGGCCGACGTCGGCGTTGAACGGCAGCGCGTACACCCTGTTGTGCCAGGTCACCGACTGCCTGAGCTCCCGCAGGAAGTCGTTGTCCCAGCCGTGCGGCAGCGGGAATGGAATGATCGCCTTCTCCTGGGCGAACTCAGCGGTCCACGGGGCGTCCAGTTCGAGGACGTCGTAGTCGCAGCTGCGCGCCTCGGAGGTCGCCGCGAGTTGCGCGCGCTGTGAGTCGGCGAGGCTGGAGATCTCGACGAGGCGGGCCTGCAGGTCCGGGTCGTCCTGATGCGCGGTGTTCCACTCGCGGATCAGCGCCTGACGCTCGCCCCCGGCACTGACATCCGTGCCGCCGGCCACGACGATCCCGGCGTGCCCAGGGCAGGCGGTGCGGCCGGCGGAGTCGTTCCACGGCGCCAGCGGCACGAGGACGGCCGCGATCCCGAACACCAGCCCGGCGAGCATGGCGGTCCGGTGCCGCCGGAAATAGGGTCCCAGCATCCGCCTCACCTTCCGCCGGGCCGGGTCGCGAGGTCGAAGACGGACGTCACCACGTCGCTCGGCTCCCGGCCTCCGGCGTCGACGCAGCGTACCGCCGTGCCCAGCGTCTTGATCGCTGCGGACTCCGCGCACGTGCCGGTCCCCGTCAGGACGACGATCGGCCGGGTCTTGAGCGCTTGGCGCAGGGCCGTGGCGCGGCCGCGGGGATCGGCCGCCTCGGAGCCGCCGTCGGTCAGGACCACCACCGGCGCCTGCGGGTAGGCCGCGACCCGGGCGGCGGCGTCGCGGATCGCGTCGTACAGCGGGATGTCGCTGCCCTGGAGTGTCACGCCGTCGAGGGCGGGACCGATCGCACCCTGCCGTCCCGGGGGAGCGGCCGCCCGGAAGGGTGGCTGTCCCTGGATGCGGGAGAAGACGTCGAGCTGGACGGTGTCGCGGGCGTGGATCGCGGTCTGCGCCGCGGTGCGGGCGAGCTCAACGGCGTAGGTGAAGCGTGAGCCGCCCTGTGAGCGGCCGCCGCTCATCGACCCCGACACGTCCAGGGCCATGGCGATGTGCAGGGGCGGCCGCACCTTGGCGAAGCGGGTGAGCGCGTCGTCGATCTCGGCACGGCGGTAGGGCCGGACGGACACGCGCGGCACCGGGCCGAGGTTGAGGCGGCCACCGGTGGAGTCGGCGGTGCCCGGCCGGCCGCTGGTATCACGGAACGCCTCGTTCCGCAGCCTCCCGTGGCCGAGCCAGCGGCGGAAGTCGTCGATCTCGCGGGTGCGGCGTGCCGATGACTGGCCGTCCCACGTGACGCGGATGAAGGGGTAATCGAAGGTGCGGGTGTCCGACACCCGGTGGATGGACAGCGGCGTGCCGCCCCCGCCGGGTGCGGGGCAGGTGGTGCCCAGCGCCCGCCCGTGGATGTAGTCGGCCAGGACCTGTTCCGGGGCGATCACCGCGATGCGCTCTGCGGAGGCGGCGCGGTGCCGAAGTGCGCACAGCAGGGCGGTGGAGTCGCTCAGCGGCAGGGTGGCGTCACCGAGGGCGCGTTCGGTCGACTGCGGGTCGCCGAGGGCGCCTCCGGTGTACAGGTCGACGCTGGCGAGCGCGCCGACCTCCGAGACGTCCGGGCTCGCGCGGAAGATCCGTTGGACGCCGTTGCGCCGGGCCGCGTCGAGCAGCTCGCCGAGGCGGGGCCGGTCTCGGCCGGCCAGCGCGTTGGCCAGGTCGTCGTCGGCGGAGGAGGAGATCCCGACCGCGAGCGGCGAGCCGCCGATCGAGCCTTCGTCGTCCAGCCGCACGCCCGGGTGCGGCGCCGCGAGGAGCCCGTCCGCCTCGCCGGAGGCGGCCGCGATCAGGATGTCGGGTTGGAGGGCGCCAGGACCGTTCTCGCCGGGACCTGGTTTGGAGTACCAGCCGTTCTCGAACCCGGACGCGATGTTCAGAACGCTGCCCGAGGGCGCGACGGTGATCCGCACCCGCCCGCAGTGGGCGTCGCGGGCGGTGGTGTACTCCACGGCGGCCCGCCGCAGCGCGGTGAGGTTCTCCGGCGCGGTCAGCACCCGTAGGTCGAGGGGGGCGGAGCAGGATCCGCCGGTCAGCGCGGTGACCGTGCCGGTCGCGGCCCAGCCGAGCCCGGCGACCAGGAGCGCCGTCAGGCCGAACGCGAGCAGCGACCCGGCGAGCCTGACCAGCTGCTCGCGGGTGTGCTCCATCCATCCCCGGAGCCACTTGGCGATCGTCTTCCAGTTGCTGACTATCACCGCGAGGCCGGACAGCGAACTGGCGACGGCGATCATCCAGAACAGCGCGATCGAGATCTGGTGCAGGTGATGCAGCAGGAGGGCCGCGCCGATGCCCGCGACCGGGGCCAGGAAGATGATCAGCTGCCAGAGGTTGGTGATCACTTCGAGGATCTCGCGCGGAATCCTCCAACGTCCCGATCCGCCGCCTGACGGTCGACCGCTCGTCATCTGACGCTGATGCTCCCCTCAGCGCTGGGGGTGATCGGGAGCATGAAGTGTAACGCGGTGATCCATGCGGCTATGTGTCGTATGCCACACGGCGGCGCCGGTCGTGATCAGTGCCACGTCGGGCTTTGCCGGCGGCGGCGCAACCTTGAGCTCCTGGTGGGCTTCCGGTGGTTCGTCGCCACCGGTGAGCCCCCGTGGATGAGGTGCGGCGGGAGCATGCCGGCACTCGGATCAGGCGTCCTCGTCGCGCTCGGCGATGTTGCGCAGTGCCTCCAGCCGCAGGATGACGATGCGCATCCGGCGCGTGACCACGATCCCCTCCCGCCGCCAGACCGTGAGGGCCCGGGCGACGGTCTCGCGGGCCCGGCCGATCATGGTGGCGAGCTCCTGCTGGGTAAGAGGCAGGGGCAGCGACATGGCGCCCCCGCCGCCCGGCACGCCGTAGCGCTCGGCGAGGTCCAGGAGGAGCTGGGCGAGCAGCTTCGGGCCGCTCGTGCCCACCTGCGAGGTCATCCGGCGGTCGGCGTCGTCCATCCGCCCCACCATCACCCGTGCGAGGACCTGCGCGGCGTGCGCGTGGCTGTTGAGGAACGCGGCGAACTGCTCGGCGGGGATCGCCAGCGCGCGGACCCGGCCCAGCGCCTTGACGTTCGCCGACCGCGGCCGGCCGTTCAGCCAGCCGCTCTCGCCGATCGTGTCCGACGGTCCCCGGATGGCGAGCATGACCTCCTGACCGTCCGCGCGGCCGGCCGTGACCTTGACCCAGCCGTCCAGAATGATCAGGACGTGGTCGGGATCGGCGCCCTGGCTGCACAGCAGCGTCCCGGTCGTGTACTCACGAGTCCGGCCGGCCGCGCGCAACGCGGCTCGTTCGGACTCCTGCAACGCCTGCCAAAACCCGTGTCTGTTCGCGAGGATCTCCTGCACCCGGTCTCCGTCTGCGCGTGACGGCAGAGGTTCGCTATTGAACCTCATTACCTCCAGTGGACCTAATAAAGGGGAAATCTGTCTAGAGGTCGGCACCCGGGGTCAAGGGGAGGGGGGCGGAGTTCCATCCCCCGGATGCCGGCCGGTCGGTGCCGCGCCTCAGTGACCGGATGCCATCGCCATCGCGGCGGCGCTCCAGGCGAGGACGGCGCTTCCCGCGACGTACGCCCAGGCGAGCGCGCTGCGGGTCAGGATCGTACGGTGGCGGGTCGCGGCCGTCAGCAGCCGTAGCCGCCGGAACGCCGGGGCGGCGAACTCCGGCTCCTCCGGCGGGGTCGTGGCGATGAAGCGGTGGAAGTGCTCCTGGGCGCCGGCGGTGACGTTGTGGGCGCGGGTCAGGAGCACCACGACGTACGCGAGGGCGGCGGCGACGGGGGCGAGGGCGCCCAGCAGCGCCCGGCCCGGCGCCGACCCGGCGAGCACCTGGATCGTGCCCCATTGCAGGACGATGCCCATGGCGCTCGTCGTGACGACCCACCCGGCGAAGGCCGTGGCATGGTTGGAGCGCTGCGTCATGGCGAACATCTCCGTCACGGTCGCGAACGCCGCCTCATCGTCACCCGGGGCGACCGGCGTCCGGCGGCTGAGAGTTGACGTCATGGGCAGCCTTTCTCCCGTGTTCGGGCCGAAACTTTCACCGACCCTGTCACTGAAATCAGAACCCGGAATATGCCGTCGTAGTGCGCCAAATGACGCAAGAAATGCAAACAGTCACCCAGCGGTCACCTGCCGGGACCGTTCCCGGACGGTCACTCGCCCTTGAGCGCGCCGAGGAGCCGGTTCACCGGGCCGTCGAGGCTCCAGCGGTCGCACAACGCGACCAGGCGCCCGGGATCACGCGGCGTACGCGGCACGGCGGACTCGAAGGCCGGCAGGGCGATCCGCGTCTCGACCCGGACGACCGTCCGCGCGGCCGCGAGGTAGTCCCGTGCCTTCTCCAACTTCAGCCGGCTGCCCGCGGGGAACCCGGCCGGCTCACCCGCGTCGAGGGCCTGCTCGATGCCCTCGAGGGTGCCGAACCGGGTGATCAGCGCCGCCGCGGTCTTGTCCCCGACCCCCGGCACACCGGGCAGCCCGTCGCTCGGGTCGCCGCGCAGCGTGGCGAAGTCGGCGTAGGAGCGGCCGGGGATGCCGTATTTCGCGGTCACCTCGGCCTCGTCGACGACCTGCAGGGCCTTGATCCCGCGCGCGGTGTACAGCACCCGTACGGGCTTGTCGTCGCGGACGAGCTGGAACAGGTCCCGGTCGCCGGTCACGACGTCGACCTCGCCGTCCTGCGCGGTGGCCAGCGTGCCGATGACGTCGTCCGCTTCGTAGCCTGATGCGCCGATCCGGGCGATCCCGAACGCGTCGAGGACCTCCTCGATCAGCGGCACCTGGGTCGCCAGCGCGTCCGGTGTCTGGTCGCCGCCGTCCGGCCCGACCCGGTGCGCCTTGTAGGACGGCAGCGCCTCCACCCGGAACGCCGGCCGCCAGTCGGTGTCCATGCAGGCGACCAGGGACTGCGGCGAGCGGTCCCGGACCAGGCGCGCGACCATGTCGAGCAGGCCGCGCACGGCGTTGACCGGCGTGCCATCGGACGCGGTCACCGTCTCGGGCACCCCGAAGAACGCGCGGAAGTACAGCGACGGCGTATCGAGCAACATGAGTCCACCCACGCCGTCATCCTCTCAGCTTCCGGCTGCCGTGGCCCGTGCCGGAGACCTCCCCGCGGTCAGACGATCTGGATGGCGACGACGCAGGTGTCGTCGTTCGGGTTCGGAGCGCCGAACGCCGACAGGACACGGTCCAGGACCGTCTCGGGATCGTTGGTGCCGACCGTGGACGCCACGCGCAGCAGCAGGTCCAGGCCGACCTGAAGGTCGCGGTCCCGCCGCTCGATCAGCCCGTCGGTATAGAGGAGCAACAGGTCGCCGGGCTCCAACGGCGTGGTGGTGACGCCGAACTCCGCGTCGTCGACCGCACCGAGCAGCATCCCCTCCGGCGGGTCGAGCGTCGTGGCCTTGCCGTCACGGATCAGCAGCGGCGGGAAGTGGCCGCCCTGCGCCCACGTCAGCGTGCGGGTCTCCGGATCGAACCGGCCGGCCAGCGCCGTCGCGGTCAGCGAGGTCGGCCAGTGCAGAGTCAGGCGGTTCAGCCAGGCCAGCAGGCGGTCGGGCGGCGCACCGGTGAACGCCAGTCCGCTGAGGCCGTTGCGGAGCCGGGCCATCGCGGCCGCGGCGGTGCGGCCGTGCCCGGAGACGTCGCCGATCGCCAGGAACACCCCTTCCCCGTCGATGGCGCTCGTCTCGTACCAGTCGCCGCCGACGCGGGACAGGATCCCGGCCGGCAGGTAGCGGATCGCCGCCCGCAGGCCCGGCTTGTCGATGACGCGGTCGGGCAGGGGCAGGATCGAGCGCTGCATGTCGATGGTCTGACGGCGTTCCTCGTCCACGCGCAGCTGCTCCAGTTGCCGACGCGACGCCGTCAGCGCGCGCTCGCCGCGCCGCCAGCCCGTCACGTCCTGGTAGACGCAGCGGACCGCTATCGGCCGGCCCGCTGCGTCGACCACGGGCTCGCCGATGAGCCGGAGCTCGCGGGTCTCCCCGTCGCGCCGGATGTGGATCTCACTGTCGACGGGCTCCCGGCCGTCGACCAGGGTGCTGACGAGGTGCGCGGTCAGGGGGACGTCCTCCGGCACGACGACCGCGGCGAGCCGGTCGAGCGGCAGCGGCCCGTCCGCGGGATCACGCCCGAAGATCGCGTAGACCTGCTCTGACCACTGGCTCGCGCCGGTCGCCGGCTCCCAGACGCCGCAGCCGAGGTTGCCCAGTCGCTGCGCCTGCTCGAACTGGTCGAGGGCGTCGGCCGGGACGGGCCGGGGACACCGCCCGGGATCGCCCGGCGGGCCGTTCGCGGGAACGGCCGGGGACGGCCGCGGGTCCGCGGCCGGTGTCGCGGGAGAGTCGGCGTCGTCCGCCGGCGAGCGGGGCGCCGGTGGGGACTCGCCGTCGCGTGTCTCCGAGGCGAACAGTAACGAGGCGGCGTCCAACGGGGAGATGGCACTGTCCCGTGCCAGCTGGAGAAGATGGGTGTAGGCGGCGTCGACACCGCAGCGCAGGCGCTCGGCCAGCGCGCCCTTGGCCTGTTCGATGGGAGCGGAGGTGCGGAGCCTGTCGCGCAGTTGCTCGACTTCGGCGCGGAGCCGCTCGACCGTCGCCTCCGACGTGTCCGCCTGCTGTTCTGGGGGCGTGTTGCCCGTGGTGTGAGGGAATCCCATGGAGACCACTTTCGATTGTGATCGTCTGCGGGGTGATTCTGGATCTGCTCGTTGAGATGGTGGTCTTCGGTTCGTGAGCCCTGTGACGTACGAGGCCGGCGGGGTTGGCGCTCGTCCTGTGCACGCCCTGAGTGTGTACGCCATCGTAGCGATTTTCGCTGTCCGTGATGGGGTTATCGCACACAGCGAGCATCATCCATCGGGCTTGTGCGCGTCTTGTGCATCGCCGGCGGCCCGGCCGGGGCCGCGGTGCCCGGGCGCGACGGTCCGGGCGGATACTCGAAAAGAGGGCCGGAGACACGCGCCGGCGCGGCGCCCGTGCCGCGGGATGCCGCCCGCCCTGCCGGGGCGTCCGGTCGACGGGGCGCCCGGCGCACGGCGTTCCCGGCTTGACCGTAACGGCGGTGCCCGGGTAACGGCGGCGTCCGGCGAGCAGGCGCGTCGCGGCCGCCCAGAGGCGACCGGCCTGGTCGCGCGGGAGTAGATTGCCGTCGACACATAGGTCTTCACAGGAGAGGGAACGGTGTGACAAGCCCGACAGCCCTATTCGAGCCCGACCGCCTCGCCCGGGTGCGCGAGGCGACCGCCGAGTCCGGACTCGGCGCTCTCTTGCTGACGCCAGGGCCCGACCTGCGCTACGTCACGGGCTATGACGCCATCCCGCTGGAGCGGCTGACCTGTCTGGTGGTGCCCGCCGCGGACGATCCCTTCCTGGTCGTCCCCCGGCTCGAACTGGCCGCCGCGCAGGCCTCCACGGCCGGTGAGCTCGGTGTGGAGCTGGTGCCCTGGGAGGAGACCGAGGACCCGTACGCACTGGTGGCCGGGCGGCTCCCGCGCGAACTGGCCCGTGTCGGCGTCGCGGACCGGATGTGGGCGGTCATGGCCCTGCGCTTCCGCGCCGCGATGCCGGGCGCGGAGCAGGTCGCGGCCGGCCGGGTCCTGGGCGAGCTGCGCAAGCGGAAGAGCGCGGCCGAGGTCGAGGCGCTGCGCGAGGCGGGGACGGCGATCGACCGGGTGCACGGCATCGTCCCGGGCCTGCTGAAGCCGGGCCGCACCGAGCGCGAGGTGGGCCGCGACATCGCCGAGGCGATCCTGGCCGAGGGCCACGCGACGGTGGACTTCGTGATCGTCGGGTCCGGGCCCAACGGCGCCAGCCCGCACCACGAGGTGTCCGACCGGGTCATCCAGGTCGGCGAGCCCGTCGTCGTCGACATCGGCGGCACGATGCCGAGCGGGTACTGCTCCGACGAGACCCGTGCGTACTCCGTCGGGGAGCCGCCGGCCGACTTCCACGCCTACTACGCCGTGCTGAAGGAGGCGCAGGAGGCCGCCCGCGCCGCCGTCCGTCCCGGCGTCACGTGTGAGGCGGTCGACGCGGCGGCGCGTGAAGTGATCGCGGCGGCCGGGTACGGCGAGTACTTCATCCACCGCACCGGCCACGGCATCGGGCTGGAGACGCACGAGGATCCCTACATCGTGGCGGGGAACACCGAGCCGCTGGAGCCGGGGATGGCGTTCTCCATCGAGCCGGGGATCTACCCCGGGCCGCACGGGGCGCGCATCGAGGACATCGTCGTGTGCACCGCCGACGGCCACGAGAGCGTCAACAACGTCACTCGTGACCTCGTCGTCGTCGACGTCTGACGGCCGACCGTGACCGTCGGACCGGTAGGACGATCCGCGGCCTTCCGGGCATCTCGGCGGGCCCGCGTGCGGTGCCTCGGGGCCGGCGGTCACTCGGCGGCTCCTGACCGTCGCTCAGAGCCCGCGGCGGTTCCTCAGGCGACGCCGGCGGTGAGGTACGGGATGGTCTGCGGGCCCTCGGGCAGGACGCAGACCCGGGCGTCCGGCCCCGCCTCGGCGAGGGCGGCGGCGACGGTCGCGGAGATGTCGCGGGTCTGTTCCAGGTGCGCGGCGGCCAGTTCGGCGTCCCCGAGGTGCGACGTGTGCATCACCACCCGGGCACCCGCCTGGATGCGGGCCTGGATCTGCACCTGCCACTGGTCCGGGACGGTGTGCGGGCGGGCGCCGATCTCGGCGAGCAGCGCATGCGGCGACGGCGCCGAGGCCAGCACCTCGCGGTAGGACCCGTGGTCGGGGAACCCGTCCCGGCACTCCGCCGCGCACACGATCACGCCGCCCGGCCGGACGACCTGGTAGGCCGCGGACATCCCCTTGACGGACTGGTACAGGTTCTGGTCGAGGGGATACCCCGAGTTGGTGGTGACGACCACATCGAACGGCGCGTCCAGGGGGCGCATCGCCGCCTCACGGGCGGCGGCCGTGGCGGCGGCGTGCATGGCCAGGAGGTCTCCGCCGAAGGCGGCGACGATCTGCTTGTCCCGGTTGAGGATCACATCGAGCCCGAAGGTGACGCCGGTGCCGGTCGCGATGGCGCGGACGTCGTCGTGGACGGGGTTGCCGTGGGTGACGCCCCAGGTCGCCGACGGGTGCCCGATGCGGGCGGCGTCGTGGAGTGTCAGGACGGTCTCCAGCGCGGCCAGGCCGGGCGCGACGAGCTTGGGACCTCCGGAAAAGCCGGCGAAGAAGTGCGGCTCGACGAAGCCCGTCGTGATGCGTACGTCGGCCTCGACCCAGGCGCTGTTCAGCCACACGGGGACGCCGGCGCCGTGGGTGCCGAGGTAGGTCAGCGAGCCCGGGTCCCGGGCGTCGTGGTTGACGACGCGGACCGCGTCCACCGCGGCGTCGCCGAACATCTCCCGCAGCTCGGCACTGGTGTTGCCGCGATGGGTGCCGGTCGCGACGAGGATCGTCACGTCGTCGAGGTCGACGATGTCGGCGAGCTCCTCGAGGATCGCCGGGATCATGAGATCGCGCGGCTGCGGACGGGTGCCGTCGCAGGCGGAGATCGCCACGGTCTGCCCGGGCCGCACGCGCTCGCGGAGCGGGGGGCCGGCGACGGGCGCGCGCAGTGCGGCCCGGAGCGCGGCCGCAGGGTCGGGGGCGGCGGGGTGATGCCGGGGGGTCACCACGGTCGTGGCCGCGTCCGGCAGCTCCACCTCCAGCCCGGTCTCACCGTACGACAGCCGGACCCGCATCACGCCTCCTCGGAAACCGCCTGAAACATCGCAAGTCGTACGGTACGTCGCCTTCGGGTGATAGCAATCAGTTACTTGGACGTCCTAATATTTCGCTGAGGTGTCCCTCAGTGTGGAGGGGCTCATTGCCGGAGGCGAGTGGACGATGGGCGTTGATCGGGAGCTGCCGACGCCGGAGGCGTACGACCTGCTGGAACTGACCCGCGACCTGGTCGCCGCGGAGCTCGCCCCGCGGGCCGCCGCGGACGAGGAGGCGGCCCGGTTTCCCCGCGAGGTGTTCCGGACGCTCGGCCGGGCGGGGCTGCTCGGGCTGCCGTATCCGGAGGAGTTCGGCGGCGGCGGGCAGCCGTACGAGGTGTACCTCCAGATGGTGGAGGAACTCGCCGCGGGCTGGCTCGCGGTGGGCCTCGGGGTGAGTGTGCACACCCTGGCGTGCTTCCCGGTGGCGGCGTACGGCTCGGCCGAGCAGCGGGAGCGGCTGCTGCCGGAGCTGATCGGCGGTGAGCTGCTGGGCGCGTACTGCCTGTCCGAGCCTCACTCCGGGTCCGACGCGGCGGCGCTGACCACCAAGGCGTACCACGACGGCGGTGCGTACACCGTCAACGGCACCAAGGCATGGATCACCCACGGCGGGCACGCCGACTTCTACACCCTGTTCGCCCGTAGCTCGCCCGACAAGAGCCGCGGCATCTCCTGCTTCCACGTCCCCGGCGGCACCGGCGGTGTCCGCGCCGCCCCGCCGGAGAAGAAGATGGGCCTGCGCTCGTCGCCGACCGCGCAGGTGCACTTCGGTGACGCGCGGATCCCCGAGGACGACCGGATCGGCGCGGAGGGGCAGGGCTTCCCGATCGCGCTGTCGGCGCTGGACGGCGGGCGGCTCGGCATCGCGGCCTGCGCCGTCGGCGTCGCCCAGGCGGCGCTGGACACGGCCGTCGGCTACGCCCGTGAGCGCCGCCAGTTCGGGCAGCGCATCGCCGACTTCCAGGGGCTGCAGTTCATGCTCGCCGACATGGCCACCGGGGTGGCGGCGGCCCGGGCGCTCTACCTGACCGCGGCCCGCCGCCGCGACGCCGGCAAGCCGTACGGCCCGCAGGCGGCGATGGCCAAGCTGTTCGCCACCGACACCGCGATGCGGGTGGCGACCGATGCGGTCCAGGTGCTGGGTGGGTACGGCTACGTCATCGACCTCCCCGCCGAGCGCTTCCTGCGCGAGGCAAAGGTCCTGCAGATCGTCGAGGGCACCAACCAGGTCCAGCGCATGGTGATCGGGCGACACCTGGCCGGCCCGCGCTGACCTTTCCGGGGGTGACGGCATGGTGAGCGCGGGAACCGTCCTCAGGGCGCGTTCCACCGCGAAATCGTCCATCGCGATAGGTTCTGAGGCGTGGAGGACATAGACCGGCAGATCGTGGGCCTGCTCGCCGAGGACGGCCGTATGAGCTTCACGGACCTGGCACGGGAGACGGGCCTGTCCGTGTCCGCCGTCCACCAGCGGGTACGGCGGCTGCAGAAGCGTGGCGTGATCAGGGGTTACTCGGCCGTGCTCGACCACGAGGCGGTCGGCCTGCCGCTCACCGCCTTCATCTCGATCAAGCCGATCGACCCGGCGGCCCCCGACGACGCGCCCGAGAAGCTCGCCCACCTGCAGGAGATCGAGGCCTGTCACTCGGTGGCCGGTGAGGAGAGCTACATCTTGAAGGTGCGGGTCGCGTCGCCGTTCGCGCTGGAGGAACTGCTGCAGCAGATCAGGGCCGCCGCGAACGTCTCCACCCGCACCACCGTGGTGCTGAGCACCCCTTACGAGGGCCGCCCGCCCCGGCTGTCACCCGGCGCCTGACGAGCGGCGGCTTCGTCCTCGGATCCCCGCTCGGGACTTACTGTGTAAAGGACGGTGCCATATGTCCATTCTGGTGTCCAGCCCCGACCGCCGTCGGAGAGTTGCCGCCTACCGCCCCGGGACACGCGCCGGTACATGTCGCTCGAAGGCTGACCGCGGACCGGGGGCTCCGGAACCCGGCCGGAGTCCCCGGTCCGCGAAGAATCGGCCGGGATACCACGGACTCGCCACAACTCTGCTCCGCGGACGTCCTGGGCAGGAGGTTCGGAACCCGTGCCCACCGGGTCGTCGCGTTCATGGGGTGGGCTCACGAGAGTACTCGCCATGTCTACGCGAATGCGCCGGGGCACGGCCTCGGGCACAGGGGATTGGCTGCTGATGTTCCTCCAGGCGAGGGACGCGCCGCCGCGCCGCTGGCACGGTGCGGCCTCCGGACCGGGGGAGTGGCTCCTGGTCTTCCTGGAGGCCGCCCGGGCGGGCCGGCTGATGGCCGCCGGCCTGGAGCCGGTACGCGCCAGGGGGGCCTAGTGGTCGCCAGGATGCTCTTCGCCGCCCTGTTCGGCGCCGTCATCGGCGTCGCGGAGCTGGTGGGGCGCTACCAGGACAAGCCCGCGGCGGCGGTGTTCTCCCCGTCCGGAATGCTCTACGTCATCGTCAACGCGTCGGCCTCGACGCTGGCCCTCATCATGGCCGAGTCGATGGGCTGGCGCTTCGCGCTCCCGCAGGGCGCTCCGCCCATCGGCGCCGACGTCGCCCAGGTGATGGCCGCAGCGATCGGCTCGGCCGCGGTCTTCCGCTCCTCCTTCATGATCGCCCAGGACAAGGGCATCAGCATCGGCCCGATCCTGCTGCTGTCGGGGCTGCTCAAGATCGTCGACGCGGCGATGGACCGCAAGCGGGCGCTTAGCCGGCTGGCCGGCAACGACCTGCACGGCCTGTCCTTCGCCCGGGACCACGCCGCCCTGGCGGAGCTGTGCAGCCACGCGCTGCGGCGGTACGACCTGGCCGAGGCCCAGCGGCTCGGCGAGCTCGCCGCCGACCTGCGGGCGCGCGACGACCTCACCGACGCCGACAAGCTCGACTGCTTCGGCCTGGAGCTCAGCCGGCTCGTCGGCGAGCGGGCGCTGCGCAGGGCCGCCGACCGGCTCCGGGACCGGCCGAGCCTGGAGGAGGTGGCCGTGACGGTCGAGGACGTCCAAGAGGTCGAGACAGAGTTCACCTCACGCTTGGGGGGAGGGAGACGGCTCGCGCGTCGTTCGGAATACTGAGTCCGAGTACGGGGTACCGGCACGGACGAAGGAGGGCGCATGGGAGGACCGGCCGCACGCGTGGGGGAGTTCGCGCAGTCGGTGAAGCCACGGCTGCGCGGGTGGTTGCACGCGGGCACCTTTCCCGCCGCGCTGATCGGCGGCATCCTCCTGGTCGCCCTCGGCCCGACCCTGTCGGCGCGGCTGGCCGCCGCGGTCTACGCCA
>JBJMIW010000458.1:0-4889 GCA_045806665.1 Actinoallomurus sp.
CGCCGCCCTGGCCGCCTGGCACCTGCTGCTGCAGTCGCTCGCCGACAGGCTGCGGGACGCGGAGCGTCCCCGCCCCGAGCAGCGGGCCGAAGAGCTGGAGCGCCGCTACGCGGCCCGCATCGAGGCCAGGTAGACGACGTCGGGTTCGCCACGCGCGACCTCGACCGGATGCGCGGACACGTCGGCGAAGCGTTCCCGTAGGCGATCCTCGAACGCGGGGACGGCCGCGGCGCTCCAGACCGCGAGGACGCCGCCGGGCCTGAGCCGACGTGACAGGAGGTCCAGGCCCTCAGGGCCGTACAGCGTGGCGTTGCCCTCGTCGACCGTCCACTCCGGGCCGTTGTCGATGTCCAGGCAGATTGCGTCGTACGGATCACCCGCCGCTCGCAGCCAGACGAGGAGGTCGGCGTTCTCGACGCGCACGCGCGGGTCGTCGAGGGCGCCTTCGGAGTACGGCCGAAGGGGACCGGCGTGCCAGCCGATCACCGCGGCCTCGCGCTCGACGACGACCACGCCCCGGGTGTACGGCGAGCTCACGGCTTCCGCGAGGGAGAAGCCGACGCCGAGCCCGCCGATGAGCAGGTCGGCTGGGCGGGCGAGGCGGTCGAGGGCCGCCCGGACGAGGAGACGCTCCGACGCGCCGGCCCGGGTGTCCATCAGGAACACCCCGTTGCTGATGATCTCGAAGTGCTCGCCGTCGCCGCGGAGCACGAGCTCGCCGTGTGTGCCCCTCCGCCGGTCGTGAACCTTCACGAGCCGCGAGTCTACCGTCGTCAAGATCACCATGCGTCCCGTGTGATCGCGAGGTGACGGACGGTGCGTTCACGGAGGTGATCCGGCCGAATAGGTCGTCAACGAAAGGGAATGACCAGGCCCGTACAGCTTCGTACGGAAGGGGGAGCCGATGGGTCTCCTGGACAAGCTCAAGAACAAGATGGAGAAGGCGAAGGGCCGCGGCAAGGAAGCGGCGGGCCGGACGGCCGACGACCCGTACCTCGAGTCCGAGGGGCGCAGGGACCGCACGGCGGGCGGCGCCAAGCAGGTCGGCGAGAAGGCGAAGGACACCGCGAAGGAGGTCCGTCGCACGTTCAAGCGGTAAGAGGTCATGAGGTAGGAAGGCCGTCGCCAGGAGGACTGGCGGCGGCCTTCCGTGTCCGGTGCGGTGGCGGGGTCCGGGCGACCAGGCCGCCCAACGGCGGCCGAACCGCCGGTGAATCAGGAGTGAACTGTGGGCGGTCCGGCCCGGGATACCGTGAGCTGACCGCTTGCGGACACTCCGCAGGTATAGGTAAATCACTAGATATCGGCTCTCATTACTCTTTGTCGATCCGAGTCAACAAACCTGTCGATACAGGGCGACGCGATCAGTAATGGGAGACACGAACGTTGCATGTACGCCGAGGGGTGCTATGGGCGGGGCCGCGCTGGTCCTCATGATCGGACTCGCGAGAGCGGGCACGACCGCGAACGCCGCCCCGGACCCGGCGGGGACGACGAGCTCCACCGCGCGCCTCAGCGACGGGCGGGCGGTCGACTCGGCGTCCGCCGCGAAGAAGGTGGCGGACTACTGGACCAATGCCAAACCGGCGGAGATGCCGTCACCCTGACCGATGGGCTCGGGCGCGGCTGAACGGCGAACGGGTAGGTCTCCGGCGCCTACCGCCATTCGCCCTTCTCGAGCGGGTAGGGCGGCTGACGCTCTCGGCTGAGCCGCAGTTCCTCGTAGAGGTCCCGGACGCCCAGTCGCTCCACCTCGGAGTCCAGGTCGACGCCGAGCTCTCGGGCCGGATCCCCGGCCGCACCGATCAGGATCACGTCGGCGTTCTCGTAGTCGAGGAAGTCGGGGGGATCCACCGGCGCGAACCGGCGGCCGCCGAACCTGGCCGGCAGATCGTCGGGGAACCCCGGCCGGCGGCCGGTGCCCGCCCGGATGCCCAGGGGCGGCGGAGCGTCCGGGTTGCGGACCGTCACGATGTAGCTCGCCTGCGGTCGCAGGTTCAGCTCACGCTGCGCTTCACCGGGCCGCTGAGGGCGGACGAGTTCGTAGGCCAAGTGGGTATTCGGCGCCCTCCACCACATCCGTGACGGTGGCCCAGAGCCGTTCGCGGGTCTCCTCCACGCTCGGCATGCGTTTCCGGCCGATCACCAGGATGCGGAACCGGTCAGTGCCCTGGGGGTGGAGGACCATGTGCAGGCGCTGTACGTCCTCGAGGTCGTCGACCTCGGTCTGGCCCACCCGCGGCCGGTAGAAGAAGTAGATCCGACCTTCCTCCAAGAGCGGTTCGCCGGATCCGGTCAGCGTACGGTCCCCTCACCTCCGGTCCGCGTTCCCCCGGCGGGCGGCATGCTTCCGGTCTGGGTTCCTCCGGTCGGCATGCCTGCGGTACCCGTGGCCCCGGGCGACATCCCTTCGGCCTCGGCGCCTCCGGTGGGCATGCCTTCGGAGCGTCCGCCCATGATCGGGACCCGGTGTGTATGGGCTCGCTGCTCCTTCGGAATGCGCAGGGTCAGCACACCCTCGTCCAGGCTGGCCTCGATGTTGTCCGCGTCGACGTCTGACGGCAGCGAGGTGTGGTAGTGGAACCGCCCGACCCGCACGCGTAGCGCGTTCGAGGCTTCGTCCTCCTCCCGGACCTCGCCGTTCACGCACAGCTCGCGGTCCCGGATACCGATTTCGATCTCGTCCGGCATGATGCCCGGCAACTCCAACCGGACCATGTAGCTGTCCTCGGTCTCGTCGATCTCGGCGACCGGCACCCAAGGGCGTTCGGCCTCCGTCTCCATCGTCGGCTGGATTAGCCCGGTCATTCGGTTGAGCAGTTCCTGTACGTCCGCGAAGGGGTCTCGGCGCAGCATCCCGGCCGGCTCCATCCCGTGCAGCCGGCCACCTCTGGTGCGCCTCATCGGCATAGTCATGACATCTCCGTGTTTCGTCAGCATGGGCGCCCTGGCGCGGCGTCCACTGGTGTAACCGTGGCCGCGCGGTCACCGCGGCCGCGGAAACAGCCCTCATTTGGGCGATACCCGGCCGTTATCCGGGCCACACGCCTGTCGGGCCGCCCGGAGCGGTGGCTGCGCCTGACGGGAGCACGACCCACTGCCGTCACCTCCGGCGCGGGACGAGACCGTCGTGCCGGGCTTCTCCAGACCGCGGCCGAGCGGCGTGAAGATCGCTCGTCTGCGGGTTTTCCGGACGACGCTGAGGGTAGGGCGATCTCTGATAGACGTGCGAATTGATCGTTTTTACGGATGAGGTCGACGATTTCGGCTGTAGAGGAGGCCGGAAGTCGGCGGGTCGGTCAGGGCGGATGGGGACACGGCACCCGCTCCGGCTGCGGGTGCTAAGGGGGACACGATCATGAAGGACGGACTGCGGATCGCCCTCGCCGTCGGCGCGGGATACCTGATGGGCCGCAGACGCAAGATGAGGCTCGCGCTGACGCTCGCGGCCGCCGGGGCCTCAGGACGACTCGGCAAGAATCCGGCGGCCCTCGTCAAGCGGGGCACGAAGCTGCTGAACACCTCTCCCGAGGTCAAGAACCTGACCGAGACCGTTCGCGGACGCCTGGTCGAGGCCGGCAAGGCCGCCGCCGTCACCGCGGCCAGCAGCCAGATCGACGCGCTGAGCGACCGCCTCCAGCGGCGGACCGACGCCCTCCTCCGGCCGCGGACGCCCGGAGGCGCCCGCGAGGAGGAAGAAGAGGTCTACGAGGGCGAGGGCGAGGACTATGAGGAAGAGCGCGAGGAACGGCCGAGGCGCGGGCCCGCCGCCGTACGCCGCCGGCCGCACGGCGCCGGGGAGGGCGCCGAGGACGAACTCGCCGACCGGCCCCGCACTGTGCGGCGCGGAGCCCCGCGCGGTGCGGAGTCCGAGGACGAACTCGACGAGGATCTCGACCGGCCGCGACGGGAGGCCCGGCCCAGCGGGCACGGACCGCCGCCCGTACGGCGAACGGGGAGGTGAGCGCCATGACCGAGTCGACGCGCTCAGCGACCGATCCACTGCGGGAGACCACCGAGCGGCTTCCCACAGGTGACCTGCTGAAGGAACTGCACGCCGACCGGCTGCTCGGCGAATTCCAGGGCCTGGTGACGGCCCTGGGCACGCGGGCCGCGACGTCCATGCTGCAGCGGCTCGAGGGTGCCGCGGACCGGCTCGGCGACTACTCCGAGCACGGTCAGGGCGGCGTGCTGTCCGCTCTGACGGGAGGCGCCGGTGGGGGCCTGTTGTCCGCCGTGACCAAGGGCGGGGGCCGAGGCCTGCTATCCGCCGTGACCAAGGGTGGGGGCGGAGGCCTGTTCTCCGCCCTGGCCGGAGGCGGGGAAGACGGCAAGTCATCCCTGAAGGACAGGCTGGCCCCGGGCTTCGCCGCCGTGAAGGCCTACGCCAAGACGAAGCTGGAGCAGAAGATACGCGGGACCAAGGGCGGCAAGGGAAAGAAGCTCAAGGTCACCAACATCGTCGAGACCCTGGACGTCGGCGTGCCCTTGCGGCTGGCCTACAACCAGTGGACGCAGTTCGAGGACTGGCCGTCGTTCACTAAGAAGGTCGAGGACGTCCACCAGGAGTCCGACGAGAAGGTCCGCTGGAAGGCGCAGATCTTCTGGTCGCACCGGAACTGGGAGTCGACCATTCTCGAGCAGATCCCCGACCGGCGGATCGTCTGGCGGTCTCGGGGACCCAAGGGCTATGTGGACGGCGCCGTCGCGTTCAGCGAGATCGGGCCGGACATGACCCGGATCGCGCTGGCGCTGGAGTACTACCCGAAGGGCCTGATCGAGCACACCGGCAACCTGTGGCGTGCCCCGGGACGCCGGGCCCGCCTGGAGTTCAAGCACTTCCGGCGGCACATGATGGTCGAGGCCCTCCTGCGCCCGGAGCAGATCGA
>JBJMIW010000459.1:0-7925 GCA_045806665.1 Actinoallomurus sp.
ACCTCGCCCTTCACCGACCGCTGCATGTCGGTGACCTCTTCCGGCCGCTCGTCGACGAGGACGACCATGAGGTGGCACTCGGGGTTGTTCTTGGTGATCGCGTTGGCGATCGCCTGCAGGACCATGGTCTTGCCCGCCTTGGGCGGCGAGACGATGAGCCCGCGCTGGCTCTTGCCGATCGGGCTGACCAGGTCGATGATCCGCGTCGTGAGCTGCGTGTGGTAGGACTCCAGGCGCAGCCGCTCCTGCGGGTACAGCGGGGTCAGCTTGGAGAAGTCGACGCGGCCCTTGGCCTGCTCGGGCTCCATGCCGTTGACGGTGTCGAGCCGGACCAGGGCGTTGAACTTCTCCCGCCGCTCGCCCTCGCGCGGCTGCCGGACGGCGCCGGTGATGACGTCGCCCTTGCGCAGGCCGTTCTTGCGGACCTGGGCGAGGGAGACGTAGACGTCCTGCGGGCCGGGCAGGTAGCCGGTCGTACGGACGAAGGCGTAGTTGTCGCGGATGTCGAGGATGCCGGAGACCGGGATGAGAACGTCGTCCTCGCTGACCGTGGGCTCGGTGTCGCTGAAGCGCTCGCGACCGCCACGGCCGCGGCTGCGCTCGCGGAACCGGCCGCGACGGCGCCGGCCGCTGCCGTCCTCGTCGTCGGAGTCGTTCTGGCGCTGGTTGGCGCCACGCTGGCCCTGCCCGCGGTCATCACGCTGCCCGCGGTTGTCCTCGGCGCGCTGGCCGCGGTCCTCACGCTGGCCGCGGTTGTCGTCGCGCTGCCCGCGGTCCTCACGCTGGCCGCGGTCCTCGCGCTGGCCGCGGTTGTCGTCGCGCTGGGCCTGGCCGTCGCGGTTGCGGTTGCCGCGCTGGCGCTGGCGCTGGTGGCCGCTCTCCCGGCCGGCGCCCTCACGCGTGCCACCGTCGCCGGACTCGGCGTCAACCTTGATCTCCTGCTGCTCCTGCGCCGGCGCCTCGTCGCGCTTGGCGGGACGCTCGCGCTTCTGCGCGGCGTCGGAAGCGGCGGGCGCCGCAGCGGTGTCCTTGGCGGCGGGGGCCTCGGCGGCGGGGGCCTCGGCGTCGTTCTTGGCGGAGGACGCCGTGTCAGCGCCTCCGGTGTGCTGCGCCTGCCGCTCTTGGATGGCGGCGATGAGCTGGCTCTTCCGCATTCCGCCCGTACCGCTGATCCCGAGGCTGGAGGCCAGGGCCTTCAGCTCAGGCAGCACCATCGCCGACAGGCCGGTGCCCGTGCGGCGGCGCCGCGGAGCAGCGGTCGTCGCCTTCTCGGCGGACTCGGCTTCAGAAGCCGTGGTGACTGCTGCGTCCGAGAGGAGTTCGGTGGATTCGCTCACTAAGGGTCCTTCCCAGGGAGCGGGTGTGGCCGCCGTCGGCCAGGCAACCCGGTCGTGCGAACCGGCGGGGGCGCCGGATCAGTCGAGCTCTGCTGATCTCCATGTGATCGGCGAAGAGTTCTGGCCACATCCAGATGGTGGAGGCAGGTTCTCGAGAGAGATCCCCGATCCCGATACGTTCGAAGTTTTGGTTGAACGCTGAACAACGAGCGGTTTCGTTGCCGGGGAACCACATCCGCGTCACACGGCCGACGTAAGCCGGAGTGGCTGACGAGCCCATGCCCCCGTACGGGGCATCTGGTGCGGCACTTAGCCTAACATCACCTGGGCACACTGCTATTCCCCGGAGACTCGCGTTTCCTGACCGATCGACTGAACGCATGCGCCGTGGGGGTCAACGTTCAGCGGGTGTATGTGCCACGAAGTACCCACTTCCGAGCCGATCGAATCAACCTCGCAGGTGGAGACGAAGGCGAGGACCGTCGGCCCGGCGCCCGAGACCACGGCCGGCACGCCCCCCGCGCGCAGCCGCTCCACCAGCGCGACCGACTCCGGCATCGCCGGGGCGCGGTACGCCTGGTGCAACCGGTCCTCGGTGGCGTCCAGCAGCAGTTCCGGCCGGGCGGTGAGCGCGGCGATCAGGAGCGCGGCGCGCCCGGCGTTCGCCGCGGCGTCCGCGTGCGGCACGACGTCCGGCAGGAGGCCGCGGGCGCGCTCGGTGGCGAGCCGGTGCTCAGGGACGAACGCCACCGGCCGTACGTCAGGGGCGACGTCGAGCCTGGTCATACGCGGTCCAGCGCCGCTGTCCCAGGCGATGGTCAGGCCGCCCGCCAGGCAGGGGGCGACGTTGTCCGGGTGCCCCTCGATCCTCGTGGCGAAGGCGAGGACGTCCGCGTCGGTGAACCGCTCCCCCTCCGGGTGCAGGGCGCGGGCGGCGAGGATCCCGGCGACGGTGGCCGCCGATGACGAGCCGAGCCCGCGCGCGTGCGGGATGCGGTTGCGGCAGCGGATCCGCAGCCCTGGCGCGGGCGCGGCCCCGATCAGGGCCCAGGTCTCCCGGAACGTCCGCGCGATGAGGTGCTGTTCGCCGCGCTTGGCGGTCTCCTCGCCCTCGCCCGTGACATCGATCCACAGGCCGGAGTCGGCCAGTCCGATCTCCACGTCGTCGTACAGGGTGACCGCCAGACCCAGCGTGTCGAAGCCGGGGCCGAGGTTCGCGCTGGTCGCGGGCACCCGCACGTGCACGGCCAGAGGCGGGGAGGGCCGCGTCGTCAAGCGAGTTCCAGCGCGGACGCGGCGGCGTGCGCGTCGACGGGCACCGTGATCGGCGCCGGAGCACCGGAGATCGCCCAGTCGGGGTCCTTGAGGCCGTTTCCGGTCACCGTGCAGACGACGCGCTCGCCCGGGCGTACGAGGCCCTCGGCGCCGGCCTGCAGCAGGCCGGCGACGCTCGCGGCCGACGCGGGCTCGACGAACACGCCCTCCTCGCGGGCGAGCAGGCGGTAGGCGGCCAGGATCTGCCGGTCGGTGACGGCCTCGATCGCTCCCCCGGACTCGTCGCGCGCCTTCAGCGCGAGGTCCCAGGAGGCGGGATTGCCGATCCGGATCGCCGTCGCGATCGTCTGCGGCGACGCGACCGGCTCCCCGCGAACGATCGGCGCGGCGCCGGCCGCCTGGAAGCCCAGCATGCGCGGGCGCGCGTCGGACTCCTTGTAGCCCATCCAGTACGCCGTGATGTTCCCGGCGTTGCCCACGGGCAGGCAGTGCACGTCCGGCGCCGCGCCGAGCGCGTCGATGATCTCGAAGGCCGCCGTCTTCTGCCCGTGCAGCCGGAACTTGTTCACCGAGTTGACCAGCGCCACGGGATAGTCGACGGCGAGCTTGCGCGCGAGCTCCAGGCAGTCGTCGAAGTTCCCGTCGATCTGCAGCAGCTTGGCGCCGTGCACCAGCGCCTGCGCCAGCTTGCCCATGGCGATCTTCCCGCGCGGCACGAGCACCGCGCAGACCATCCCGGCGCGTACGGCGTACGCGGCTGCGGACGCGGAGGTGTTACCGGTCGAGGCGCAGATGACCGCCTTGGCGCCCTCTTCGGCCGCCTTGCTGATGGCCATGGTCATGCCGCGGTCCTTGAACGAACCGGTCGGGTTCGCCCCCTCGACCTTGAGGTACACCTCGCAGCCGGTCAGCTGGGACACCCGCGTCGCCGGCAGCAGGGGCGTGCCGCCCTCCAGAAGGGTGACGACCGGCGTCCCGGCCGTCACGGGGAGCCGATCGCGGTACTCCTCGATGACGCCACGCCATGCCCTGCTCACGGGATCCTCCTGACCTGCGGTGTCGTCCAGCGAGTCTACGGCCCCGTGGCGACGCGTCTCACGTCGTTTCACATCCTGGACACCGCGCCGCGATGAGGATCATTGCCGTCCGGCGGGCCTGCTCGGCTCGGCGGATCGGCGGATCGGCGGCTGGTACGGCGGATGCGGCCATCGCACCGCGTGCTGGTGGCCGGTCGCTCGCTGCGGCGGGCTCACTCGTCGCCTTCGACGCGCATGACGCTCGCGACCTCGCGAACGATCTCCTGGTGGCGGAGGTTCTCAACGGTGGCCGAGAGCGCGCCGTCGGGTGCCCGGTGCGTGACGATGACCAGCTGCGCCTCCTCACCGTGGCCTTCCTGACGCACCGCCTGGATCGAGACGCCGTGGTCGGCGAAGACGTCGGCGACCCGCGCCAGCACGCCGGACCGGTCGGCCACGTCCAGGGAGACGTGGTAGCGCGTGACCGTGTCCCCCATCGGCAGCACGGGCAGGTCGGCGTACGTGGACTCCGCCGGGCCACGGGTGCCGTTCACCCGGTTCCGGGCGACCGCGACCAGGTCGCCGAGCACCGCGCTGGCCGTCGGCGCGCCGCCGGCGCCCGCGCCGTAGAACATCAGCGACCCGGCGGACTCCGCCTCCACGAAGACCGCGTTGTACGCCTCGCGGACGCTGGCCAGCGGGTGCGTACGCGGGATCATCACCGGGTGGACGCGGACCGACACGCCGCGACCGTTCCGCCCATCCTTCGAGGGCACCCGCTCGCAGATGGCCAGGAGCTTCACCACGCAGCCCATCGCGCTGGCGCTGACGATGTCGGCGGACGTGACGTCCGCGATGCCCTCCCGATACACGTCGGCCGCGGTGACCCGGGTGTGGAACGCGAGCTGGGCGAGGATCGCGGCCTTGGCCGCCGCGTCGAACCCCTCGACGTCGGCGGTCGGGTCGGCCTCGGCGTAGCCGAGGGCCTGCGCCTGCTCCAGCGCCTTGGAGAAACCGGCCCCCGAGGAGTCCATCTTGTCGAGGATGTAGTTGGTCGTGCCGTTCACGATCCCCATCACCCGGTGCACGTGATCGCCGACGAGCGACTCGCGCAGCGAGCGCAGCAGCGGGATCGCGCCCGCCACGGACGCCTCGTAGTAGATGTCCGCGCCGTGCTCGCGGGCCGCGCCGAAGAGCGTCGCACCGTCCTCGGCGAGCAGCGCCTTGTTGGCCGTGACGACCGACTTTCCGGACTTCATCGCGTCCAGGAGCAGGCTCCGGGCGGGCTCGATCCCCCCGATCACCTCGATCACGATGTCGACGTCCGGGCGGGTCACCAGGCCGATCGCGTCCGTCGTCAGCAGCTCCGGCGGCACCCCCTCGCGCCGCTTGTCCTTCCGGCGCACCGCGATGCCGGCCAGTTCCAGCGGGGCGCCGACCCGCGCGGCGAGATCGTCCGCCTGCTCATGCAGGAGGCGGACGACCTCGGTGCCGACGACGCCGCAGCCGAGCAGGGCCACCCGCAAGGGACTCGCGGAGCTCACGGGGACACCTCCAGGCGCAGCAGGTCGTCCTCTGTCTCACGGCGGAGGATCAGCCGCGCCCTGCCGTCGCGTACGGCGACCACCGCGGGCTTGGGAATGTGGTTGTAGTTGTTGGCCAGCGAACGGCAGTACGCTCCCGTCGCCGCGACCGCGACCAGGTCGCCCGGGGCCAGGTCGGCCGGCAGCCACAGGTCGCGGACGACCATGTCGCCGCTCTCGCAGTGCTTGCCGACCAGGCGGCTGAGCATCGGGCCCGCGTCCGAACGCCGGGAGGCGAGCACCGAGGTGTACTCCGCGCCGTACAGCGCCGTGCGGATGTTGTCGCTCATGCCCCCGTCGACCGAGACGTAGGTCCGCAGCCCCTCCAGGGGCTTGACCGTGCCCACCTCGTACAGCGTGACGCCGCCCGGCCCGGCGATCGTACGGCCGGGTTCGACGGTCAGGCGCGGGACCGGAAGGCTCTTCTCCTCGCAGACACGGGTGACGATGCCGCGCAGGTTGTCGGCGATGTGCTTCGGGTCCAGCGGGTCGTCGCCCTCCAGGTAGGCGATGCCGTATCCGCCGCCGAGGTCGAGCTCGGGAAGCTCGACGCCGTGCTCGTCGCGGATGGCGACCAGCAGCTCGACGACGCGCCGGGCGGCCAGCTCGAACCCATCCGTGTCGAAGATCTGCGAGCCGATGTGGGAGTGCAGGCCGACGAGCTCCAGGTCCTTGATCCCGATGACGCGGCGGGCGGCCTCCTGCGCGGTCTCCCGGGCGAACCCGAACTTCTGGTCGTCGTGGGCGGTGGCGATGAACTCGTGCGTGTGCGCCTCGACGCCCGTCGTCACGCGGATCAGGACCTTCGGGCGGATGCCCCGCTCGCGGGCGAGATGGCCCAGCCGGGCGATCTCCTCGAAGGAGTCGACGACGATGTGGCCGACGCCGGCCTCCAGCGCCCGGGCCAGCTCGGCCGTCGACTTGTTGTTGCCGTGGAAGGTGATCCGCTCCGGCGGGAAGTTCGTCCGGAGCGCGACCGCGAGCTCTCCGCCGCTGCAGACGTCGAGTCCGAGCCCCTCGTCCCGCACCCACCGGGCCACCTCGGTGCACAGGAACGCCTTGCCGGCGTAGTAGACGTCGCCGTCGTTGAAAGCGGCCGCGAAGTCACGGCAGCGGGAGCGGAAGTCGTCCTCGTCGTAGACGTACAGGGGCGTGCCGAACTCCACCGCGAGGTCACGGACGTCCACACCGCCCACCGTCAGGACCCCGTCCTCACGGCGAGCACCGCGCGGCCAGACGCTCGGCGTCAGCGCGTTCAGGTCGCTCGGCGGAGGCAACGGGTGATCCTCCGGCAGCACGTCCGCGTGCCGAGGGCCGGCCGGGTGAACTCGACTCATCGACTGCTCTCTCCGTTGGGTCTCAAAGACGGTCGTTCGGGGTCTCGCCGAGCATGCGCAGGCCGTTGCCCAGGACGACGTACGCCGCTTCAGTCAGGCTAAGGCGTGCGGAGTGGTGGCCGGTGACGGGTTCGTCGCCCTGCGGCAGCGGCGAACACCACTCGTGGACGTCGTGGTACGTGTCGGCGATCAGCTCGAGCTGCCGGGTGAACGGCCGCGGGTCCTTCGTCCGCGCCGCCTGCTCGGCCCGGCCGGGGAACTCGGCGATCAGGCCGAGCAGGCGCTTCTGGCGCGGGTCCGTCAGGGGTCCCTCGGCCGCCTGGACGCCCAGGTCGGCGGCCTGCCGGCGTACGGCGGCCGCCCTCGCGTACGCGAAACGGACCACGAATCCGGGGTTGTCGAAGGTCAGCGGGCGCTCCGGCCAGGTCGCCCGCGGCACGGCGACGACGCCGTACGTCTCGTCAATGTGCGCGATCAGCGAGGCGCTGACACCGATCGATAGGAAACCCGGGCCGGTGACCCGTACCTCGCCCACCCCCGGCATCCGGCCCAGCCGGGCCGCGAGCAGGTCCGCGATGTCCGTGGCCGGCCGCCCGGCGGCACCGGCCAGCCGCAGCGGAAGCGGGGTCGCATAGTCGCCGGTCTCGGTGACCGTAAGCGGAACGCGGTCGGGCACGGGCGCGGCGAACTGGCCCTCGTCGACCGCCGCCCGGACGGCGGCCAGGACGGCGGCGTTCAGCTCGGCCAGGGTCACACGATGAGACTAACCGACCATCATGTGGACATACGGCCGCTGCGGGCGACCGCATGAAGATCGCTGACGCCCACGCCCAGGCGATCGGAGGTTTCCGCCGCTGGGGTCAGGCCGCCGGTCCGGCACCGGCGAGGTCCCGGACCGTACGGATCAGCTCGGCCGGGTCGAACGGCTTCGTCACGTAGGCGTCCACACCGATCTCGTGCCCCCGTCTGATGTCGTGCTCCTGGGCCCGTGCGGTGATCATGACGACCTTGATGTCCCGCGTCAGGGGATCGTCGCGCAGCTTGACAGCCGTCACCCAGCCATCGAGCCGGGGCATCATGACGTCCAGGGTGATCACATCCGGAGCGATCTCCCGCACCCGGTCGATGCAGTCCTGTCCGTCCACGGCCGTCAGCACCTCGAAGCCCTCCAGTTGGAGGTTCACGGCGATCAGCTGCCTGATCACCTCGTCGTCGTCGACGACCAGCACACGTCCCAATGTCACGGCCGCCAAGCTAACGTGTTCACCGGCCCGGACACGCGGATAACGGCGACATGGACACTACTCGACCACCGATTCGCGAGCGCGACGATCTCTTCCCGGGCCGAGGTGGACGACGTTCGCCCAGGTCATCCGC
>JBJMIW010000460.1:0-9509 GCA_045806665.1 Actinoallomurus sp.
CCCCCGCCGCCCCTGCCCGACGGTGGCCTGCGCGTCATCGCCCTCGGCGGTCTCGGCGAGATCGGCCGCAACATGGCCGTCCTGGAACACGCCGGGCGGCTGCTGCTCATCGACTGCGGCGTCCTTTTCCCCGAGGACACGCAGCCCGGCGTCGATCTGATCCTCCCGGACTTCACCGCCATTCGGGATCGCCTCGACGACGTCGACGCGCTGGTGCTCACGCATGCGCACGAGGACCACATCGGCGCGGTGCCCTACCTGCTCCGGGAACGGGCGGACATCCCGCTCGTCGGCTCCCGCTTCACGCTGGCGCTGATCGCGGCCAAGCTCCAGGAACACCGGATCAAGCCGGTGACGGTCGAGGTGGTCGAGGAGCAAGCGCACAGCTTCGGGCCCTTCCGCTGCGAATTCTTCGCGGTCAACCACTCGATCCCCGACGCCCTGGCCGTCGCGATCCGCACGCCCGCCGGCCTCGTGCTGGCCACCGGCGACTTCAAGATGGACCAGCTGCCGCTCGACGGCCGGCTCACCGACCTCGGCGGATTCGCCCGGCTCGGTGAGGAGGGCATCGACCTGCTGCTGTCGGACTCCACCAACGCCGAGGTGCCCGGCTTCGTCACCAGCGAGCGGGAGATCGGCGTCGTCCTCGGAGACGTCCTGCGCATCGCCGAGAAGCGGGTCATCGTGGCGTGCTTCGCCTCGCACGTCCACCGCGTGCAGCAGGTCCTGGACGCCGCGCACGCCAGCGGCCGCAAGGTCGCCTTCGTCGGCCGGTCCATGGTCCGCAACTTGGGCGTCGCCCGCGACCTCGGGTACCTCCACGTGCCCGAGGGCATCATGGTCGACCCCAAGGAGATCGACGACCTTCCCGCGGAGAAGGTCGTGCTGGTCTCCACCGGGTCGCAGGGCGAGCCGATGTCGGCGCTGTCGCGGATGGCGAACCGGGACCACCAGATCCGGATCGAGGAGGGCGACACGGTGATCCTCGCCTCGTCGCTCATCCCCGGCAACGAGAACGCCGTCAACCGCGTCATCAACGGCCTCACGCGCTGGGGGGCGCGGGTCGTGCACAAGGGCAACGCGCTCGTGCACGTCTCGGGGCACGCCCCGGCCGGCGAGCTGCTGTACGTCCTGAACATGACCCGGCCGAGCAACTTCATGCCGGTCCACGGCGAGTGGCGCCACCTGCGCGCGCACGCCCGGCTGGCCGAGCTCACCGGCGTGCCCTCCGACAACGTCATCATCGCCGAGGACGGGGTCGTGGTCGATCTCGTCGACGGCAAGGCGTCGATCGCCGGGGCCGTCCGCGCCGGCTACGTCTACGTTGACGGGCTGTCGGTCGGTGAGATCACCGAGACGTCGCTCAAGGACCGCCGCATCCTCGGCGACGAGGGGTTCGTCTCCATCGTCATCGTCGTCGACTCCGAGAGCGGCAAGCCGCTGGGCGGTCCGGAGATCCACGCCCGCGGAGCCGGGATCGAGAGCTTCCAGCCGGTCATCCCGCGCATCGAGGACGCGCTGGACACCACCGCCGCCGACGGCGTCAACGACATCCACCAGCTCCGGCAGGTCGTACGCCGCACGGTGGGCCGCTGGGTCAACGAGACCTACGGCCGCCGCCCGATGATCATCCCGGTCATCGTCGAGCTCTGAACGGCCTCGGAACCGGTCCGGCCCGATGGGTACGGACCGGTTCGGCGTCCTGAGAGTGGCCCGACGACACGCCGTAAGACGAAGTTCACCGGCAGGCGGACGGGCCGCCGCTAGTCTCGCCATCATGGCCACACGTACGCCCCGAGGCCCGAAGGGCTCGTCAGGTACGCGTGGTGGCACGGCGCGAAGGTCCGCCGCCCGTAAGCCGGCGGCCGGGGGCAAGGCGCCGGCCGCGAAGACACCGGTGCGCGCGTCCGGAGGGCGCAAGCGCACGCCCGCCGCGTCCAGGCCGCCGGCACGCTCCCGCGCGCCGCAGCGGCCCGACCCGATCAGCACCCTGTTCCTCGGCTTCTGGCAGTTCGTCGCCCAGGTGTGGCTGCTGCTGGCCCGGGCGGTCGGCGGACTGGCGCGCACGTTCGGACGCGGGGCCCGTGAGCTGGACGAGGAGCACCGCCGCGACGGTCAGGGCCTGGCCTTCCTGGGACTGGCGATCATCCTGGCGGCGGCGACCTGGTTCGACCCGCACACCTGGGCGCTGAAGTACCTCGGACGGCTGATCCGGGACTGCCTGGGTTCGCTCGCGATGGTCCTCCCGCTGATCTGCCTGCTGCCGGCCTGGCGGCTGCTACGCCATCCCGAGCGCAACGGCGACGTCGGCCGCATCCTCATCGGCTGCGCGGCGCTGGTCGGCGGGATCGTCGGGATCATCCACATCGGGCACGGCACGCCGTACCCCAGCACGGGCGAGCGGGCGCTGCAGAACAGTGGCGGCATGGTCGGCTGGCTGCTGTCCGCGCCGCTGACCAGCACCGTCACCGCCTTCGTCGCGGTCCCGCTGCTGTTGCTGCTCATCGGCTTCGGTGTCCTCGTGGTGACCGCCACGCCCGTGCACCGGGTGCCGGACCGGCTCGCCGAGCTGCGGGACCGGATGATGCTGCGCGAGCTCCCGGAGGGGCACGAGCCGCCGGAGCCGCTGGAAAAGAACGCAAAGAACAAGAAACGGTCGCGCAAGACCGAGGTCGAGGTCGGCGACCACCAGAAGCCGTACGACACGCCGGTCGTCTCGGACCGCACGCGCGCCGACGAGATCTTCGAGGAGGACGAGGGCCCGAGCCTCGCCGACGAGCTGCTGTCGCCCCCGGAGCCGCCGGCCCTCCCCCCGCCGCCCGACCCGACACCGGCGCCGCGGATCACCGAGCAGCTCACTCTGTCGACCACCTCGAAGGGCGACGGGTCCTACAGGCTGCCGGCTCCCGGCGCCCTGAAGGCCGGATCGGTCGTCAAACCGCGCACCAAGGCCAACGACGTCGTCGTGAACGCCCTGTCCGAGGTGCTCGACCAGTTCGGCATCGACGCGCAGGTCACGGGCTTCACGCGGGGCCCGACGATCACGCGGTACGAGATCGAGCTCGGCCCCGCCGTCAAGGTCGAGCGGATCACCGCGCTGGCCAAGAACATCGCACTCGCCGTCAAGAGCGCCGATGTCCGGATCATCTCCCCGATCCCCGGCAAGTCCGCGATCGGCGTCGAGATCCCCAACACCGACAAGGACATCGTCAGCCTCGGCGACATCCTGCGGTCTCCGGTCGCGGCGAACGACCACCACCCGATGCTCGTCGGCCTGGGTAAGGACGTCGAGGGCCGCACCGTCGTGGCCAACCTCGCGAAGATGCCGCACATGCTGATCGCCGGCGCCACCGGCGCCGGTAAGTCCACGTGCATCAACGGCCTGATCACCTCGATCCTCATGCGGTCGACCCCCGACGAGGTGCGCATGGTCCTCGTCGATCCGAAACGGGTCGAGCTCACCTCGTACGCCGGGATCCCGCACCTGATCACCCCGATCATCACCAACCCCAAGAAGGCGGCCGAGGCGCTGCAGTGGGTGGTGGGCGAGATGGACCGCCGCTACGACGACCTGGCCGCCTCCGGGTACCGCCACATCGACGATTTCAACAAGGCCGTCGTCGCCGGGAAGCTCACCGCGCCGCCGGGCAGCGAGCGCGTCTACACGCCGTACCCCTACCTCCTCGTCATCGTCGACGAGCTGGCCGACCTGATGATGGTCGCCCCCCGCGACGTCGAGGACTCGGTCGTGCGCATCACCCAGCTGGCCCGCGCGGCCGGCATCCACCTGGTGCTCGCCACGCAGCGGCCCAGCGTCGACGTCGTCACCGGCCTGATCAAGGCGAACGTCCCGTCCCGGCTGGCGTTCGCGACCTCCAGCCTCGCCGACAGCCGCGTCATCCTCGACCAGCCCGGCGCGGAGAAGCTCGTCGGTCAGGGCGACGCGCTGTTCCTGCCGATGGGCGCCAGCAAGCCCATGCGGTTGCAGAACGCCTACGTCTCCGAGAAGGAGATCCACGAGGTCGTCGAGCACTGCAAGAAGCAGGCCGAGCCCGACTACCGCGAGGACGTCTC
Source organism: Actinoallomurus sp. (assembly GCA_045806665.1). Classification (GTDB taxonomy): domain Bacteria; phylum Actinomycetota; class Actinomycetes; order Streptosporangiales; family Streptosporangiaceae; genus Actinoallomurus. The sequence continues at coordinate 4,075 of JBJMIW010000460.1, forward strand.
GGCGGCGGAGTCGCGGAAGAAGGAGATCGACGAGGACATCGGCGACGACCTCGAGCTGCTCATCCAGGCGGCCGAGCTGATCGTCTCGACCCAGTTCGGTTCGACCTCGATGCTGCAGCGGAAGCTGCGCGTCGGGTTCGCCAAGGCCGGGCGCCTCATGGACCTGCTGGAAAGCCGCAACATAGTCGGCCCCAGCGAGGGGTCGAAGGCACGTGACGTCTTGGTCAAACCCGACGATCTACCCGGTGTGCTCGCGTCGCTACACGGAGAGTAGCGAGCGAGACCTTGGGGTAGCTGACTTAGTGCGCGTTGCAGATCGCTTCTCAGGCCCCGCCTTCTTAGACTGATCACGGAGCGGGGAGGCGACCCGGCGGCGTGGCACCTGAACACCGCCACGAGGTTCCCAGGAGGCGCCGTGACCGAGCAAAGCGAGGGAGCCATCGAGCACAGCACCTCTGGTCACGGTGCCGACGAAGGAGGGGCCGTGACGATCGGTGGCACCCTCGCGAAGGCCCGCCAGGACGCGGGTCTCAGCGTCCCGCAGGTCGCCGGCCGGACCCGCATCCGCGAAACGGTGATCAAGGCCATCGAACGCGACGACTTCTCCATGTGCGGCGGGAACTTCTACTCCCGCGGTCACATCCGCAGCATCGCGCGCGTCACCGGGATCGATCCGGAGCCGCTGGTCCAGGAGTACGACGACACGCACGGGGGGGCGCCGCAGGCGATCTCGGCCCGGCAGGCGTTCGAGGCCAAGACCCCGATCAAGATCCTGGAGCGCCGCTCGCCGAACTGGAGCGCCGCCATGGCGGCCGCCCTGGTCGTCGTCGTCCTCTACATGATCTACCGGGTCGCCAGCGGCGAGGAGTCGCACAAGTCCGCCGAGCGGGCCGCCGCACCGGCCGCCACCACGTCGGCCACGGTCCGGCCGTCGCACAGCGCGGCCATCGCCCAGGCGCCGCGCAAGGAGGTCACCGTCGGCGTCAAGGCCAAGCGGGCGAGCTGGCTCAGCGTCCAGGACGACAAGGGCAAGCAGCTCTTCAACGGCGTCATCCGCCCGGGCCAGTCCGAGCAGTGGACGGGCAAGAAGCACATCCGCCTGGTGATCGGCAACGGCGGGGGGGTGCGCCTCACCGTCAACGGCAAGGACCTCGGCTCGCCGGGTCAGGACGGCCAGGTCGTCCGGCTCGCCTTCGGCCCGGGAGATCCGCAGAAAGGCTGACGGCCGCCCGCCTCCTGAGGGCCAGTACCGTATGGTGCATGTCCACCTCGCGTACTGAGCCCGCGGTCGCGCTGCGCACGCGCCCCGCGAGAGGGGAGCGCCGCGCGTGAGCACCGCCGACCATTCCACCGACTCGGCGGATCGCCGGACCGTCTCCCTCGTCACCCTCGGCTGCGCCCGCAACGAGGTCGACTCCGAGGAACTAGCGGCCCGCCTGGAGAGCGCGGGCTGGACGCTCGACGACCCCGGCGACGCGTCGGTGGTCCTCGTCAACACCTGCGGTTTCATCGACGCCGCGAAGAAGGACTCGATCGACACCCTCCTGGCGGCGGCCGACTCCGGGGCGCGCGTCGTGGCCGCCGGCTGCCTCGCCGAGCGGTACGGCGCGGAGCTGGCGGAGTCGCTGCCCGAGGCCGACGCGGTGCTGAGCTTCGACGACTACGCCGCGATCGGCGAGCGCCTCGACGACGTCCTGGCCGGCCGCGGGCACCGCGCCCACACGCCGCAGGATCGGCGCAAGCTCCTGCCCCTCAGCCCGGTGCAGCGGGCCGGCGCGGAGGTCCCGGTCCCCGGTCACGGTGATCCGCCGGCCGACCTGGACGCGCACCCGGACCTGCCCGAGGGCGTCGCTCCGGCGAGCGGCCCGCGCGTCCTGCGCAGGCGGCTGGGCGGCGGTCCGGCGGCCCCGCTGAAGCTCGCCTCCGGCTGCGACCGGCGGTGCACGTTCTGCGCCATCCCCGCCTTCCGCGGCGCGTACGTCTCGCGCCGGCCCACCGACATCCTCGACGAGGCCCACTGGCTGGCCGGCCAGGGCGTCCGCGAGATCGTCCTGGTCAGCGAGAACTCCACCTCGTACGGCAAGGACCTCGGCGACATCCGCCTCCTGGAGACGCTGCTGCCCGAGCTCGCCGCCGTGCCGGGGATCGAGCGCGTCCGGGTCAGCTACCTGCAGCCCGCCGAGCTTCGCCCCGGGCTGATCGAGGCCATCGCGACGACGCCCGGCGTCGCGCCGTACTTCGACCTGTCCTTCCAGCACGCCAGCGGCCCGCTGCTGCGCCGGATGCGCCGGTTCGGCGACCGTGAGCGCTTCCTCGGCCTGCTCGAGCAGATCCGCGCCCTGGCTCCGGAGGCCGGTGTGCGGTCCAACTTCATCGTCGGCTTCCCCGGCGAGACCGAGAACGACGTCGAAGAACTCGCGCAGTTCCTCACCGCCGCCCGCCTCGACGCGATCGGCGTGTTCGGCTACTCCGACGAGGAGGGCACCGAGGCGGTCGGCTTCGGCGGCAAGCTCGGCGCCGCCGAGATCGATGCCCGCGTCGCCGACCTGTCCTCCCTCGCCGAGGAGCTCACGGCCCAGCGCGCCGAGGAGCGCATCGGCTCGACCGTGGAGGTGCTGGTCGAGGAGCCCGGCGAGGGCCGGGCCGCGCACCAGGCCCCCGAGATCGACGGTGGCGTGACGCTCAAGGGCGACGCCCCCGTCGGGCGGATCGTACGCGCGCGTGTCGTCGAGGCGATGGGCGTGGACCTCCTCGCCGTCGTGGACGGGGAATGACCCCCGTCGACGGCGACCCGATCGCCACCCCGGCGGCCCCCCAGGCGGGCGTACTCAACGTCGCGAACCTGCTGACCATGGTCCGCCTGGTGCTGGTGCCGTTCTTCGTCTGGCTGATGTTCCTGAACGGCACCTGGTGGCGGGTCGCCGCGCTGACGATGTTCGCCGTGGCGTCGCTCACCGACCGGGTCGATGGCGAACTCGCCCGCCGGCGCAACCTCATCACCGACTTCGGCAAGATCCTCGACCCGATCGCCGACAAGGCGCTCGTCGGATCCGCGCTGGTGAGCCTCTCACTGCTCGGACGGCTCTGGTGGTGGGTGACCATCGCCATCCTGGTCCGGGAGGTCGGGATCACCCTCCTGCGGTTCGTCGTGATCCGGTACGGCGTGATCGCCGCCAGCCGCGGCGGCAAGCTCAAGACCATGCTCCAGGTGATCGCGATCGGGCTGTACGTCATGCCCGGCCCGATCGATCCGCTGCGCTGGATCGTCATGGGGGCCGCCACGGTGGTCACCGTCGTCACCGGCCTGGACTACCTGGTCAAGGCATGGCACCTGTGGAGGGATGGGCGTGCGCGTCGAGCTGCTGACGGTCGGTGACGAGCTCCTGAGGGGAGACACGCTCAACGGCAACGCGGGGTGGCTCGGCCGGCGCCTCACGGAGGCGGGCGTGCAGGTCGTCCGCGATGTGGTCCTCCCCGACGAGACCGAGACGATCACGGTGGCGCTCCAGGAGGCGCTGCGGCGCGCCGACGCCGTGATCGTCACCGGTGGCCTCGGCGGCACCTCCGATGACGTGACGCGAGACGCCCTGGCCCGCGCGGCCGGCGTGTCCCTGCGCCGTGACCCGGACCTGGAGGCCCGGCTGCGCGAGCGGGCCGCCACCCGCGGCGTCCCGTTGCGCGAGTCGGCCCTGCGGATGGCCGACGTCCCCGAAGGCGCCCGGCAGCTGCCCAATCCCGCCGGCACCGCGCCGGGCCTGCGTGTGACCCTTCCCGGCGGCGTCGCGTACGCCGTGCCGGGGGTCCCGGAGGAGATGCGCGCCATCGTCGAGGAGCGGGTGCTGCCCGAGCTGGGCGGCACGCCGGTCGCCGCTCGGGTGCTGCGCACGGCCACGGTGTGGGAGTCGGTCGTGGCGGCCCGGCTGGCACCGGTCGAGGCGCTGTCCGGCGTACGGATCGCCTACTATCCGTCGCCCGGCGAGGTCCGGGTACGGATCGAGGCGGACACCGAGGACCGGGCGGCCGAGGCGGCGGCGATGGCCCGGGACCTGCTCGGCGCGGCCGTCTACGCTGAGGAGGACGTCGGCCTCGACCGCGTCGTCCACCGCCTGCTGGCCGAGCGGAATGCCACGGTCGCGGTGGCCGAGTCGCTCACCGGCGGCCTGCTCGGTGCGGAGCTCACGGGAATGCCGGGCTCATCTGCGACGTTCCTAGGGGGTGTGGTCGCTTATGCGACCCCCTTGAAAAATGTGCTTCTCGGCGTGCCGGCGGACCTGCTGGCCGCGCACGGCGCGGTCCACCCGGATGTCGCCGCCGCCATGGCGGCCGGTGTCCGCGAGCGTCTCGGAGCCTCATACGGCCTCGCCGTGACGGGTGTGGCCGGGCCGGATCCGCAGGACGGGCAGCCGGTCGGCACCGTGCACGTGGCGGTGGCCGGTTCCGGCGAGCACCCGACCGTCCGCTCGGTCCGGCTGCCAGTCGCCGGCGAGGGCGAGCGCGCCCGCGGTCCCATCCGCAGGATGACGGTGGTCCACGCACTTGACCTGCTGCGGCGTCATCTGCTCACACTTGAATCCTCTGAGAGTTGGGCCGTCACGGCGGGCGACCGGGAAGAACCAGGGTGATTACAGCGTTACGTCGGAAGCGAACATGAAAGTTTCGGTCTGCCACGTGCATCGCGAAGACAGGTACGGTGGAACCGGAAGATGAGTCAGGACTCGCGGAGGGAGCGAGACATGGTCCTGCTTCGGCAGCTGCTCGGCGACGTACTCCGGCAGCTGCGGCTGCGCCAAGGCCGCACCCTCCGGGAAGTTTCCGCGGCGGCACGGGTGTCGCTGGGTTATCTGTCCGAGGTTGAGCGGGGACAGAAGGAAGCCTCCTCGGAGCTGCTCGCCTCGATCTGCAAGGCCCTCGGCGTGCCGCTCTCGTACGTCCTCCGCGACGTCTCCGATCAGCTCGCGCTGGCCGAGCTCCAGCAGGAGCCGGTCATGGCCGGTGCGCCGCCCGAGCACGAGCGGCTCGACGGCGACCAGATCTCGGCCGACGCCATCCCCGCCACCCCGGAGACGATCGAGAACGCGCTGCGCGCCGACATGGCCGCCGCCTGACGGCCCCTTCGGACCTACGAGCGCCCCGGTCGCGGAACTCCGCGACCGGGGCGCTCGCGTCTCCGCCGCCCGCCCTGTCCCGGCCGGACGTCGCGCCGACGGGAGCCGAATCACACGGTTACCCCCTGCAGCCTCGGGAAGGGTCGCCTTCGTAGGGGATATGGACCTGACTGAGAGGAGGCGACCGCGCGATGTCGACCGTGAAGAGCCCGCTTTCCGACGAGGCGCGCAAGACCACCGGCACGGCGTTGCAGGAGTCGCTGGTGGACCTTGTCGATCTGCACCTGCTGGCCAAGCAGGCGCACTGGAATCTCACCGGGCGCAACTTCC
>JBJMIW010000461.1:0-4601 GCA_045806665.1 Actinoallomurus sp.
CGGGCGCCTCCTTGGCGTGCAGCTCGGCCATCCGCCAGTTGTTGAGGAACTTGCCGCCGCGCATGGTGTCGCGGAAGTGGACCTGCCAGTTGTCGTTCGGGTTGGCGTTGCCCATCGCCGCCGCGGCGCCGCCCTCGGCCATGACCGTGTGCGCCTTGCCGAACAGCGACTTGGAGATGATCGCGGTCTTCTTGCCCTGCAGCCGGGCCTCGATCGCGGCGCGGAGGCCGGCGCCGCCGGCGCCGATGACCACGACGTCGAACCGCAGCCTTTCGATTTCAGTCACTTGTGGTGGTCCTTAGTTGAAGATCCGCAGGTCGGAGAAGGCCCCGTGCGCGACGAGCGCGACGTACGCGTCGGTCAGCGCGAGGGTGCCGAGGGTGATCAGCGCGAACTGCCCGTGCCGGGTGTTGAGCTTGCTGACCTGGGTCCAGAGCCAGTAGCGGACGGGCGCCTTGGAGAAGCTCTTCAGCCGTCCGCCCATGACGTGCCGGCAGGAGTGGCAGGACAGGGTGTAGCCCCACAGCAGGATCACGTTGACCCACAGGATGATGGTGCCGAGCCCGATGCCGAAGCCGCCGTCCTTGCCGTGGAAGGCGTTGATCGCGTCCCAGGTGTTGACGATGGAGATCAGCGCGGCGATCACCCAGAAGTAGCGGTGGGCGTTCAGCAGGATGAGCGGGAACCGCGTCTCGCCGGTGTAGCCGCCGGGCGTCTTGCGGGCCGGGCTCTTGTCCGGAACCGCACACGCCGAAGGGGTCAGCCAGAACGCCCGGTAGTACGCCTTGCGGTAGTAATAGCAGGTCAGCCGGAACCCGAGCAGGAACGGTAGCGAGATCAGGGCGTACGGGAGGAAGAACGGCAGGTGGTCGGGGACGAACCTGCCGAAGTCGGCTGCGTCGGCCGGGCAGGCCTTGCTGACGCACGGGGAGTAGAACGGCGTCAGGTAGTGGAACTTCTCAACCCAGAAACTGCTGCCCATCATCGAGCGCACGGTCGCGTAGATCACCCAGGCCGTGAACACGATGAACGTGGTCAGCGGGCTGGTCCACCAACGGTCCGTACGTAGGGTGCGCGCCGGGATCCGGGCCCGATCCTTGGCCGGCGCGTCCACCGTCGTCTGCGTCATCCGGAGTCTCCATCGAAGGCACATCGCCTGGGAGGGCCGCCTATACTCCAGCCTCTCCTCTGCGGGGCGCTCTACGTTATTAGGGAGTTGTCACGAGCAAGATACGAGGCGCGGTCACCGAATGTGAAACAGCCCACTTACTAGCGAGTAACCGGCGCGATTATGCACCTAATGCGACGAAAATCGCCATTTGTGAATAATGCTACCTGTTGAGTGCTTAGGGGGCTAGTGTCCGATTGCGTTTCCCGTGGGGCGGCCTACGATGCAACACCTGAGATCCGCTGGGACGGGAGTGAGGGAATGGGACAGCGGTCACGGTCGAGCTTCGGGCCGGGCGCGTACGTCGTGCGGTACGCCTGGTGGAGTCCGCTCGTCCCCACCGTCGTCGGTGCGGTCCTCGTGGCCGGGTTCGTCATCGGGGAGCTGCGGCGCCCGGCGAGCGTGCGCTGGCGCCCCGCCACGCATCCGGGGATCGGTGACTGGGTCAACTTCGGAGCCCGCTGCCTGATGCCCCTCGCCGGCCTGGGTCTGTTCGTGCTCGCGGTGGTCTACCTGCGCCGCGTCGTACGGGGCCGGGTGGCGTTCGCGGTGACGCACAAGGGCGTCTACTGGTGCCCCTCAGGCGACGGCGCCCAGGGAGAGTGGTTCTCCTGGGACGACGTCGCGGCGATCGAGTTCCATGCGGCCGAGGGCGGATCGACCGGCCACGGTGCCATCGCGCTGCGCGGCTACGCGGACCCCGAGGAGGACCGGCCGCGTCTGGTCTCCACGCGCCTCGGCGGCTGGCGGATCGGTCGGCGCCGCCTGGTCAGGGCGCTCCGCGAGTTCGCCCCCCACGTCGAAGTGATCCGCTGAGCCGGACGTTCAGTCCAGCCGCTCGACGCCCGGCGGCAGCGCGGCGTCCGTCTCGGCGTCGCGCAGGAACCCGAGCAGGGTCTCGCGGAACGCCCGGGCCGCGTGCGTCGGGTCGACGTCCTTGCGGTGGGCCAGCGCGATCGTGCGCTGCAGGCTGGGAGGGGCCAGGGAAGTGCCCACCAGCCCGGGCCGTCCGGCGAGCACCATCGAGGGCACGACGGCCGAGCCCATGCCGGCCTCGACGAATCGCAGGACGGCGTCCATCTCGCCGCCCTCGACGGCGAACCGCGGCTCGAACCCGGCCTGCCGGCAGGCCGCCTGGGTCGCCTCGCGCAGGTCGTACCCGCGGCGGAACATGACCAGCGGCCGCGACCGCAGGTCCTCGATTCGCAGCGGGGACCGCGTCGGCGCGTCCGCGTGGGAGGAGACGACGACGAGGTCCTCGCGCAGGATCGGAGTGGTCTCCAGGGCCGGGTCCGTGCTCTGCAGCGGCAGGATGATGAGGGCCAGGTCCAGCTGGCCGCGCGCGAGGTCGCGGACGAGGTCGCGGGAGCCGCCCTCCTCGACCCGCAGTTCGATGCCCGGGTACCGCGTGCGGAACCGCACCAGCGCGTCGGCGAGCAGGCCGGCGAACAACGAGGGGGTGGCGCCGAGCCGTACGCGCCCGCGCCGCAGGCCGGTGAGGTCCTGAACCTCCCGCCGGGCCGTCTCGACGTCCGCGAGGATGCGCCGGGCGAGGGGCAGCAGTGCCTCGCCGGCCGGGGTCAGCGTGATGTTGCCCCGGGCGCGGCTGAACAGCGGGGCGCCCAGCTCCGCCTCCAGCGTCCTGATCTGCTTGGACAGGGACGGCTGGGCGACGCGGAGGGTCTCCGCCGCCTGTGTGAAGTGCCTCACCTCCGCGACGGCGACGAAGTACGAAAGCTGGTGTAGCTGCACACCTATAGCCTACGGCTATGGAAACGAGCGTCCTCATGTCTTGGACGCCACTATGAAACCGGACATACGTTGCGCGATGTGTCGTCCGTGTCTCGATCCACACCGGTGGCCACCCGTCCCCGTCCCAAGACGCCCCCTGCGGCGGCCGGTTCGCTGAAGCGGTACCGCTCGTCCGTCGGCAAGAAGGCCGTCATGGCGGTGACCGGCGCCATCCTCGTCCTGTTCGTGATCGCACACGCGATCGGCAACCTCAAGATCTTCCTGGGCCACCAGGATTTCGACCACTACGCCTACTGGCTGCGCTCCGTCGGTGAGCCGGCGCTCCCGCACCGGGTGCTCCTGAGCGCCATCGAGGTGGTCCTGACCGTCGCGGTGATCCTGCACATGTGGGCGGCGGTCTCCCTGGCCCGTCAGGCGCGGCAGGCCCGCCCCGTCCGCTACGCCGCGCGGCCGAAGGCGCACGAGCACCGGTACGCCACGCACGTGATGCGCTACGGCGGGATCGTCATCCTGCTGTTCGTCATCTGGCACCTGCTGGACCTGACGTTCGGCGTGGTCAACCCGAAGGGCGATGGCAAGCCGTCCGACAAGCTGATCGCGGACTTCGCGCCGTCCCACTGGTACATCACGGTCTTCTACATCGTCGCCGTCATCCTCGTGGGCCTGCACCTGCGGCACGGCTTGTTCAGCGCCGTCCAGACGCTCGGCTGGGGCCGGCAGCGCCGATACCCGGCGATCCGCCTGGTCGCCGACGTCCTGGCGGCGCTGCTGGTGATCGGCTACGTGTCCGTTCCCGTCATGGTCACGATCGGAGTGCTGAAGTAGCCATGAGCGAACTCTTCACCGAAGGCGCGCCGATCGCGGACACCAAGGCGCCGGCCGGCCCGATCAACGAGCGCTGGGACAAGCGCCGCTTCGGCGGCAAGCTGGTCAACCCCGCCAACCGCAGGAAGCTGTCGGTCATCGTGGTCGGCACCGGCCTGGCCGGCGGCTCGGCCGCGGCGACGCTCGGCGAGCTGGGGTACCAGGTCAAGTCGTTCTGCTACCAGGACAGCCCGCGGCGCGCGCACAGCATCGCGGCACAGGGCGGCATCAACGCGGCCAAGAACTACCGCAACGACGGCGACAGCATCCAGCGCCTCTTCTACGACACGGTCAAGGGTGGCGACTACCGGTCCCGGGAGTCGAACGTCTACCGCCTCGCCCAGGTGAGCGTCGAGATCATCGACCAGTGCGTGGCGCAGGGCGGGCCGTTCGCCCGCGACTACGGGGGCCTGCTGGATACCCGGTCGTTCGGCGGCGTGCAGGTCTCCCGCACGTTCTACGCCCGCGGTCAGACGGGCCAGCAGCTGCTGCTCGGCGCGTACCAGGCCCTCGAGCGGCAGATCGCGGCCGGCACCGTCCAGATGTTCGCCCGGCACGAGATGCTCGAGCTTGTCGTGGTGGACGGCAAGGCCCGCGGCATCGTGGTGCGCGACATGGTCACCGGTGAGATCGAGACGCACCTCGCGGACGCGGTCGTGCTGGCCTCCGGCGGCTACGGCAACGTCTTCTATCTCGCGACCTACGCGAAGGGCGCGAACGCGACGGCGATCTGGCGCGCACACAAGCAGGGCGCCGGCTTCGCGAACCCCTGCTACACGCAGATCCACCCGACGTGCATCCCGGTGTCGGGCGAGTA
>JBJMIW010000462.1:0-4876 GCA_045806665.1 Actinoallomurus sp.
GCCGCGCCCAGCCGGCGTCGGGTCCGGGCTCCCGCGCGTACACGCGGGCGTCCAGCCCGGCCCAGCCTGCGAAGGGTGCGCCGACAGGCGTGCGTTCGTCCGCATCGGGCCCGCCGCCGTCGCTCCGATACACGCCAGCCGGAGCCGCGGGCTCGTCTGCGTACGCGCAGGCGGCGGCCGCCAGGCCCGCCGTGACGAGGCCCGTGGTAGCGAGCCGGCCGCGTAGGAAGGCGGCGAGCGTGGCCAGGTCGTGGACGACGCCGGTCGCGGCGGCCGTCTCGACGCCGCCGGAGTGCGCGTGCCCGCCGGCGGGGAGCCGCGAGTCGGCGAGGAGGAGCAGCGCGGCGTCCATCAGAACAGGAAGTAGCGCTGGGCCATGGGCAGCTCGGCCGCGGGTGCGGGCTCGATCTCGGTGCCGTTGATGCTGACCGTGAACGTGTCCGCGTCGACCTTGATCTCCGGTAGCGCGTCGTTCAGTGGCATGTCCGCCTTGCCGAGCCGGCGCGTGTCCTTGACCGCGACCAGGCGCCGTCGCACGGCGAGGCGCTCGGGGAGGCCGTCGTCGAGCGCGGCAGGGGACACGAAATGCACCGACGTCGCCGGTGCCGCGGTGGTTCCCCACATCGGGCGGGGGAACACCGGCTGCGGCGTCGGAATGGAGGCGTTCGCGTCGCCCATCTGCCCCCAGGCGATCATCCCGCCCTTGAGTACGACGTGCGGCCGTACGCCGAAGAACGCCGGGTCCCACAGCACCAGGTCGGCGAGCTTGCCCACCTCGACCGAGCCGACCTCCGCGTCGAGACCGTGCGTGATCGCCGGGCAGATCGTGTACTTGGCGACGTAACGACGGGCGCGCAGGTTGTCGTCCAGACCACCCCGGTGACCCTTCATCACATGCGCGGTCTGCCAGGTGCGGATGACGGTCTCGCCGATCCGTCCCATGGCCTGGGAGTCCGAGCCGATCATCGAGATGGCGCCGATGTCGTGCAGGACGTCCTCGGCCGCCATCGTGGTCGGGCGGATCCGCGACTCGGCGAACGCCAGGTCCTCCGGCACCGAGGGATTCAGGTGGTGGCAGACCATGAGCATGTCGAGATGCTCGTCGAGCGTGTTGACCGTGTGGGGCCGGGTGGGGTTGGTCGAGGACGGCAGGACGTTCGGATATGCGGCGACCGTGATGATGTCCGGCGCGTGCCCGCCGCCCGCGCCCTCGGTGTGGTAGGCGTGGATCGACCGGCCGCCGATGGCGTTCAGCGTCGACTCGACGTAGCCGGCCTCGTTGAGGGTGTCGGAGTGCAGGGCCACCTGGACCCCCGACGCGTCGGCGACGCGGAGACACGCGTCGATCGCGGCCGGCGTCGATCCCCAGTCCTCATGCAGCTTGAACCCGGACGCGCCGCCGCGAAGCGCCTCCCACATCCCCTCCTCGGACACCGTGTTGCCCTTGGCGAGCAGCGCCACGTTGACCGGCCAGGAGTCCATCGCCTCCAGCATCCGGGCGAGGTACCAGGCGCCGGGGGTCACCGTCGTCGCCTTGGTGCCCTCCGCCGGCCCGGTACCCCCGCCGATGAGCGTGGTCACCCCGGCGCCGAGGGCCTCCTCGATGAGCTGCGGGCAGATCAGGTGGACGTGCGAGTCGACCGCCCCGGCGGTGAGGATCCTGCCGTTGCCGGCCAGGATCTCGGTCGACGGGCCGATCACCAGGTCGGGATGGACCCCGTCCATCGTGTCCGGGTTGCCCGCCTTGCCGAGCGCGACGATCCGGCCGTCGCGCACCCCCACGTCGGCCTTGACGACACCCCAGTGGTCCAGCACGACGACGCCCGTGATCACCAGGTCGGGCGCTCCCTCGGCGCGCGTCGCCATCCCCTGGCCCATCGACTCGCGGATCACCTTGCCTCCACCGAACACCGCCTCGTCGCCGGCCCCCGCGCCCCGGCTCAGATCCTCGGTGACCTCGATGAACAGGTCGGTGTCGGCCAGGCGCACGCGGTCGCCGGCGGTCGGGCCGTACAGCTCGGCGTAGCGAGAACGCGAGATCTCAGTCATGGCGCAGCCCGGGGACGACCGCGCGTCCGGCGAACGGCACCAGCGACACCTCGCGGGCGACGCCCGGCTCGAACCGCACGGCGGTGCCGGCCGGCACGTCGAGCCGGTGGCCGCGCGCGGCCTCCCGGTCGAAGTCGAGCGCGTCGTTGGCCTGCGCGAAGTGGTAGTGCGAGCCGACCTGTACCGGGCGGTCGCCGGTGTTGACGACCGTGATGGTCGTACGCGGACGGCCGGGGTTCAGCGGCACCGAACCGGCTCCGGTCACGATCTCGCCCGGGATCGATCCGGCACTCACGGGATCGGCCGGTGGACGGTGACAAGCTTGGTGCCGTCGGGAAAGGTCGCCTCGACCTGCACGGAGTCGAGCATCTCCGGGATCCCCTCCATGACGTCCTCGCGGGTGAGCACGGTGCGTCCCGACTCCATGAGCTCGGCGACGCTCCGGCCGTCGCGGGCGCCCTCCAGGACGTACGCGGCGATGACCGCGGTGGCCTCGGGATGGGTGAGCCGCAGCCCGCGGGCGCGCCGGTCGCGGGCGAGGCCGGCGGCGACGTGGATGAGCAGCCGCTCCCGCTCATGCGGAGTGATCAGCACCTACGGACGCTAACTCCGCCCGGGCCCCCTGGGAACGACCGGTCGCCGATGTAACACGAACTTCACGGGATCGGGAAGCCGACCATACGACGGGACCCGGTTGTGCCGACGCTCTGGAAGCCGACCGACCAAGCCGCCTCTCCTCGGGATCGAGGTCTTCAACGTGGGGCCGCCCGAGCCTTATATTCGCCAATGCCGGCCCTCACCCACCTGGAGAGTCCCTTGCTACGTCCTCAGGAGACGCCCAGCCGCGAACGTGTCAGCCTCAACGGACTGTGGGCCTTCGCGCTCGACCCCGGCGACCGGGGGCGCGCTGAGCAGTGGTGGCGTGGGTCGCTGCGGGACGCCTCGGAGATGCCGGTTCCGGCGAGCTTCAACGACGTGCCGGCCACCCGCGACGCCCACGACCACGTCGGTGATGTCTGGTACCAGCGCGAGGTACGGATCCCGGCCCGGTGGGAGGACCGGCGTGTGGTGTTGCGGTTCGACGCCGCCGCCCATCGCGCCGTGGTGTGGTGGAACGACGTCGAGGTCGGACGGCATGAGGGCGGTTACACGCCGTTCGAGTGCGACCTGACCGATCATGTCCGTCCCGGCGAGACCGGCCGGGTGACCGTCGTGGTGGACAACCGGCTGACCCCTTCCTCGATCCCGCCCGGGATCGTCGACGTCCTGCCGGACGGGCGCCGCCGACAGCGGTACTTCCACGACTTCTTCAACTACGCCGGACTGCACCGCGCGGTCTGGCTCTACACCACGCCCCGCTCGTACGTCCGCGACATCACCGTCACCACGGAGGTGACCGGCACCGACGCCCGGGTGCACTACCGCGTGGACGTCGTCGACAAGCCGGTCGCCGAGGTCGTGCTCCGCGACGCCGACGGGGCCGAACGGGCGCGAGGGGTGACCGCCGCGGGCACCCTCGAGGTGCCGGACGCGACGCTGTGGCGGCCCGGCCACGGCTACCTGTACCGCCTCGAGGTCCGTACGGGCGGCGACGACGCGGACGACTACGCGCTGCCGGTCGGCATCCGCGAGGTGGCGGTGGACGGCGACCGGTTCCTGATCAACGGAGAGCCGTTCTACTTCCGGGGGTTCGGCAAGCACGAGGACAACCCCGTGCGCGGCAAGGGTCACGACGACGTGCACATGGTGCACGACTTCGCCCTGCTCGACTGGATCGGCGCGAACTCCTTCCGCACCTCGCACTACCCGTACGCCGAGGAGGTACTGGAGTACGCCGACCGGCACGGGATCGTCGTCATCGACGAGACGCCGGCCGTCGGGCTCAACTTCGAGATCGCGCACACGCTGGTGCCGGGTGACCCCGCGCACATCTGGGAGGCGATCGACGACACCACCCAGGCGGCGCACCTGCGCGCGATCCGGGACCTGATAGCCCGCGACAAGAACCACCCGAGCGTGGTGATGTGGAGCATCGCCAACGAACCGGACTCGGCACGGCCGCAGGCGCGCACGTACTTCGAGCCGCTCGTACGCGCGGCCCGCGACGCCGACCCGAGCCGGCCGGTCTGCTTCGCCCAGGTCCAGTTGCCTCCGGACCAGGACGTCATGAGCGACCTGTTCGACGTCCTCTGCCTCAACCGCTACAACGGCTGGTACATCGACACCGGGGACCTGGTGACGGCGGAGCGCGAGCTCGAGGCGGAGCTGCGCGAGTGGGTGCGGCTGCACGGCAAGCCGATCATTATCACCGAGTACGGCGCGGACGCGATCGTCGGTGTCCGCTCGGTCACGGCCGGTCCCTGGACCGAGGACTACCAGATCGCGCTGCTGGAGACCTTCCACCGGGTCTTCGACCGCATCGACTCCGTCGTCGGGGAGCACGTCTGGAACTTCGCCGACTTCGCCACCGGGTACGGCGTCAACCGCGTCGACGGCAACAAGAAGGGCGTCTTCACGCGTGACCGCCGCCCCAAGGCGGCCGCCTTCGCCCTGCGCCGCCGCTGGAGGCTCAAGGCGGACTGACCGCGTCCCAGCGGTCGCGCAGCGCGCGCTCGCCGTCCTCGGTCAGGTCGCCCCAGACGCGAAGCCGGCCGATGCCGCCGACCTTGCGGGTGCCGAATAATCATCCGCCCAGCTCAGGCCGCATGCCTGTACTCGTGAAGGGTGCCGCCGAGTCGGTCTTGTCGGAGGACGTCGAGCCTCGTGACTTGTTCCGGGGTGATCGGACCGGGAAGCGGATGAAGCGGAGCTGCGCTGCGGAGGGCCC
>JBJMIW010000463.1:0-6103 GCA_045806665.1 Actinoallomurus sp.
CATGGCGTGCGCGCACGCCAAGTTCACCGCCGAGGTCGGGTGCTGCACCGCGACCTCGGGGCCGGGCGCGATCCACCTGCTGAACGGCCTGTACGACGCCAAGATGGACCACCAGCCCGTGCTGGCGATCGTCGGCCAGCAAAAGCGGATGTCGCTGGGCGCGCACTATCAGCAGGAGGTCGACCTCGGCACCCTCTTCAAGGACGTGTCGGAGTACGTCGAGGTGTGCATGGCGCCGGTGCAGGCCCGCCACCTGATCGACCGTGCGCTCAAGATCGCGCTGACCACCCGCGGTGTCGCGACGGTCATCGTGCCCGAAGACGTGCAGGAGGCCCCGGCCGAGCCGTCGCCGCCCAAGGAGCACGGAGCGGTCTACTCCAGCGTCGGCTGGGCCAAGCCGCGGATCCTTCCCGACGAGGATGAGCTCCGCAAGGCGGCCGACATCCTCAACGCGGGTGAGAAGGTCGCCATGCTCATCGGCCAGGGCGCCGCCGAGGCGGCCCCGGAGGTCGTCGAGACGGCCGAGTTGCTGGGCGCCGGCGTGGCCAAAGCACTGCTGGGCCGTGGGTCCCTGCCCGACGACCTGCCGTTCGTCACCGGCCCGATCGGCCTGCTGGGCTCCAAGGCCAGCGACGACATGGTGATGAACTGCGACACCCTGTTCATGATCGGCACCAGCTTCCCGTACGCCGAGTGGCTGCCTGACGAGGGCAAGGCACGCGGGGTGCAGATCGACATCGACGGGCGGATGATCGGCATCCGCTATCCCATGGACGCCCACCTGATCGGCGACTCCAAGGAGACCCTGCGGGCGCTGATTCCGCTCCTGGAACGCAAGTCCGACCGATCCTGGCGGCGGGAGATCGAAGAGAACGTCCGCAAATGGTGGCGCATCGTCGACCGACGATCCCACCAAAGATTCGACAAGATCAACCCGCAGGCCGTCGCCTGGGAACTGTCCAGCCGGCTACCCGACGGCGCCATCCTCACCGCCGACTCCGGATCCTCGACCACCTGGTGGGCCCGGCAGGTGAAGCTGCGCCGGGGCATGAAGGCGTCGCTGTCCGGGACGCTGGCCTCGATGGGCCCGGGGACCCCGTACGCCATCGCGGCGAAGTTCGCCTATCCGGACCGGCCGGTCATCGCCTTCGTGGGCGACGGGGCCTTCCAGATGAACGGCATGAACGAGATGATCACCGTCAAGCGTTACCTGGACCGTCTCGGCCGCTCACCGCTCATCTTCTGCATCTTCAACAATGAGGACCTCAACCAGGTCACCTGGGAGCAGCGGGCGATGGCCAGCGACCCGAAGTTCCTCGGCTCGCAATACATCCCCGACGTGCCTTACCACAAGTGGGGCCAGCTGCTGGGGCTGACCGGCATCTACTGCGACGACCAGGACGCGGTCGGCGACGCCTGGGACCGCGCCTTCGCCGCGGCGGGTCCCGTGGTGCTGGAGTTCAAGGTCGACCGGGAGGTTCCGCCGATGCCCCCACACATCATGTGGGAACAGGGAAGAAGGCCGCCAAGGCCGCCCTGCACGACCCGGAGAAGGTCGGCATCGCGGTGAAGGGCTTCCGGCAGAAGCTCGCCGAGCTGTACGAGGCGATCCCTGGTCGCGATGGGCACTGAGCGCATCGCGGCGGCCGGCCCCGAGGACGTCCCGCAGGACCGGCGGACGCCCCGCCCGGAGGTGCGCGTCGACCGGCTGAAGGTCCACGCCTTCAGGATCCCGACCGACGGCCCGGATGGTGAGGAGTCCGACGGGACCCTCACCTG
Organism: Actinoallomurus sp.; assembly: GCA_045806665.1. GTDB lineage: Bacteria > Actinomycetota > Actinomycetes > Streptosporangiales > Streptosporangiaceae > Actinoallomurus. The sequence continues at coordinate 1,780 of JBJMIW010000463.1, forward strand.
GGACTCTACGACCATCGTCCTGGTCCTCGCGCACGCCGGAGGCAGGACGGGGCTCGGTTACACCTACGCCGACGTCTCGGCGGCGAGATTCGTCGAGTCGAAGCTCGCCCCGGTGGTCATCGATGGGGACGCACTGGCCCCGCCCGCCCTGTCACACCGGATGGCGGCCCAGATCCGCAACGCGGGCCGCCCGGGACTGGGGATGATGGCCGTCTCGGCGGTCGACATCGCACTGTGGGATCTCAAGGCGCGTCTGCTGGACGCCGCGGTGACCGCCGTGCTGCCCGTCTTCCACGACGCGGTTCCGGTCTATGGCAGCGGCGGGTTCACGAACTATCCGCTGGACCGGCTCGCCGCCCAGCTCGCCGGCTGGGTCGAGCAGGGCATTCCCCGCGTCAAGCTGAAGACGTCGCGTGACCCGGATGAGGATCCCGCACGGCTGTCGGCCGTGCGCGAGGCGATCGGCGATCGTCCTGAGCTGTTCACCGACGCGAACGGGGCACTGACCCGCAAACAGGCCCTGTACTGGGCCCGGCGCTTCGCCGAGGACTGGGACGTCCGCTGGTTCGAAGAGCCCGTCAGTTCGGCGGACCTGGAGAGCCTGCGGTTGTTGCGCGACGCCGGGCCGCCGCGCCTGGACATCGCGGCGGGCGAGTACGGCTACGTGCTGCGTGACTTCACCAACCTGCTCATCGCCGAGGCCGTGGACTGCCTCCAGGCCGACATCACCCGCTGCGGCGGGATCACCGGACTGCCCCAGGTGGCCGGCCTCGCGGCCGGTCACCAGATCGATCTGTCCGGACACTGCGCACCCGCGCTGTCCGCGCACGCTTTCTGCTGCGTGGAACGACTCCGCCACCTGGAGTACTTCCACGACCACGTACGGATCGAAGACATGCTCTTCGACGGGGTCCTCTCGCCGGACGGCGGCGAACTGCGGCCCGACCGGTCCCGGCCCGGGCTGGGCCTCGAGGTCAAGCGGGCCGATGCCGAGCCGTACCGCGTGCACGGCGGCACCGGATGACGGTCCCTCCGGGAAGGAAGAGGAGAATCATGACCCGAACCAGCAGCCGCGTCGACGTCCCGGCCAAGAGCGCACCGCAGGTCCCGGCGCCGCCCCGGTCGTCACAGGTCGTCAACGTTCGCAAGCTCGAAGGCGCGCTCCGCGCGGAGATCGAGGGCGAGGTCCGTTTCGACACCGCGTCCAAGGCGATGTACGCCTCCGACGCCTCCAACTTCCGGCAGGTACCGATCGGTGTCATCGTCCCCAAGACGCTCGACGACGTCGTCGCCGTGCACCGGGTGTGTGCGCGGTTCGGCGCCCCCATCGTCAACCGCGGGGGCGGCACGAGCCTGTCCGGAGAGACGGTCAACTATGCCGTCGTCATCGATCACACCAAGTACCTCACCAGGATCGGCGAGACCGACGCCGCCCGGCGACTGGTGATCTGCGAACCCGGCGCGATCAACGAGCAGGTCAACAAGAAGACCGGCGAGAAGGGACTGGTGTTCGGCCCCGATCCGTCGTCCCATTCCCGGTGCGCGATCGGCGGCAACATCGGCAACAACTCCTGCGGCATCCACTCGCTTCAGTCCCAGTTGTACGGCGCCGGCCCCCGGACCTCCGACAACGTCCACGCCATGGAGATCGTGACCTACGGCGGGGACCGGTTCTGGGTCGGCAACGGAGAAGAGGACCGGCTGGAGGAGATCATCGCGGCCGCTGGCGCCAAGGGCGAGATATACGCGAAGCTTCGGGACCTGCGGGACCGGTACGCCGATGCGATACGCGCCGGATACCGGCCGGTCAGTGAACTGCCGCGCCGGGTCTCGGGCTTCAACCTGGACGAGTTGCTGCCCGAGCGCGGGTTCAACGTCGCGAGGGCGCTGGTGGGAACGGAGAGCACCTGCGCCACGGCGTTGCAAGTGACGCTCATGCTGACCCCGGCCCTCATGATGCGTACGACCGTGGTGGTGGCCTTCGACGACATCGCGGACGCGGCCGAGCACGTTCCCGAGATCGTCGAGCGCTGGCGGCCCATCGGCCTGGAGGGCATCGACCGCAAGCTAATCCAGAACCAGCGGCAGGAGGAGCGCAACGTCGCCGCGATCGCGGACCTTCCCCACACCGGCGACGCGGGCGGCTGGCTGCTCGTGCAGTTCGGCGCCGACACCGTGGAGGAGTCGACGGCGACGGCGCACGACTTCATCACGTGGCTGCGCACGGACAAGGGATACGCCGGGGATCGCATCGACGTCCTGAAGAGCGAGGAGGAAGGCGGCGTCAGCGAACGGGTATGGGCGATCCGTGAGGGCGGACTGGGCGCCACCGCCTTCCCGCCCGGCGGTCAGGACCACTGGCCCGGATGGGAGGACTCCGCGGTACCGCCCGAACGGCTCGGGGACTACATCCGCGACCTGCGCAAGCTGTGGGACCGCTACGACCTGCAGGGCCAGGTGTACGGGCACTTCGGCCAGGGCTGTCTGCACTCCCGGATCAACTTCGACCTGCGAACCGCGCAGGGCATCGCGAACTACCGGGCGTTCATGGAGGCCGCCGCCGACCTGGTGGTGTCCTACGGCGGATCCCTGTCCGGCGAGCACGGCGACGGGCAGCAACGCGCCGAGCTCCTGGAGCGGCAGTACGGCCCGGAGCTCATCCAGGCAATGCGCGAGTTCAAGCTCATCTGGGACCCCGAGTGGAAGATGAATCCGGGCAAGGTCATCGACCCGTACAAGCTGGATGAGGACCTGCGGCTGGGCACGTCCTACGATCCGCCGCGGCCGCACACGAAGTTCGCCTATCAGCAGGACGGCGGCGACTTCGCCCACGCGATGCTCCGCTGCGTCGGCGTCGGCAAGTGCCGGGTGCCCGAGGCCGACGGGCAGGTGATGTGCCCCAGCTACCAGGTCACCCGCGAGGAGAAGCACAGCACCCGCGGCCGGGCCCGCCTGCTGTTCGAGATGCTGCGCGGTGACGTGGTCACCGACGGCTGGCGGTCGCAAGAGGTCTATGACGCCCTGGACCTGTGTCTCGCCTGTAAGGGCTGCACCAATGACTGCCCCGTGAACGTGGACATGCCGACATACAAGTCCGAGTTCCTCTACCACCACTATCGCTCGCTGCGCCGGTGGCGGCCACGGTACGCCTACGCCATGGGGTTCATCGACCAGGCCTGCCGCCTCGGCGCCCGGATCCCCGAGATCGCCAATGTATTCCTGCATGCGCCCGGCCTGGCTCGGCTGACCAAGTGGGCCGGTGGGGTCGACCGGCGTCGGCCCGCCCCATGGTTCGCCCCGATGACCCTGCAGCAGTGGTTCCAGGAGCGGGGCGGCACCGCCAACCCGTACGGCCGCCCTGTGGTGCTCTTCCCGGATACGTTCAACAACCATTTCCACACCGACGTTGGCGTCGCCTGCGTCGAGGCCATCGAGGCCGCGGGCTGGCAGGTCATCATGCCGGAAGGCCACGTGTGCTGTGGTCGGCCGCTCTATGACTACGGCTTCCTGGACGTCGCCGAACGCTACCTGCACGACGTCCTGGACACGCTCCGTGAGCACATCCGCGCCGGCACTCCCGTCGTCGGGATGGAACCCAGCTGCCTCGCCGTCTTCAAGGACGAACTCACCAAAATGCTGCCGCACGATGACGACGCCAGGCGGCTGGCCAGCAACGCCTACCACTTCGCAGAGTTCTTCCAAGCCTTCGACATCCAGCCGCCAACGCTTGCGGGGCAGGCACTGCTGTGGGGCCACTGTCATCAAAAGGCCACCGGTGGCATGCAGCCCGACAGACGGCTGCTCGCCCGAATGGGCGTGCAGGTTCACGAGGTCGAGGGAGGCTGCTGCGGGCTCGCCGGCTCATGGGGCTTTGAGGAAGGCAAATATGACATTTCTCTGGCCTGCGGAGAGCAGGCCGTACTGCCTTCCGTGCGCGACGCCGCCCCGCGGACCCTGGTCGTCGCCAATGGGTTCTCCTGCAAGAGCCAGATCAAAGACGCCCACACCGGACGTCGCGCCTTTCATGTCGGCCAGGTCATGAAACTCGCCGGTGACAGTCACCCCGGCAAGCGTCCGGCGGACAGGCCCGAGCGGGGACTCGTCGGCGTGAAACCCGCTCCGCCTCTCCCCCGGCGCCTCCTTCGCGTGGTGGTCCCCGCAGCGATCGGCGGGGCTGTGGGCGCGGGAGGGTTCCTGGCAGTCCGCAACCGTGGCGCGACCCCGAGCCGACGATGAGGCCACGGAGTTCCTTACGCCCGGTGAGCGGTTCGGACTGCCGGAAGGCCACCCGGACCTGAGCCACGGCATCGTCTCGCGCGAGGTC
>JBJMIW010000464.1:0-5394 GCA_045806665.1 Actinoallomurus sp.
AACGAGTCGCTGTTCATGCGGCCCGGCCAGTGGCTGACCCGCCTCACCGTCTACTTCGACAACCGCGGCGTCGACGGCCTCGTCAACGGCCTCGCCGCGTTCATCGGGGGGACCTCCGGGAGGGTGCGGCGCGTCCAGACCGGCTTCGTCCGCTCGTACGCCTTGTCAATGTTCATCGGCGCGGCGCTGGTCGTCGGCGCCCTGCTCCTGGTGAGGATCTAGTGGTCGCCACGACTTCCCTGCCGCCCTGGAAGGTCGCATCATGCTGACTGCCCTCATCGCGATTCCCGCCATCGGGGCGCTGCTGGTCGCGCTGCTGCCCAAGGGCCGCGACGTGCTGGCCAAGCAGGCCGCTCTCGTCGTCACGCTCATCGTCGCGGTGCTGTCGATCGTCATGGCGGTGCAGTTCAAGACGGACGGGCCGCGCTTCCAGTTCACCGAGAAGTACTGGTGGATCAAGCAGTTCGGCGTGCACTACTCGGTGGGCGCCGACGGCGTCGCGCTCGTGCTGATCCTGCTGTCGACGATCCTCGTGCCGCTGGTCGTGCTGGCCTCCTGGAACGACGCGGAGCGCTCGGGCGGCGTCGACGCGCCCCCGAAACGGTCGGTGAAGACCTACTTCGCGTTGCTGCTCAGCCTCGAGGCGATGATGGTCGGCGTCTTCGCGGCGACCGACATCTTCCTCTTCTACGTCTTCTTCGAGGCGATGCTGATCCCGGTGTACTTCATCATCGGGTCCTACGGCGGGCCGCAGCGCTCGTACGCCGCGGTGAAGTTCCTGCTGTACTCGCTGTTCGGCGGCCTGCTGATGCTCGCCGCGGTGATCGGCCTGTACGTCGTCTCCGCCAACGCGGGCCACGGCACGTTCCTGTTCGACGGGCTGCGCACCCTGCACATCGCGCCGACCACGGCCAAGTGGCTGTTCCTCGGCTTCTTCATCGCCTTCGCGATCAAGGCGCCGCTGGTGCCGTTCCACACCTGGCTCCCGGACGCCGCGGGCCAGGCGCCCGCCGGCGCCGCGGTGCTGCTCGTCGGCGTGCTCGACAAGGTCGGCACGTACGGGATGCTGCGGTTTTGCCTGGAGCTGTTCCCCGGCGCGTCGAAGTGGGCCACGCCGGTCGTGATCGCCCTGTCGGTGATCGGCATCGTGTACGGCGCGGTCCTCGCGATCGGCCAGGTCGACATCAAGCGCCTGATCGCCTACACGTCGATCTCCCACTTCGGCTTCATCACGCTGGGCATCTTCGCGATGACCTCGCAGGGGCAGAGCGGCGCGACGCTGTACATGGTTAACCACGGGTTCTCGACCGGTGCGCTGTTCCTGCTCGCCGGGTTCATGATCGCCCGTCGTGGGTCGGCGCGGATCGACGCGTACGGCGGCGTGCAGAAGGTCGCGCCGCTGCTGGCCGGCACCTTCCTCGTCACGGGCCTGTCCGGCCTGTCGCTGCCGGGTCTGTCGAGCTTCGTCTCGGAGTTCATGGTCCTGGTCGGCACGTTCACCCGCTACAAGGTGCCCGCGGTCATCGCGACGGTCGGCATCATTCTCGCCACGATCTACATCCTGTGGATGTACCAGCGGACGATGAACGGCCCGACCGCCGAGGCGGTCAAGGGCATGAGCGACCTGTCCAAGCGCGAGCTGGTCGTCGTGGCGCCGATCATCGCGATCATCGTCGCGCTCGGCTTCTACCCGAAGCCGGTGCTGGACGTCATCAACCCGTCGGTCAAGCAGACGCTCGTCCAGGTCCACCAGCAGGACCCGAAGCCGACGATCGCCGAGAAGGGAAGCCACCAGTGACACCCGTGGTCGTCGCGGCAGGGGACATTCCAGCTCCTCACCTCGAATACGGGCGGCTCGCCCCGATCCTGATCGTGCTCGGGGCGGCGGCCGTCGGCGTGCTCGTCGAGGCCCTCGCGCCCCGCAGCCAGCGGTACGGGCTGCAGGTGCTGGTCTCGGCGGTCGGCCTGGTCGCGGCGTTCGCCTGGACGATCGCGCTCGGCCTGGGCGACCAGCCGCACCACGTCGCGGCGATGGGCGCTGTCGGCGTCGACGGGCCGACCCTGTTCATCCAGGGCACGATCCTCGTCCTCGCCCTGATGTCCATGCTGCTGATCGCCGAGCGGACCCACGAGGACAGCCCGTTCACCGCGCAGGCCTCCACCGTGCCCGGTAGCTCCGAGGAGCGCGAGAGCCTCGTCGCGGGCCTCGTCCAGACCGAGGTCTTCCCGCTCGTGTTGTTCGCGGTCGGCGGGATGCTGATCTTCCCGGCGGCCAACGACCTGCTGACGATGTTCGTCGCCCTGGAAGTCATGTCGCTGCCGCTGTACCTCCTGTGCGGTCTGGCGCGGCGCCGCCGCCTGCTCTCGCAGGAGGCCGCGGTCAAGTACTTCCTGCTCGGCTCGTTCTCCTCGGCGTTCTTCCTCTACGGCACCGCGCTGCTGTACGGCTTCGCCGGCTCGGTCCGGCTGTCGGACATCGCGGCGGCGATCAGCAAGCAGAGCGGCGCCGAGCCGCTGCTGCTCGCGGGCGTCGCACTGCTCGCGGTCGGCCTGCTGTTCAAGGTCGGTGCCGCGCCGTTCCAGGCGTGGAAGCCGGACGTGTACCAGGGCGCCCCGACGGCGATCACCGCGCTGATGGCCTCCTGCACCGTGGTCGCCGCGGTCGGCGGTGTCCTGCGGGTCTTCTACGTGGGCCTGGAGACGCTGCGCTGGGACTGGCGCCCGATGATGTGGGGCGTCGCGATCCTGACCATGCTGGTCGGCGCGATCGTCGCGATCACGCAGACCGACGTGAAGCGCATGCTGGCCTACTCCTCGATCGCGCACGGCGGTTTCCTGCTCACCGGCGTCATCGCGACCAGCAAGGCGGGCCTGTCCAGCACGCTGTTCTACCTGGCGGCGTACGGCTTCACGACCGTCGGCGCGTTCGCGGTCATCACGATGGTCCGGGACGCCGGAGGCGAGGCCGGGCATCTGTCCCGCTGGGCGGGGCTGGGCAAGCGCCAGCCGCTCGTCGCCGGAACGTTCGCGTTCTTCCTGCTGGCCTTCGCGGGTATCCCGCTGACCAGCGGGTTCACCGGAAAGTTCGCGGTCTTCCAGGCCGCGGTCGCTGGTGGCGCGCTGCCGCTCGTGATCGTCGGTGTGGTGTCCTCGGCGATCGCCGCGTTCTTCTACGTCCGCGTCATCGTGCTGATGTTCTTCAGCGAGCCGCTGGCGGACGGCCCGACCGTGGCGTTCAGCCCGACGACCGCGGCGGCGGTCGCCGTTGGTGCGTTCGTTACCCTGGTCCTCGGTGTGATTCCCGGCCCGGCGCTGCATCTGGCGCAGTCGGCCGCAAATCAGCTGTTCGTCCGCTGAAACTGGGGAGAAGTCTGTGAGTAGTGCCCTTCTGGGCCTTCCGGCCGTCGATGACACACTCGCAGCAGACGTCCAGGAGAGACTGGCCGAGGTCGAGGAGGCGCTGCGGGACGCGGTGCGGAGCGACTACGCGCTCATCACCGACGCCTCGCGGCACCTCACCGACGCGGGCGGCAAGCGGTTCCGGCCGATGCTGGTGCTGCTCGCCGCGCAGTTCGGCGACCCGGCCGCGCCGGGGGTCGTCCCGGGTGCGGTGGTGGTCGAGCTCACCCACCTGGCGACGCTCTACCACGACGACGTGATGGACGAGGCCGTGATGCGCCGCGGGCAGGTCTCGGCCAACTCCCGGTGGAACAACACGATCGCCATCCTCACCGGCGACTACCTGTTCGCCCGCGCGTCGGACCTGCTGGCCGACCTCGGTCCGGAGGCGGTCCGGATCCAGGCCCGGACGTTCGCGCGCCTGGTGCAGGGCCAGATCCAGGAGACCGTTGGTCCCGCAGACGGTGCCGACCCGCTGGAGCACTACATCGAGGTGGTCGAGGGAAAGACCGGGTCGCTGATCGCCGCGTCCGGCCGCCTCGGCGCGCTGCTCGCAGGTGCCGCGCCCGAGGTCGTGGAGACGCTCACGTCGGCCTGCGAGAAGATCGGCGTCGCGTTCCAGCTGTCCGACGACATCCTCGACATCGCCTCGGAGTCGGATGAGTCCGGCAAGACGCCGGGCACCGACCTGCGCGAGGGCGTCCGTACGCTGCCGGTCCTGCACGTGCTGCGCTCGGCCGCGGACGAGGACACCCGCCTGTGCGAGCTCCTCGACTCCGACCTCACCGACGACACGCGGCACGCCGAGGCGCTCGGCCTGCTGCGCGCGCACCCGGCGATGGAGGGCGCCCGCGCCGACCTGCGCCGGTGGGTCGACGAGGCCCGGGCCGAGCTGCTGACCCTGCCCGACGTGCCCGCGCGGGCGGCCTTCCTCGCCCTCTGCGACTTCGTCCTGACGCGCACCAGCTAGTGGTTCCGGCGGCGTACGACCAGCAGGCCGGCGCCGCCGAGCACCAGCAGCGCCGCTATGGCCCCGCCGATCGCCAGGAGCAGCGTCTTGGACCCGCTGTGGCTCTGCGAGGCCGCAGGCGTGGCGCTGAGGCTCGCGGGCGGCCGCGGGGACGTGCTCTTCGGCGGCAGTACCGACGACGGCATACCGGTCGGCCCGGGCTTCCCGTCCTTGGCCACCACGACTACCTCGCCGCGGACCGTACTGCCGTCTCCGCAGGACGCGACGATGGCGTACGGGCCGGGCCGCAGGTTCTTCTTGAGCTTCGGGTCGCCCTCGCCGGTGTCGGCCTTGCCGTACAGCGTGACGTCATGGGCGAACGCCGCCGACTTGGCGATGTGGGGCGTCGGCCCGACGCTGCAGCCGGGCACGGAGATGTGGATCCGCTGCCCGGGACGCGGTGAGTGCGGCGATATCGAGATGCCGTCCGCGGCGGCGGGCGCGGCGCCCAGACCGGTGGCCACGACGGCCGTGACGGCGGCCGTGACGGCCTTACGCGCTGGTCGCACTGCTTCCTCCTCGGAGCCTCGCGGGCTCTCACACCCATGTCCGGTCTCGGCCAGGTCGACTACGGGACATGCAAGCTAACTGCATACGTTGATCAATCGCGGAAACGTTAGGGCTACGCTAGTGATTTGCTCTGCTGGAGTTAATGCGTATCAAAGACGGGGTAGCTGGTGCGGCCGACGAAAATCCTCCCGATTGTCCTGATTCCTGCAACCGTGGTCGGTCTCGCGGGACCGGCCGTGGCCAGACCCGCTGGTGGGCACGGTACTCCGGTCAGCATCCAGGCGGACGATCCCTACGGTCTCGCCGATCCTGCCACGCTGGCCTACTGGACGCCCAAGCGCATGGCCGCGGCCACCCCGCTCGACGCCCGTCCCACCACGGCGCCTCCAAGCGGCAAGATGGGCGTGGCGTCCAGCCGGCCGACCGCGGCCACCTGGACGGGCAGCCCGGTCGTCGGGGCGCTGTTCCTGAGCAAC
>JBJMIW010000465.1:0-13608 GCA_045806665.1 Actinoallomurus sp.
AGCACCGGAACAGCGCCCAGGGATCAGGAAGGATGCCCCGGTCGGGGCAGGGATGACGGACGAGTCGGCCTGTAGGCCGGGTTCTGTGCCTCCGCTCGCGCGGAGCGACGGTCATCCATCTAGGGCCGCCGTTGCCGGCGGCCTCGAGCGGTCTACCCGCAGGCTCGGACGGGCCGTCCTCGAACGCCTGCGCGGGCCCGCCGTGAGGCGGGCCCTTCTTGACCTTGCTCCGGGTGGGGTTTGCCGAGCCGCCCCAGTCACCTGGGGCGCTGGTGGTCTCTTACACCACCGTTTCACCCTTACCTCCGGCGTGCCGGAGGCGGTCTGCTTTCTGTGGCACTTTCCCGCGGGTCACCCCGGGTCGGCGTTACCGACCACCCTGCCCGGTGGAGCCCGGACCTTCCTCGTCGGAGCAGAACTCCGACGCGACCGTCCGGCCGACTCGTCCGTCACGCGTATTTTACCGTAGGCCCGGTTCGGCGGCCTGGCGGAGATGGTGGGTGTCGTTGAGGGAGCGCACGACGGCCGGGCCGTCGGCGTACCAGTCGACGACCGACAGCGACCCGACGTCCAGGTGCATCCGGTACAGCGCGGAGTGCGGGGCCTCGAGCGCCAGGCGTACGAGCATCTTGATCGGCGTCACGTGCGACACGACGAGGATCGTCTGCTTGCGGAAGCGGACCAGGAGCTTGTCGCGGGCCGTGCTGACGCGCTTGAGGGTGGCCGCGAAGCTCTCGCCGTACGGCGGCGCGGCGGACGGGTCGACGAGCCAGGCGTCCAGTTCGGCGGGCCAGCGCTCGCGCACCTCGGCGAAGGTGTAGCCCTCCCAGTCGCCGAAGTCGGTCTCGCGCAGGTCGTCCTCGACGCGGACCTCCACGTCGAGTGCCTGGGCGATCTCCTGGGCGGTCTGTCGCGTCCGCTTCAGCGGCGAGGTGACGATCGCGTCGATGCCGCGGCCGGCGAGGGCCTCCCCCGCCGCGCGGGCCTGGACCAGGCCGGTGTCGGTCAGCGGGATGTCGCCGATGCCGGCGAACCGCCGCTCCCCGGAGTACGGCGTCTCGCCGTGCCGGAGGAGCAGGGTCGTCGTCGGCTCGGCGGTCGGCGGCGCCCATCCGGTGGTGGCGGCGGGCGGATTCGGCTCGCCGTCCTCCTCAAGACCGGACGGCTCCCACGTACGGCCCTCGGCGGCGGCGTCCATGGCCTCGTTGGCGAGCCGGTCGGCGTGCTTGTTGCGCTCTCGTGGGATCCACGTGTAGCGGACCGACCGGAACCGTGAGGCGAGCCGCTGTGCCTGCAGGGCCAGGGGCTTCATGTCCGGATGCTTGATCTTCCAGCGGCCGGACATCTGCTCGACGACGAGTTTGGAGTCCATCCGGACCTCGACGTCCGCGTCGGGCGCGAGTTCGGCCGCGGCCTCCAGGCCGGCGATCAGGCCGCGGTACTCGGCCACGTTGTTGGTGGCCACGCCGATCGACTCGGCCCGCTCGGCGAGGACCTGACCCGTGAGGGCGTCGCGGACCACCGCGCCGTACCCGGCCGGGCCGGGATTGCCGCGGGACCCGCCGTCGGCCTCGACGATCAGCTTCACAGGCCGGATTCCGGGGTGCGGACGAGGATCCGACGGCACTCCTCGCAGCGGATGACGTCGTCCTTGGCGGCCGCGCGGATGGCGTTCAGCTCGACCGTGTTGAGCTGCAGGTGACATCCCTGGCACTGACCGCGCAGCAGGGCCGCGGCGGCGACGCCCCGGTGCTGTTCGCGCAGCTTCTCGTACAGCTTGAGCAGGTCGTCGGGGATGTCCCCGGCGACACCGACCCGCGCCGTACGGGTCAGCTCGGCCTGACCGTCGATCTCGCTGTACGCGGCGTCGCGGCGTTCGGACAGTTCGGCCAGCTCCTTCTCGGCCGCCTCCTTGCCCGCCTCGACCGTATGCAGGCGGTTCTCGGCCTCCTCGCGGCGCTCCATCACCTCGAGCACGATCTCCTCGAGGTCGGACTGCCGCTTCTGCAGGGACACGATCTCGGACTGGAGGTTCTCCAGGTCGCGGGCCGACGAGACCTGTCCGGAGTCGAGCCGCTTCTGGTCGCGATCGGCGCGGGCGCGTACCTGGTCGACGTCCTGCTCGGCCTTCTTCTGCTCCCGGTCGATGTCGCTGATCTCGGTCTGCGCGGCGACGAGCGCGTCGGCGACCCCGCCGAGGCGTTCCTCGCTCGTGGCGATGTCCGCGAGCTCCGGCAGGGTGCGCCTCCGGTGGGCCAGCCGATCCAGCCGGGCGTCCAGCTCCTGCAGGTCGAGGAGACGCATCTGGGCTTCAGGTGCTGCTTTCACGTATTTCCTTCAAGGGATCGAAAGGTCCACGCGTCGGTCACGACGGTGGAGATCCGGGTCTCCACGCCAGTCTGGCGCACCAGACCGGCCGCGTCGCCGAGCCACGGCCATTCCGTCGCCCAGTGCGCAGCGTCGACCAGCGCCGTACTTCCATCTTCGCGGAACTCCGACGCGGGATGGTGACGCAGGTCGGCGGTGAGGTAGACGTCGGCTCCCGCGGCGCGGGCCGCGCCCAGGAGCGAGTCGCCGGCGCCCCCGCACACCGCGACCGTACGGACCGGCATCTCCGGGTCGCCGGCGACGCGGAGGCCGGCGGCGGTGGCGGGCAGGCCCTTCGCCGCGGCGTCCGCGTAGTCGCGCAGCGTGACCGGCGTGGGCAGCTCACCGACGCGTCCGAGACCCCGGCGCGGGTCGTCGGCGGACGGGCTGAGCGGCCGCAGGGGCCCGGTCAGCCCCACCGCACGGGCGAGCGCGTCGGAGACGCCCGGGTCGGCGACGTCGGCGTTGGTGTGCGCGGTGTAGAGGGCGGTGCCCGCGGTGATCAGCCGGTGCACGACGCGGCCCTTCGGCGTGGTCGCGGGGACCCCGTGCACGGGCCGCAGCAGAAGCGGGTGGTGGGTGACGATGAGGTCGGCGTGCCAGTCGAGGGCCTCGTCGATCACGTCGCCCACCGGGTCGACGGCGAACAGGACACGGCGGACGACGGCCTCCGGGTCACCGCAGACGAGGCCGACGGCGTCCCAGGACTCCGCCCAGGCGGGGTCGTAGCGATCTTCCAGGACCGCGATGATGTCGGCCAGTGTGGTGGACACCCTCCGCAGCGTACCGTCCGGAGATCGCCGAAACCGCGCATACCAAGATCACCGGAATCGCGCATACCATCGGCGGGGCGCCGGTGCGGAATCATGGCACTCGGCCGATCGTTGGAGGTTGCGTGAAATCACCGTTTCGACGGCGCCGCAGGCGTCCGCGTAAGCGTCCCGCCGTTGCGACCGAGCCGGAAGTGATCGACTGGCCGAAGGACGGCAGCGGCAGCGGTGGCGGCTTGATGTCGGCGATCCGTGGCGACTCCTCGTCCGGTGCCGGGTTCGGGCCGGGCATGTTCGCGGACCTGCAGGCCGCGTTCGGTGGGGCCGGGAAGCAGATCCAGCTCGAGGAGCAGGAGAAGGAGAAGACCCGCCGCCACGAGTTGCACACGCACAGCACGCCGGGCCGGGACGACCTGGACTCCGGGATGATCCGGATCACGAAGCGCCGTGAGCCGGAGGACGAGGAGTAAGGAGTAGGCGAGGTTACACTTCCCCTACCTTTACTCGAACAGATATTCGAGTTGACCTTATTCTGACGACGTGACCGCGTACGTGCCGCCCGGCTGGCCTTCGGGAGTGCATCCGCCGGGCACCGAGAGGTTCGAGGACACGGCGGTGGCCTGGCTTTTCGACCTCGTGCCACCCGAATACCGACGGTACGGCGTGCTCCGGCGCTATCCCACCGTGCTGTCGCGCATGGCCCGTCACCACGTCTCCGCGGACCTGGAGGCCGCCAGGGAGGGGTTCCGCACCGCTCGCGCCGAGCTGTCGGACACGGTCCCCGCCCACGGCCTCGAGGCGGTGCTGGAGATCTACCGCCGCGAGGGCACCCGCCTGGCGGCCGTCGCCCGGGCGGTCGAACTCGTCGACACCGGCCTGCGCGGCGGCTCCTTCACTCCCAGGCTCTGAACGGCTGAGGACTCAGCCGGACGCCCGGAACAGGTGCGCGGCGGCCCCCCGGTTCGGCACACCGAGCTTGTGCAGGATCCGCGATACGTGGACGCCGACGGTACGTTCGCTGATGAAGAGCGTTTCGGCGATCTGCCGGTTGGTCCGCCCGCTGCTGAGCAGCGCGAGCACCTCGGCCTCCCGCGCGGTCAGCCCGGGGACGGGCTCCTCCTCCGCCGGGACGAGGTCCAGCCGCGCCCGGCGGGCGAGGGTCTCGATCTCCGGCCGCAGGGCGTCGGCGCCGAGGGCGTCCGCGGTGTCCCGCGCGGCGCGCAGCGCCTCGACCGCCGTATCCCGTGGGCCGCGGGCCGCCAGGGTCGCCTCGGCCTCCCGGAGCCGGCAGTACGCCGCCCAGTAGGTCTCGCCGAGGCCTTCCCAGACCGCGGCGATCGAGCGCCAGGCGGCCGGATCCGGGTCCGTCAGCCGGGTCGCCTCGGCCTCGGCCTGCAGGCCGTACGCCTCCGACTCGGGCATGGCGGGCATCCCCGCCAGCAACTCCCGGCACTCCTCCAGCAGCGGCATCGGATCGCCACACAGCTCCGCCTCGACGCGGATCCCGGCCGCGTACAGCTCCGGGCCGATCCTGGTGAACTCGCTGCCCTGGATGACGTCGAGCCCGGCCCGTACGTGCTTCCGCGCGGCCTGCGGGTCCTGAGTGATGATGGCCAGCCGGGCGCGGCAGGCGTGGTAGGCGCTGGCCAGGTCCAGGCCGTCGGTCCGGCCGACGATCTCGGCGAGCGTGGCGAGGTGATGCCGTGCGCCCTCGGGGTCGCCCCGGCGGAGCTGCAGCTCGGCCATGGCGAGGGTGACACCCCAGCGCTGCCACGGCGGCGCGTCGATGTCCATGACCTCGTCGGCGAGACGATCCGCGTCGGACCAGCGGCCCAGCCGGATCAGCGCGGCCAGCGTGTTGCCGGCCGCGCACAGACAGGTCGTCCGGCCGTACCCGAGACGTCGGCAGATGCCGACGCCCTCCATGCCCAGCTCCGCGGCCTTTGTCCAGTCCCCCGCCCACAGCAGCGCTTCGGTGTAATTGACATAGGCGCGGCCGAGCTCCCAGGCGTCGTCGCGCTCCTTGGCGCTGCGCAGGGCCTCGGCCAACTCGGCCAGGCCGGTGGTCATCTCGCCGAGCATGGCGAGGCTGACGCCCATCGTGTTGCGGGCGTGCCCTTCGATGTCGCGGGCGCCCACGGCGGACGCCGCCTCGATGGCCTCGCGGCAGGACGCCACGGACTCGCGGAAGTGGCACTGGATCATCAGTGCGTGCCCCTTCAGACCGCGGACCCGGGCGCGTTCGCGGGCCGACGCCTCGGCGGGCATCAGCGCGATCGCCTTGTCGTACGCCGCGCACGCGGCCGCCATGTCCCCGGCCACCCAGCGGATCCGGCCCATGATGGTCCAGAGCCTCGCCGCGCAGGCCGGTGCCCCGTCCTCGTCAACCTCGCCCATCGCCTCCTCGGCGAGGCGGGCGGCCCGGTCGATCTCCCCTGCCGCCGTCGCGACCTCGGCGGCGCGGCGCAGCAGCTCGACGTGGACCATCCCGGCGCGGGCCTCGGCGTCCGGAACCTCCGGCCACAGCCGGATCGCCCGCTCGTAGTGGGCGAGCGCGATGGCCCAGGCGTACGTTGCCTGCGCGGCCGCGGTGGCGGCGACGAAACCGGTGAGCGCCCGCGCCGCGTCGCCCGCGGCGTGCCAGTGGCGGGCGAGCTCGGCGGACGGGCCCTTCCTCTCCAGCGCCGTCGCGACGGCGACGTGCAGCCGACGGCGCTCGCCCGGCAGCAGCTCGGTGTGCAGCGCCTCGCGCAGCAGCGCGTGCCGTACGTCGTATCCGTCGTCCGTGACGACGAGGAGCCGATGGGCGACCGCCTCGTGCAGCGCGTCTTCCAGCGCCTCCGGGGACAGCCCGGTCACCGCGGCGATCAGTTCCTCGTCGCTGACCCGGCCGATGGTGGCGACGGCACGCAGGGCCCGCCGGGTCTCCGGGCCGAGACGTTCGACGCGGGTCAGCAGCACCTCACGGAGGCTGGCGGGCAGTTGCCTCGGGGTCGGTCCTGCCGCCACCAGCTCCTCGACGAAGAACGGATTGCCCTCCGACCGGGCGAACAAGGAGCCGACCTGGCGCGCCGCGGGGCGGGTGCCCACGATGCCGGTCACCTGGGCGGCCACCTCGTCCCGGGTCAGGCCGCTGAGCTCGATCCGCTCGGCCCGTCCTGAGCGCTCCAGCTCGAGCACGGTGCTGTGCAGCGGGTGGCCGCGCACCACCTCGTCGCTGCGGTAGGTCCCGACGACGACCAGGCCGGCGCGGCGCAGGTTCGCGCCGAGCAGCGCCAGCAGGTCGGCGGAGGCCGGGTCGATCCAGTGCAGGTCCTCCAGGACGAGGACGGCCGGGCGCAGCGCGGCCATCCGCTGGAACAGCCCGAGGGCGAGTTCGTAGAGCCGGCCGCGCTCGGCGCCGTCCCGTCGGGCCGGCGGCCGCCCGCAGAGCTCGGGCAGCAGGGCACCGAGCTCACGCGGCGCCTCGCCGAGGACGTGGGCCAGCTCGTCCGCCGTAAGCTCGTCGGCGAGCGGCCGGAGCGCGGCGACGAACGGCGCGTACGGCGCGGCGCCCTCGGCCAGGTCGAGGCAGCCCCCGGTGAAGACGAGGGCGTCGCGCCGTCTGGCGCGGTCGGTGAACGTCGCGACCAGCCGGGACTTGCCGATCCCGGCGTCCCCTGAGACGAAGAGCAGGACGGACGAACCGCCGTGCGCCTGGGTCAGGGCGGCGTCGAGTCGGTCGAGCTCGGCGGCACGGCCGATGATCGTGGGACACGAAACCCGCCTTGTCACATGGCGAGTATGTAGTACATAACCTCTACATGTATTTGAAAAGTAAGCAATTATGCAGATGCAGCCGATCAGCCGGCTCGTGATCATGGGGTCATCGGTAGTCGACACGGAGGATGCGAGATGAGGACCGTGCAGGTCCATCCGCACGGCGGCACCCGCTGTTCCCGTATACGGGAGGAGCAGGTCCGTCCCCTGTACGCCGCGACCCTCGCGGCGCTGGCCCCCCAGCCCGGAACACGCCTGCTGCACGTCGGTTGCGGAACGGGCACCGCACTCTCCCTCGCCGCGTTCACCGGCGCGGAACTCGCCGGGATCGACCCGTCGCCGGACCTGCTGTCGTACGCGCGTGACCGCCTGCCCGACGCCGATCTGCGTGCCGCCGAGACCACCGAGCTGCCCTACGACCGCGGGTGCTTCGACCAGGTGATGGCGTTCGACGCCATCCAGTACGCCGCGTCCCCCGCGGCGGCGGTGTCCGAGCTGGCCCGGATCACCCGTCCGGGCGGCATCGTCGCCATCGGCCTGTGGCACAACTGGTCCGGCCGCGAGGCGAGCGCGTTCGTCAGCGCCGTACGGGGCCGGGTGCCCAACCCGCCCACGGACGGGCCGCCCGTGCACGACCTGTACCGGCTGCGGGAGGTCATGGTCGAGGCGGGCCTGGACGTCTTCGCCAGCGCGGAGGTCACCCACCGGCACGACTTCGCCTCCCTGGACACCGCGTGGGAGTCCATGACGGCCTCGCCGAACATCTCACGGGCGATCGACGTGATGGGGGTTGAGGCCGCCCACGAGATCTTCGTCGCGAACTTCGCCACGATGCAGCGGGACGACGGCTCGATCCAGCAGGAGCATCTGTTC
The DNA here is from genome assembly GCA_045806665.1 of Actinoallomurus sp. GTDB lineage: Bacteria > Actinomycetota > Actinomycetes > Streptosporangiales > Streptosporangiaceae > Actinoallomurus. The sequence continues at coordinate 7,770 of JBJMIW010000465.1, forward strand.
CAGTACTCCCTGGGCCGCGCGACCAGCTGAGTCGCTCGGCGTGTCGGTCGAGGCGACCGGCGCTATGGTTACCTCTCGCGTGACCGACGGTAAGACCGGGAGGACGACCAGATGCCCGAGGGTCATCCGCTGCGACCGGGCGATCCGGCCCGGCTCGGGGCCTACCGGCTGGTGGGGCGCCTCGGCGAGGGCACCCAGGGGGTGGTCTACCTCGGCCGGGAGGACTCCGGCACGCACGTGGCGATCAAGCTGCTGCACGCCCGCATGGCGGCCCACCCGGACGCGCGCGACCGATTCGTCCGGGAGCTCGACGCCGCCAAGAAGGTCGCGCGGTTCTGCACCGCACAGGTCCTCGACGCCGACCTCGCCGGCGACCAGCCGTACATCGTCAGCGAGTACGTCGAGGGACGGTCGCTGCGCTCCCAGATCCTCACCGAGGGCCCGCGGTCGGGCGGTGCGCTCGAACGCCTGGCGATCAGCACGCTCACGGCCCTGGCCGCGATCCACAAGGCCGGGATCGTCCATCGGGATTTCAACCCCCAGAACGTCCTCCTCGGGCCGGACGGGCCGCGGGTCATCGACTTCGGCATCGCCCGCGCCCTCGGCGCCGCCCGGAGGAACGAGACGAACAGCCTCGGGACGCCCGCGTACATGGCACCGGAGCAGGTCGCGGGCGGCGAGATCGGCCCGCCGGTCGACATGTTCGCCTGGGGCGGCACGATCCTGTTCGCCGCGACGGGGCGTCCGCCGTTCGGCAACGAGTCGGTGCCCGCGGTCATGGAGCGCATCGTGCGCTCCGAGCCGGACGTCGACCCCCTGCCGGAACCCCTGCGGTCCGTCGTCGCCGCGTGCCTGGCCAAGGACCCGGCTCGCCGGCCGACCGCCCAGCAGGCCCAGGCCGCACTGCTCGGACAGGAGCCCGTCGACGCCCTGACCGTCCCGTCCGCGTTCGGTCCCGCAGGGCCGCCCATCCCCGCCGATACGACCCCTCCCATGCCGGACGAGCCGGTCCGCACGAACGGGGTTCCCGTGTCCCGGCGCTCCACGGCACGCTGGGCGGTCGGCGCCGTCGCCGCGACGGCCCTGGTCGCGCTCGGTCTCGCCGTGTTCCTCTTGCCGGACGGCGGCAGCGCCGCGAGCCCCGGGAGGACGGTCGCCGCGGCCGAGACGCCGTCGCCGCAGCCGTCGTCCTCGACGCCGAGCACGTCCCCGGACGACGCCCTGCGGCAAGGCCGGTCCCGTGCGCCGTCCCCGACCCCCACCAAGAAGAGGAGCTCTCCGAGCCCGAAGGGGCCGGGCTGCCGGGAGTACACCCGCACGTACGGCCTGCCCGGCACCGGATCGGTGCTGTTCAAGGGCACCATCTGCCGGACCGTCTACTCCGGGGCGTTCATCCTGGCCGACACGGCGCCGAAGGACGCCTGGGAGGTCTGCGCGCAGCTGCGCGGCCACCTCACGGGGTCGGCGGGCGGATTCATCAGCACCGCGCTGATCTCGTCCAAGGGCGGCAGCGTGCAGTCCGTCGACAACGGGCCGACCGTCCGGTTCGGCGCCACGACCAAGCGCACCGAGGACTGGGTCCAGCTGAACGCCGGCCGCTGCCGGCGCTCCGGCGGCACGCTCGTATCGTCCTGGCAGACCCACGAGCGGCTCGCCACCGGCTGACCGCGGGTTCGCGCGCGTCAGCGGGGATTCAGGACCTCGCTGCACGGCCCACGGAAAGGTCCTCCGGACTCAGCGGTGCAGGGCGCTGCCCTTCAGCCACTTCTTCCACGGCATCTGGTAGAACGACCAGCCGTTGTCCGGCTCGACCTGCCGGTCCGTGCCGGTGGCGATCACCGGGTCGCCGGGCTGGGAGTGCTTGTAGTACCAGATCGCGTCGCTCGTGGGCTGACGGATGCAGCCGTGGCTGCAGTTCCGGTTGCCGAGGCAGTCCTCCTGGCCCGGCGTCTGGTGGAGGTACTCACCGGCGTTGGAGACGCGCACGGCGTAGTGGATCAGCTCGTGGTAGTAGCCCGAGTCGCCGGGCCCTCGGCCGGGCGAGGTCATCCAGACGTCCTCGTCCTTCTCCATGTTCAGGTGGATGCCGCTGGTCGTGGTGTACTCGTGGGACTCGCCGTTGCCCGCGCTGATCGGGATCGTGCGCACCGGCTTGCCGTCCCATTCGACGCGCATATGGTGCCCCGCGATGTCGAGGTGGGAGATCTGCGACCGGCCGATCCGGTACGTACGGACCAAGTCCTTGGTGCCGTAAGTGTTATTGCCGAACGGAACTCCGGTCAGGTGGGCGACGAGCCGCACCGTCTGGTGGGCCGGCCAGAAGATCTTTGGCCGGTAGACGACCTGCTTGCCCTCGTCGAACCAGTGCCACGCTCCCTCGACCGGTTTGTCGGCGATCACCTGGAGCGATCTCTCGACGGCCGCGCGGTCGGTGATCGCCTTATCGAAGTTCAAGATGATCGGGAGCCCGACGCCGTACGTCTCTTTCCGCCGCTCTTCCAGGACGGGGTCCTGCGAGACGGACACCCTAGAAGGAGATCCCTCGGTGCGGAAACCGCTCACCGCCGAGGCCGTTCGCCCGTCGGGATTGTGGGCGACGACCCGGACGCTGATCTGCGAGCCCGGTGGGAGCCCCCAGCGAGATCGCCATTCCGTACGGTCTCGGTTGAAATCACCGGCGACCCTTCGGCCACCGCTCTCCAGGACGACGTCGGCCAGGCTCCCGCCCGCGGAGCGTACGGTGACGGGCCGGTCGGGCCGCACGGCGGTGGCGCCCTTGGCCGGTGTGATCATCACACGCGCCGCCGCCGCGGCGTTCACCTTCTCGGCGCTCTCTCCCGCCGCCCGGTTACCGCCACCGCAGCCTGCGGTCATCACCAGCGTGGTCCCCGTGACCGCGCTGAGCGCCAATCGCATACGAATGGCATCGACGTGCATGTGCAGCCCTTCCGAACGGACCAGCCGACAGGAAAAATGATCGACTAGGAGATACCCATCGAGGATGGGGAGAATGCAGCCGACTTCGGCCGTCGCTGAGGGGCTGAGACGGAAAAATGGCGCTCCACTGCCGTACCGAGCAGCGAACTACGCCAGGACTTGGGGCGCTTTTACCCTTATAGACGCTTCATGGTGTTAGGTTCACCTGATTTGCCCGATTCTCGTAACTGGCGTCGAAGCCCCTCCGGAACAATTCAAGCGACCGGCGGACGGCCGATTCGACATTCGCCTGCTCTGCCTCGTCGCGGACGGTCAGCTTGATCAGCTCGAAGGCCTCCCGCGGATGCGCGTCGTCGTACTCCGCGTGCTCGGTCAGCCACCGAAGGGCGGGAACGTCGTCGCCGTACCTCTCCCGGAAGGCGGGCAGGACCAGGCGCGTCCACTCCCCCGTCGTGCCCTCGATCGCGTAGTTGACCGCGCCGAACGCCTCGGCCAGCGTGCCGCGATAGCACACCGACCACAGGTACTCGCAGAGCGCGCCGACCTCCGGGCACGGCCGGTGCGCCACCAGCTCCTCGAAGCCGATGCCGTGCGCGGCGACCCAGTCGGCGTACCACTGGGCGTGCAGGGCCTCGGTCCGGATGTTCCCGATCAGCCAGTCGCGGGCGAGGTGGTCGCCCGAGGTCTGACCGAAGGTGGTCTTGGCGAGATAGACCCCCATGTACTTCGGGAACGCCTCGACGACGCAGAAGAAATCGAGGAGGATTCGTCGCCACGCCTCTTCGGGGAACGGCCCATGAATCGTCTCGGTGAAGATCTTCGCCTCGAGCACCGATGTCCAGTCCGATCGAATCGAATCGACCATGGACCGGGCCCATGCGGGATGCGGTGTCTCAGTGAGTTCGTCCTTGACCATCCGGTGATGACGGGTCCGGGATGGCGCCTGCGGACCGTGGCCGGTAGTGGTCGGCATGATCGACTCCTCGCTCGGTTATACGAGTATCGACGCACCCTTCAGATATGGTCAATATCCGGGTTTTGATGGGGTGCGTACCTCCCCTCCCCCCGCCACCGGAGCCCCTGATGAAGCCCTCCCTTCCGCCGCCACGGGAGCCCCTGACGAAACGCGATCACGCCGTGGTCGTGGGCGGGAGCATGGCCGGCCTGCTCGCCGCCCGTGTCCTGACCGCCCATTTCGGGCGGGTCACCCTGATCGAACGCGACCGGTTCCCCACCGAGCCGGTGTTCCGTCCGGGGGTGCCGCAGTCCCGGCATCTCCACGTCCTCTGGACCCGGGGCAGGGAGATCGTCGAGGTGCTGTTCCCCGGCCTGGAGGACACGCTGCGGGCGGCCGGCGCCGAAGAGGTCCGCGTGCCGGCCGACCTGCTGTGGCTGACCTCGGCGGGCTGGCGCGAGCGCTTCGACGTGACGCCGCTGCTGAGCCTCAGCCGCCCGCTCCTCGACTGGGCCGTACGGAGCCGCCTGACCGCACCGCCCGACGGCGGGCGGGCCCGCGTCGACGTCCTCGACGGCCGCCGGGTGACGGGCCTGCTCCCCCACGGCGGGAACGTCGCCGGGGTGATCCTCGACGGTGACGGCGACCTGCACGCCGACCTGGTCGTCGACGCAACCGGTCGCGGGTCGCGGGCCCCGGCGTGGCTCGCCGAGCTCGGCTATCCGGCCCCGCGGGAGACCCGTGTCGATCCGCTCCTCGGGTACGCCAGCCGGTACTACGCCATCCCTCCCGGGTTCGATCCCGGTTGGAAGGCGCTGTACGTCCAGGCCGATCCCCCCGCGACGCGGCGCACCGGCGGGCTGTTCCCTCAGGAGGGCGGCCGCTGGCTCTGCAGCCTGTCCGGCGCGGGCCGCGATTACGGCCCGACCGAGGAGACGGCATTCCTGGAGTTCGCCCAGGGGCTGCGCAGCCCCGTCCTCTACGAGGCCATTCGCGACGCTGAACCGCTCACGCCGATCGCCGCCTTCCGCCGTACGGCCAACCACCGCCGGCACTACGAGCGGCTGCCGGCCTGGCCGCGCGGATTCGTCGTCACCGGCGACGCGGCGTGCGCGTTCAACCCGATCTACGGCCAGGGCATGAGCGTGGCCGCCGTCGCGGCGATGGTCCTGGACCGCTGCCTGCGCGACTCCCGTCCCGACTCCGAACGGCGCTTCCAGCGCGGCGTCGCCCGCAGCGCCGCGGGCGCCTGGCTGATCGCCACCGGCGAGGACCTGCGCTATGCCGAGACCGAGGCTGCGCCCGTACGACTGCGGACCCGCGTCATCAACGCGTACGTCGACGAGGTGGTCGCCACCGCCAACGTCGACCGGAGGGTGTGCGAGCGCCTGGTCCACGTGCTGGGGCTCATGGCCGCGCCGACCTCGCTGTTCGCCCCCGCGGTGCTCGCACGGGTGGCGGCCAACCGCGTCCGGCCTCCCGCCCGCCTCCCGATGCCGGTCCGGCCGTACTGAAGCAGCTTACGGCGGGCCCCGGGTTACTCGTCGGACGGCGGCGGAAAGCGGCGGCGGCGGCGGTACCGGTCAAGCGGACCGGTCGCCCAGTCGGGCCCGGACGGAGGAGGCGGGAACGGCGGCGGCGGCCCCGGGTCGTTGGCCGGCTCGTCGGCGGACGGATCGTCCCCCGGCACCGGTCCCGGCGGCGCCCCGGACCCCTCTCCCGGCCCCTGCGGTGCACCGGGCGCCGGCCCCTGCCCCGGCCCCGGTCCGGGACCCTGTGCCGGACCCGGCAGGCCCGACCCGCCGCGACCACCGGGTACGCCGGTGAGATCCGGCCCGCCGGAGGTGGCCGACGTATCGGGTCTGTCCGGCCGGCCGGACAGACCCGGTCCGCTCGTCCCGCCCGGCGCCGGACCGTCCGGCGGTGTGGGCGCGGCCGCCGGGCCCG
>JBJMIW010000466.1:0-6646 GCA_045806665.1 Actinoallomurus sp.
CTAATCTAGACCATCTGCCATTGTTCGTGGGGTTACACGGTAGGTTTGGTGCTGGTAATAGCTCCGAGTCTGAGGACAGAATTTTTCTCGACCACATGCATCTATAGAGTCGGAGACGCTGATTTCTTACAACTTTGAAGAATCAGGGTTAGGGTTATGGTTGTGGTTGTAACTTAGGGTTGTAACATGAATTGATGTAACTTAACCCTGACATGATGAGGGTTAATACCGTAACCCTGATATGAATAGGGTTGTAACCCTGAAAGAAGAATAGGGTTGTAACATAGGGTTAGGGTTGTAACCCTGAAAATAGAAAGATAGGGTTGTAACCCTAGAACTGAGAGTTGGGGTTAAACCCTAACCCTGAAATTGAAAGATAGGGTTAATAACCCTAACCCTGTGCGCCATATCAAGCGGGGTTCATCTTGAACCCGGCGCCAAGCCCCCATACAACGCGTACGCGTTTCACGTTGGGATTCTTCACGATGGACTCGGCGCGCCGATTGGCCCGCGGGACGCGCTCCAGGGTTCCCCCACACACACGCGCCACCACGCGTCGACACGCGTCGACCCTGTTTCACGTGCGCGCGGCCGTCCCGCGCTCTGGGGAACGGGAGCGGGAGAGGGAGCGGGAGAGGGAGAGGGAGAGGGAACGGGAACGGGGGAGGCCCCCTTTGCATTCTGACGCGGTCACGCGCGTCTCACGCGCCGGGAACGAAGAGTATGTAAATATAGGAGAGACGAAGGGCTTCCTCAGACAGACTGTAGCATCTAGATTACATGCACACGCATACACACACACATACGCACACACACACAGCGTCTTACTTACCTCATCATTCTCCCTTTTCACCATGGCCAGCCACCGAGACAGTGACACGGCGCCGCCGGACGGGCTGTTTTACTTACAGCCGCACCGAATCGTAATCTGCGTGACCTGCAGAGTAGGTATAAGACCGGGTAAGGCGAGCGAGACGCACCTGCGCAACGTACACCAGTGGAAAGGCGACCGGCTAAAGGCGGCGTTGGCCTACATTGCGCAACGGCCGGTGCGTGATCCGCATACGATGGCGTTACCGGCGAACGGCAGCGCCGTGATTCCAGAGCTAGAGAAGCCGTGCCACGGGTACGGCTGTGGGAGATGCAATTTTCTGACGAGCAATCGTGACAACATCACGAAACACCTAAGGCGGACAGGGCATAGAGGAGACCAAGACAGAGGCCGGGACGGGGCGGGGTGGAAGAGGGTCCGGCTCCAGACGTTCTCACAGGGACGGTGCGCCCGGTACTGGACGGTGACCGTGGCCGAGAACGCCGAGAGCGGCTCGGGTCGCGGCGGCGCGAGGGAGCGTAGGGATAACGCGGAGGAGGAGGCGGAGGAGGAGGCGGCGGAGGAGGAGGAGGAGGAGGAGGAGGAGGAAGAGGAGGAGGAGGAGGAGGAGATGGACGAGAGATGGAAAGAGATGCTGGTCGAGTACGGCGCGGTATGCACGCGGGAAGAGGAGGAACGGCGCCGCGTGGCCGAGAACCCGGCCGAGGTAGAGAACGTGTCGAGATGGGTGCAGGAGCTGGGCTGGGCAGAGCACTTCGACGGGAAAGATAAGCAAGAGATTCATGCAGCGAGTCTCATGCCGCGGCCGCCCGCGCCCGGCGCGGCCCAGCGTCAGGCGCGGCGGAATATCACGTGGGGAGAGGCGGACCCGCAGCTGACGCGGTTAGGCGACAGCTTCGACCGGGTGGTTCGATGGTGCAGCCGCCGGCTGGCGCTCGTGCCGCACGAGACGCTGCGGTGGTTAAACAGCGTCGACCCGAATAAACCGGCGGGCCGGCCGTTTCGGCTGAAGGAGCAGGCCGATTCGATGTATCGGTATCGACAGTTCTGGAAGCGCTGCCTCTGCTACTGTGTGCGGGTAGGTCGTCTGGGCCGCGACGAGGCAGGCGCGCAGCACGGAGTGCGGTTCACCGACGCACAGTGGGAGCGGCTGCAGGATATGATCGATCAACTGGACGTGGACCTGGACGTGGACGTGGACGTGGACGTGGACGTGGACGCGGACACGGACGCGGACGCAGAGACGGCGGAGGCAACCGGGCCGGAGAACGCGCCAGACGCGTTAGACGCGTTAGACGAGGCGGTGTTTGCCTTCTCCGTGGCGCTCCTGAAGCAGAAGGTGGCGTTTAAGGTGTATGTGAACCCGTTGCTCCACTTCGCGGCCGTGTTGGGGATCAACGACCGAACCGGCGGCTGGGCGGAGGCGAAAAACTACACGAGCACGTTAGCGGGACTGGTCTGGTGCGGGCGGGTGTTGATGTTGGAGCACGTGTTCGCAGGACAGCCGGAGGACCCGGAGGAGGTCACGGTGGAGATGGTAGGACGGTTCCAGGACGAGTATCGGACGTGGTTGGCGGACGGGACGCATACGCCGTTTAGCACCATGATCCGCTGGATGGCGTACGGGAAAGGGTTCCGGCGGCTGGAAGGCGGCATGGCCAAGGTGCTCTGGGAGGAAGGCGGCGAGGCGGTGCGGTACTTGGGCCAGCGGCTCACGGTACAGGAGTTTCGGAACGCGGCCCAGGCCGGGGTCGATGAGGCCGCGGCCGCGTTGGACGAGGTCATGTTTGGACGGTGGGAGGAGGTGGCGCGCTCGATCGAGTTAGGGCGCATCGTCGACAGTCTCATGTACGAAGGGCCGGACCGATCGTTCGCCAAGGACGAGCGGAACGCGTGGCTGCGGCCGGGCCACGAGTTCTTGGCGCAGCGGGGGAGAGGGGCGCTGTGGCGGGCCGGCCAGGGGTGGCGGATGAAGAAGGTGGCGGCGTACTTGCGGCGGCTCAAGGCGTTTAAGCGGCTCCTGCTCGTGGCGACGCACGTGTGGGGCGGGCAGCCGGGGCGGGGCCCGGAGGTGATGACGATGAAGCACTGCGACACGCAGCAGGTGACGCGGAACGTCTTCGTCTTCGACGGACAGGTGCTGTTGGTCACCGACCGGGACAAGAGTCGGGCGCTCTGCGGGTTAGGCCGTAAGGTGGCGCGATTTCTGCCGGAGCGGGTGGGCAAGATGATGGTGGCGTACGTGGCGTGGGTCCTGCCGTACGAGGGCATGCTGCACGACCGGACGCGCATCCCGGGGCCGGGCCCGCGGTTGACGTCGCACCTGTGGAAGGACGGGCGGAAAGGCGGGTGGGAGACGGGGCAGTTGACCGACGAGCTCGCGTCGCTGACGGGGCGCTACACCGGGGTGGAGCTGATGGTGTCGGATTACCGCCACGTGGCGATCGCACTGGCGCGGAAGATCAAAGACATGGCCATCCGTCGGGTGGAGGTCGACCAGGCGGACGCGGACGAGTGGGAGGACGTGGACGTGATCACGGGGGAGGGACAAGAGCGGCGGCAGTGGGAGTATATCTGGGACCTCCAGGCGACGCACGGCAGCCGTCTCGCCCGGACCCACTACGCGGTCGACGGGCGGTTCCCGGGGCAGCTGCAGCCGGAGATGGTGGCGCACTACCGCGAGATCAGCCGGCTGTGGCACCGCTTCTTGGCGGGAGAGGAGGAGAGGCAGGGGGCGAGGCCGGAGAGGCAGGAGAGGCAGGAGAGGCAGGAGAGACAGGCGAGACAGGCGAGACAGGCGAGACAGGAGAGACAGGAGAGACAGGAGAGACAGGAGAGACAGGAGAGACAGGAGAGACAGGAGAGACAGGAGAGACAGGAGAGACAGGAGAGACAGGAGAGAGAAAGAGGAGACGTGGCCGGGCAACAGAGAGGGACCGAGACGGGGACCAGGAAACGGAAACGCGCGGGGGGGGACGACGGCCAGGATAAGCGAGGAGGGAAGAGAGCGCGGGGGTGGACAGAGGAGGAGATGCAGGAGGGGCTGCAGCGGCTAGTGGGACCAGGGGCGCGGTGGAAGACGGCGGAGCAAGAAACGGCGATGACGCAGATCATGGATATGCGGGGACGGTCGTCGTTGATCGTAGTACTGCCGACAGGGGGCGGGAAGAGCTTGTTGTTCATGCTGCCGGCGTTGCTGGCGGGCGGCGGGACGAGCATCGTGGTGGTGCCGTTTTTGGCGTTGATGGACGACTTGGTCGACCGAGCATGGCGGGCGGGGGTGGACTGTCTCCGATGGCGGGCGGCGGGAGAGGCGGGTGAGGAGGAGCGGACGCGGGTGGCGCGGTTGGTGGTGGTGAGTGCCGACCAAGCCAGTCAGGAGGAGTTCGTCGAGTACGTGGACCGTTTACGGGCCCGGGAGCAGCTGGATCGTATCTTCGTGGACGAATGTCATACGGTGATCACGGACGTCAACTACCGGCACGAGCTCGAGGAGCTGAAGGGGCTCCATCGGTACGACTGTCCCGTGGTGTGGTTGACGGCGACGTTACCGGTGCGGATGGAGGCATGGTTCCGGCGGTGTGCGTTAGCGACGGACGCGAGGGTGATTCGGGCGCGCACGTCGAAGCAGAACGTACGGTACCGGGTGGTCCGGGTACGGGGAGGCGGGGGGCCCAGGCCGGTACAGGCGGAAGTGGTGCGGGTGGTGCGGCGGATCGACGAGCGGATGCAGGGGGAGGAGAAAGGGGTGGTGTACTGTCGGTCGAAGACGGCGTGCGAGGAGCTGGCAGCGCAGCTGGGGTGCGAATACTACCACAGTGGCGTGCGGGAGACGCAGCGTCACGACGTGTTAGAGCAGTGGACGACCGGGCGGAGCGGGACGCGATGGATCACGGCGACCACGGGGCTCGGGACGGGGATAGACATTCCGAGCATCGTGGCGGTGGTGCATATGGAGCAGCCGTGGGGGTTGGTAGAGTTTGTACAGCAGACGGGGCGCGGGGGGCGGCGGGCGGGCGAGACGGTGGAGTCGGTGATGGTGATGGGCAGCGGGCGGGGGTGGGTTAGGGAGGAGGCCAGCGATATAGAGCACGTGAACCGGGAGGGAATGGAGGAATTTATAGCGACGACGGGGTGTCGGCGGGTGGCGTTGGGGGTGTTCATGGACGGGGAGGGCAGGGACTGTCGGGCGGTGCAGGGGGAGCTGTGTGACCGGTGTCGGGGGCGACAAGGCGACGACGACGAGGAGGAGGAGGAGGAGGAGGAGGAGGAGGAGGAGGAGGAGGAGGAGGAGGAGGAGGAGGACGAAGAGGAGGAGAGCGAGGATGACGAGGCGGGGATGGCGGGTTCGAATCGACTGAAAGAGGATGTCCGGGATAAGGCGGAAGGGCTAATGGGGATGCGTCGATGGTTAGACGCGGTGACGGGGCGGTGTGCGGTCTGTTACGTCAAGTGGCACCAAGGGGGGTGCGAGGAGCGTCGACGGCGGCTAACCGAGCACGACTTCTTTAGGCATTGTCGGGTGATTGGACAGGAGGAGTACGTGAGCTGGCGGCGGCAGATCCGGTTCTGCAACTATGGGTGCTGTTGGAGATGTGGGTTACCGCAACGGCTGTGTGAGGGATGGAGGACGGGGGAATGCGCGGACCGGGACAAGGTTATACCGGTGCTGATGCTGGTGGGGAGGAGCGAGCGGCTGCGGCAGATGGTGCTGGAGGAGTTCGGGGTAGAGGCGGGGTCGGGCGGAGAGTACATCAGGTGGATCGGACGGTCGCGGCGGATGTACGGGGAGGGGATGACGAACGGGATCGCGGTGTGGGATTTGATTGTACGGCGGGTGTGTGGAGGGGGGATGGTTAGATAGACTATATATGAGAGAGAGGCAGCAGAAATAGAGGCATGGACAATTGTGGACGAAGGATATAAGAGAGAGTTTCGGAGGAGGGAACAATATATACAGGGCAAAAAGATATATGGCAGAAATGATATTTGTAAGGCGGAATGATGGATGGGGCGGAAGATATAAGGTATGTGATCAGGCGGAATGATAGATAGAAGGAGGGACATAGGGAGAATAAAGATGTAGATTATTATGAATGATTTCGGCATGAGATGATGCCAAAATAATAAGTTGTTGTGGAGGCAGATTTCCGACAGATAGACGGCGGAAGACAGCTCAAGACAGCGGAAGGTAGTCAAGACAGAGGGTGAGGAATGTGGTGAGGGAGAGGGTATGAGAATAAATATCGAAAGCAGGCATAAGAGCATGGGGGACAAGTTGACGAGCGTCAACTTCGGGGGTGGTAAGAGGTTAGTGTATGGTATAGCTGCATAGCTGGAAGTGTCAGGAGGGGGGGGTCGGATTTCGGTGGAATGGCGTCATAGACAATTGTGGATGAGCAGGATGCAGTAGATGGGGCAGGATGTAGGCTGCAGAGTGCAGACAGCAAAGGGGGCAACAATGGCGAGTCGGACTCGCGATTAGAGAGTAGAGATGAGGCAGGACAGAAGGTGCATGGCGGGCAGAAGGTAGATGGCGGGCAGAATATATATACGGAGGACAAAAAGGTGGGGGCAGGGCAAAGAATATTTACGGAAGACAGAAGATTGGCGCAGGGCCGAAGGTAGATGCAGGGCAGAATGTAGATGGCGGGCAGAATGTATAGACGGAGGACAGAGGATGGCATGATAAACAATTGTGGATTCGCAAGGAGGCAGCAGCAGAAGGGGGAGGATGCAGTAGAGGGAGCAGCATGGATGCAGCAGAAGAAGGGGGGGGGGGGGGGAATGCAGTAGAGGGGGGGATGCAGCAGA
>JBJMIW010000467.1:0-7017 GCA_045806665.1 Actinoallomurus sp.
ACAGGCTGTGGAAACGAACGTAACTGGTCAGTAGGCCGATTCCTGCATCAGGCGGCGGCCGGCCTCGGTGATGCTGCCGGACACGGACGGGTAGACCGCGAAGGTGTGGGCGATCTGGTCGACGGTCAGGTGCTGCTGCACCGCCATCGACAGCCCGAGGATCAGCTCGCTGGCCCGGGGCGCGACGATCACGCCTCCGAGCACGATGCCGGTCGCCGGCCGGCAGAACAGCTTCACGAACCCGTCATGGAAGCCCTGCATCTTCGCGCGCGGGTTGGTCGCCAGGGGCAGCTTCACGATGCGGGCCGGGACCTCACCGGAGTCGATCTGCGCCTGGGACACGCCGACCGTGGCGACCTCCGGGTCGGTGAAGATGTTGGCCGCGACCCAGCCGAGCTTCAGCGGCTGCACGGCCTCGCCGAGGGCGTGCCACATCGCGATCCGGCCCTGCATGGCGGCGACCGAGGCGAGCATCATGATGCCGGTGCAGTCCCCGGCGGCGTACACGTGCGGCGCGGACGTGCGGGAGACCTTGTCGACCTGCACGAACCCGCACTCGTCCAGCCGTACACCGGCCTCTTCGAGGCCGAGCCCGCGCGTGTTGGGCTCCATGCCGACCGTCATCAGGCAGTGCGAGCCGGTCACCGTACGGCCGTCGGTGAGCGTCACCTCGACGCCGTCGGCGGTGCGCTTCACTCCGGCCGCCCGCGAGCGGGCCAGGAGGTTCATGCCGCGCCGCTGGAAGACCTCTTCGAGGACCCGCGCGGCGTCCTCGTCCTCGTTGGGGAGGACGTGGTCACGGGAGGAGACCAGGGTGACCCGCGAGCCGAGCGCGAGGTAAGCGCCGGCGAACTCGGCACCGGTGACGCCGGAGCCCACGACGATGAGGTCCTCGGGCAGCTCGGGCAGTTCGTACAGCTGACGCCAGTTCAGGATGCGCTCGCCGTCCGGCTCCGCGCCGGGCAGTACCCGCGGCGTCGCGCCGGTGGCGATCAGCACGACGTCGGCGTGGATCCGCTCGTCGCCGACGGCCACGATCTGCGGGTCGACGAGGCGGCCCTCGCCGCGGATGATGCGCACGCCCTCGTCCGCGACCCGCCGCTCGATGTCGGAGGACTGGGCGCAGGCCAGCTCCTTGACGCGCTTGTTGACGAGCGGAAGATCGACCTCCGGCCCGCCGACCTCGCCGTCGCCACCGCCGGAGAACCGCACGCCGAGCGACGCCGACTCCGACAGGACCGCCATGCGCGTGGAGGTCGCGATGAGCGTCTTGGAAGGTACGCAGTCGGTGAGGACACAGGCCCCGCCGGGCCCGTCGCGCTCCACGAGCGTGACGTCGGCGCCGAGTTGTGCCGCGACCAGGGCGGATTCGTAGCCGCCGGGGCCGCCTCCGATGATGGCTACGCGTGTCATATGGGTCATTCTCCCGCACTCCCGGTGTTGACGCGCCGTCGCCTCCTTTGAGGCCGTACGCTGGGCGACCGTGGCCTTGTACGCGGCGTACGCCTCCAACATGGATCCCGAGCAGATGGCGCAGCGGGCTCCGTACTCGCCCCTGCGCACGACCGGCTGGCTCCAGGGCTGGCGGCTGACCTTCGGCGGCGAGAACGTCGGTTTCGAAGGCGCCCTCGCCACCGTGGTCGAGGACGCCGACGAGCACGTCTTCGTCGTGCTGTACGACGTCCCGGACTTCGACGAGCAGGCGCTCGACGGGTGGGAGGGGGCGGCCCTCGGCGTCTATCGGAAGATCCGGGTGCGGATCGCCACCCTCGACGGCGACGTCCTCGCCTGGCTCTACGTCCTCGACGACTACGAGGGCGGCCTGCCGTCGGCCCGCTACCTCGGCATCCTCGCGGACGCCGCGGAGAAGGCCGGGGCACCCGACGACTACGTGAAGGACCTGCGCACCCGTCCGTGCAAGTCGCTCGGCGACTGAGCACCGCGTCCGACCTGGGTACTCTGGGCGCTTGTGAGCAATGACGCCTACGAGCTGGCCCGATCCGCGGCCGACACGCTGAAACGACGCCTGAGCGCCGACTCCTTCGACGTCGCCCTCGTCATGGGGTCCGGCTGGGTGCCTGCGGCCAACGTGCTCGGCGCGCCCGCCGACGAGATCCCCGTGACCGAGCTGCCCGGGTTCGCCGAGCCGGGAGTGCCGGGCCACGCGGGTACGGTCCGCGTCGTCGAGGTCGGGACCAAGCGCGCGCTGGTCTTCCTGGGCCGTACCCACCTGTACGAGGGGTGTGGCGTGCAGCCGGTCGTGCACGGCGTCCGTACCGCGCTGGCCGCCGGGGTGAAGACGGTCGTGCTCACCAACGCCGCGGGCGGCACCCGCCCGGAGTGGCAGAAGGTCGGCGATCCGGTGCTGATCAGCGACCACCTCAACCTGACCGGCCAGAACCCGATCTCGGGTCCGACCTTCGTCGACATGACCGAGGCGTACTCCCCGGCCCTGCGGTCCCTCCTCAAGGACATCGACCCGACCCTGGCCGAAGGTGTCTACGCCGCACTGCCCGGCCCGTCGTACGAGACCCCGGCGGAGATCCGCATGCTGCGCACGCTGGGCGCGGACCTCGTCGGGATGTCCACGGTCCTGGAGACGATCGCCGCGCGGGAGGGCGGCGCCGACGTGCTGGGCATCTCCCTGGTGACGAACATCGCCGCCGGGCTGACCGGCGAGCCGCTGGACCACCTCGAGGTGCTGGCCGCCGGGCGGGCCGCCGCCGAGCGGATGGGCTCGCTCCTCGGCAAGGCCCTGCGGGCCCTCTAAGTCGACATCGGTCATCGCCCCGGCCGGGGCGGAGTGGACGGACGGACACGTGAGCGACGGTTACCGGCGGCAGGCCGAAGAATGGCTGGGCCAGGACCCCGACCCCGAGACCCGCGAGGAACTACGGGCCCTGCTGGACGACGAAGCGGCGCTGGCCGAGCGGTTCGGCGCGAAGCTGGAGTTCGGCACCGCCGGCCTGCGCGGCGAGCTCGGGGCCGGCCCGAACCGCATGAACCGGGTGACGGTCATGCGGGCCGCCGCCGGCCTCGCCACCGTACTGACCTCCGAGGACGCCGCGGAACGGTTCGAGCGGCCCGGGAACGGGGGCTCCGTCGTGATCGGGTACGACGCGCGGCACAAGTCCGACGCCTTCGCCGAGGACTCCGCCGCCGTACTCGCCGGCGCGGGCCTCACGGTCCACCTGATGCCGCGGCCGCTGCCGACGCCGGTCCTCGCGTACGCCGTCCGTCACCTCGGCGCCGACGCCGGCATCATGGTGACCGCCAGCCACAACCCGCCACGGGACAACGGCTACAAGGTCTACTGGGGCGACGGCGCCCAGATCATCCCGCCGCTCGACGCGGAGATCTCCCGCGCGATCGACGCCATCGGATGGGTCGACGAACTCCCGCGCGGCGTGGACTGGAACGTCCTCGACGACGGCATCGTCGACGCCTACCTCCGGTCGCTGGCGCGACTGCCGCTGGGCTCCGCGCGGAACGTCACGGTCGCGTACACCCCGCTGCACGGGGTCGGCGGAGATGTCCTGCGCCGCGCGTTCGAGTGGACCGGGTTCGCGGCACCGGACGTCGTCGCCGAGCAGGCCCGGCCCGACGCGGACTTCCCGACCGTCGCGTTCCCCAACCCGGAGGAGCCGGGCGCCATGGACCTGGCCCTCGACCTGGGCAAGGGCCACGACCTCGTCATCGCCAACGACCCCGACGCGGACCGCTGCGCGGTGGCCGTGGGCGGGCGGATGCTGACCGGGGACGAGGTCGGCGGGCTGCTCGCCGAGCACGTCCTGCGGCACACCGGTGGCGCCGACCGGCTCGTCGTCACGACGATCGTCTCGTCGTCGCTGCTCGGCAAGATCGCGGCGGCGCACGGCGTCCGGTACGCCGAGTCGCTCACCGGGTTCAAGTGGATCATGAAGGCGGGCACGGTCCACGATCGTCTCGTGTACGGCTACGAGGAGGCCCTGGGCTACTGCGTCGGCGGTGACGACGGCGTCCCCGTGCACGACAAGGACGGCATCGGCGCGGCTCTGGCCGTTGCCGCGCTGGCCGCCGAGGCGAAGGCCGAGGGCCGTACGCTCATCGACCTGCTCGACGACCAGGCGCGCCGGTACGGCCTGCACGCGACCGCCCAGTTGTCGGTACGGGTGGCCGACCTGTCGCTGATCGCGGACGCCATGGCCCGGCTGCGCGCGACACCACCGCACCGGCTCGGCGGCCGTACGGTGACGGACGTGGACGACCTGTCCGCCGGGCTCAGCAGCCTCCCGCCGACGGACGGGCTGCGCTTCCGGCTCTCGGAGGGCGGACGGGTCGTCGTCCGGCCCTCCGGCACCGAGCCGAAGCTGAAGTGCTACCTGGAGGTCGTCGAACCGGTGACCGGTTCGGTCGCCGACGCCCGTACGGCGGCCACCGCGGCCCTGTCCGCACTCCGCGACGACCTGGCCGGTGTGCTCGGGCTCTGATTTCGCGCCGGAGGCCTGCACTGTCCTGGACATGCGCCCCACCGAGGTGGGCGCCATGCTGTCCGGAGGCCGGCTCGCTTGCCCATGACGCCGGGCTCGTCTAGTCGCGGAATCCGGTATTCTTTGGAGGTCACGCGGACGTGGCTCAGTTGGTAGAGCATCACCTTGCCAAGGTGAGGGTCGCGGGTTCGAATCCCGTCGTCCGCTCTCGGTAACCCCTACTCGCCGCCCCTTTCGGGGCGGCTTCGCCGTCTCCCGGTGCCTGCCCAGGGGGACGACCCCCTGGAACCCCCGATGCCGGGCTCCGCCCGGCCCCCCACTCGCCGCCCCCTTCGAGGCGGCTTCGCGTAACCCCTACTCGCCGCCCCTTTCGGGGCGGCTTCGCCGTCTCCTGGTGTCTGCCCAGGGGGACGACCCCCTGGAACCCCCGATGCCGGGCTCCGCCCGGCCCCCCACTCGCCGCCCCCTTCGGGGCGGCTTCGCCGTCTCCTGGTGCCTGCCCAGGGGGACGACCCCCTGGAACCCCCGATGCCGGGCCCTACTCCTCGGCGTCCCTTCGCGGGCGGACGGGATGCTCGGGGAAAGCCTGGTCGCGGCTGCCCCTTTCAGGGGGTTTGTCGCGGTTTGTGATGATGATGACCGAGCTTTTCGCGCGGCTGGATGGCGTGCCGGAGCGTCGGCGTGCCGCGGACGCTCAGTGGCGACCTCAGGCCAGGGCGGTGATGAGGGCGGCGACGAAGGCGACGGCCGGGAGGATCAGGGCCACGATGGCGGGCCAGGCCCAGGTCACCGTGGGCTCGGTCCGGCCCTCCTCACCTCGCGGAGGACGCTCCTCGGCCATCTCTCGGAGTTGTTCGACCGCGAAGTCGGTCGAGGTGCGTCCCTGGACGTAGTCCGCGACGTGGTCGGGCAGCTTCCGCTCCTGACGGCGGGCCTTCGCCTCGAACCGCGCGCGGTTGCGCGGGGAGGTCTGCAGCACGAAGGCCCGGAACCGGCGGCCGCCCGCGTGGACGTACACGGCGTCGCCGCCCTCGACGCGCTCGATCCCGCGCCACGGCACCTCGATGTCACGGACCAGGTTGTGCAGACGGACGGCGTGGGCATCGGCGACGACGCGGGGGCGCAGCGCGAAGACGTACGCGGCGCCACAGCCGAACAGCATGACCGTCGCGGCGACCACCGAGGCCGCGTCGTTGCCTCGCCAGATCAGGTCGATGAGGTTCACCGCGGCGAAGACCATCCAGGCCCAGCCGAAGAAGCGGGCGGCGCTCGACCGGAACACCTTGGCGTCGGCCGGGGTCTTGGGGAACACGGCGGCCGTCACGGGTGCGACCGCCACTTGAGCTGCGCGAAGCCCGGCTTGATGACCCCGTTGATCAGCTCCAGGCGCTCGTCGAAACCGAGGAACGCGGACTTCATGGCGTTGACCGTGAACCACTGCAGGTCGTCCCAGCCGTAGTCGAACGCCTCGACGAGCTTGGCGAACTCCTCCGACAGCGTCGTGCCGCTCATCAGCCGGTTGTCGGTGTTGACGGTGACCCGGAAGTAGAGGCGGCGGAGCAGTCCGATGGGGTGCTCGGCGATGGACTTGGCGGCGCCGGTCTGGACGTTCGAGCTGGGGCACATCTCGAGCGGGATGCGCTTGTCCCGGACGTACGCGGCGAGCCGCCCGAGCCGGGGCGTCTCGCCGTCGCGCTCGCCGATGTCGTCGATGATGCGGACGCCATGGCCGAGCCGGTCGGCGCCGCACCACTGGATCGCCTGCCAGATCGACGGGAGGCCGAAGGCCTCGCCCGCGTGGATGGTGAAGTGGGCGTTCTCCCGTTGGAGGTACTCGAACGCGTCGAGGTGCCGGGTGGGCGGGTAGCCCGCCTCGGCGCCGGCGATGTCGAAGCCGACGACTCCCTCGTCGCGGTAGCGGACGGCCAGTTCGGCGATCTCCATGCTGCGGGCCTGGTGGCGCATTGCGGTCAGCAGCGTGCCGACGCGGATGCCGTGGTCCCGGCCGCCCTCGGCGAATCCGCGCAGCACGGCCTCGACGACCTCGCTCCGCGTGAGGCCCTGCCGGGTGTGCTGCTCCGGGGCGTACCGCACCTCCGCGTAGACGATGCCGTCCTTGGCCAGGTCCTCGGCGCACTCGTACGCGACGCGGGTGAGCGCCTCCGCGGTCTGCATGACGCCGACCGTGTGGTCGAACGTCTCCAGGTAGCGCTCCAGCGATCCGGAGTCGGACGCCTCGGCGAACCACGTGCGCAACTCCGCCGGGTCGGTGGTGGGCAGCGCGCCGTAGCCGGTATCCCGGGCGAGGTCCACGATGGTCTCCGGCCGCAGCCCGCCGTCGAGGTGATCGTGGAGGAGCACCTTGGGGGCCCGCCGGATGTCGTCGAGCACAGGACGGTTCGTCACGCCTCGCACATTACCGGCCGTGTGCCACTCACGACGCCGTACGGCCCCTCGGCGAGGCGCTGAGGGGCCCGTACGGCGACGTTCAGCCGGTGGTCAGGGGCAGCCGCAGGGTCGAGCCGCCGAGCCGGACGGAGACCTTCGT
>JBJMIW010000468.1:0-5536 GCA_045806665.1 Actinoallomurus sp.
ACCACTTCCTCGTGGGGGGATCTTGACCCTGGCCATAATCATCACTCTGGGAGGGCTCGGTGTCCTCACACCGAAGGCTGATTCTGGCTCCATCGGAAGGGGGACGGACCTTCGTGGTGGCCGGGCGGTGTGACGATGATCCCGAAAGTCCACCAACAGGGGTCAAATACTTAGATTTGGGGAGGAAGCGGGGTGTGTCAGCGTCTACGAAGAGCGAGTTTGTTGTCGTCGCCAACCGGCTGCCCGTCGACCGCGTAGTCGACGAGAACGGCGAGGCGTCCTGGAGGCGTAGTCCGGGCGGCCTGGTCACCGCGATCGTTCCGGTGATGCGGCGCCGCGGCGGCGCGTGGGTCGGCTGGGTCGGCGCGCCGGACGAGGACCTCGAGCCGTTCTCCACCGAGGGGATGGACCTCGTCCCCATCCGCCTGTCGGCGGAGGAGGTCGAGCGCTACTACGAGGGGTTCTCCAACTCCACTCTCTGGCCGCTGTACCACGACGTCATCGCCCCACCGGTGTACAAACGATCGCTGTGGGAGGCGTACGTCCGGGTCAACCGGCGGTTCGCGGAGGCGGCCGCCGAGGTCGCCGCCGAAGGCGCGATCGTCTGGGTGCAGGACTACCAGCTCCAACTGGTCCCGAAGATGCTCCGTGAGCTCCGGCCCGACCTGCGCATCGGCTTCTTCCTGCACATCCCGTTCCCGCCGATGGAGCTGTTCGTCCAGCTGCCGTGGCGCAGGCAGATCCTCGAAGGACTGCTCGGCGCGGACCTGGTCGGCTTCCAGACCTCCGACGCCGCCGCCAACTTCGTACGGCTCTGCCGACGCCTGGTCGGCGCGAAGACCCATCGGGGCGAGGTCCTCGCCGACGACCGGATCACCCGGGCGCAGGCCTTCCCGATCTCGGTGGACGTCAAGGAGCTGATCGACCTCATCGGCCGGCCCGACGTCCGGCAGCGGGCCGCGGAGATCCGCGAGGAGCTCGGCAACCCGGGGAAGATCCTGCTCGGCGTCGACCGCCTCGACTACACCAAGGGCATCAGCCAGCGGCTGGAGGCGTTCAGCGAGCTGTTCCGCGACGGCAAGCTGAAGAGCGGCGACGCGGTGTTCGTGCAGATCGCCACGCCGAGCCGCGAACGCGTCGAGCAGTACCGCCTGCTGCGTGACGACATCGAACTGCAGATCGGCCGGGCCAACGGCATGTACTCCGAACTCGGCTCGCCGATCATCAACTATCTGCACACGTCGTACACGCGCGATGAGCTGGCCGCCCTCTTCCTCGCCGCCGACGTGATGGTCGTGACGCCGCTCCGGGACGGCATGAACCTCGTCGCCAAGGAGTACGTCGCCTGCCGGGCGGACCTGCGCGGCAGCCTGCTGCTCAGCGAGTTCGCCGGCGCGGCCGGGGAGCTCAAGCGCGCCTTCCTCGTCAACCCGTACGACATCGACGGCATGAAGCAGCGGATGCTGGAGGCCATGCACGCCGACCCGGCCGAGCAGAACCGCCGGATGCGGGCTCTGCGCAAGCGGGTCCTCGAGTACGACGTCGACCGCTGGGCCAACGAGTTCCTGGAGTCGCTGGAGGGCCCGCAGCTGTCCGAGCTGTCCGTCGAGGAAGAACCGGTGCCCGCCCTCTGACCGTCTCCTCAGAGGGCCCCGGCGACACGAGACCGGCGGCTCAGAGGCGGTCGACGGCGGTGACGTGGACGACGGCGCGGCCGGCCTCGTCCGAGGCCCGCAGGTCGACCTCGGCGCTGATGCCCCAGTCATGGTGGCCGGCCGGGTCGTCGAAGACCTGCCGGACCCGCCACAGGTCCGCCTCCCGCTCGATCTGAAGGAGCTTCGGACCGCGCGCGTCCGGCCCGGTCTGGATCTCGTCGTGCTCCTCGAAGTACGCGTCGAGGGCGTCGGCCCACCGGTCGGCGTCCCAGCCGTCCTCGCCGTCGAGTTCGCCGAGGTCGTGGTACCGCTCGAGGGCGGCCAGCTCGACGCGGCGGAACATCGCGTTGCGGACCAGCACGCGGAACGCCCGCTCGTTGGTGGTGACGACCGCGGGCTTGTCCTCGATCGCCGTGTGCTGCTCGGCGGTCTCCGGATGCTGCAGCTGCTCCCATTCGTCGAGGAGGCTGGAGTCGACCTGGCGGACGAGCTCACCGAGCCACTCGATCAGGTCCTGCAGGTCCTCGGTCTTCACCGAGTCCGGGACGGTCTGCTGCAGGGCCTTGTACGCGCTGGCGAGGTAGCGCAGCACGATGCCCTCGACGCGGGCGAGCTGGTAGTACGCGACGTACTCGGTGAACGTCATCGCCTGTTCGTACATGTCGCGCACGACCGACTTGGGCTGCAGCGGGTAGTCCGCCACCCACGGGTGCCCGCGCCGGTAGATCTCGTACGCGCCATTGAGGGTGTCCTCCAGCGGCTTCGGATAGGTGATGTCCTGCAGGAGCTCCATCCGCTCCTCGTACTCGACGCCGTCCGCCTTCATCTGCGCGATGGCCTCGCCCTTGGCCTTGTTCTCCTGGGAGGCGAGGATCTGCCGTGGGTCCTCCAGGATCGACTCGATCACCGACAGCACGTCGAGGGCGTACGACGGCGAGGACGGGTCGAGCAGCTCGATGGCGGCCAGCGCGAACGTCGACAGCGGCTGGTTGAGCGCGAAGTCCTGCTGCAGGTCGACGGTGAGGCGGGCGTACCGGCCCTCCTCGTCCGGCTCCTCCAGTTGCTCGACGACGCCGCCGGCGAGCAGGCTGCGGTAGATCGCGATCGCCTGGGAGATGTGGCGGCGCTGCCGCGCGCGGTCCTCGTGGTTGTCGGTGAGCAGCTTCTTCATCGCCTGGAAGGCGTTGCCCGGCCGGCCGATGACGCTGAGCAGCATCGCGTGGCTGACCTGGAACCGCGACTGCAGCGGCTCCGGCTCGGCCCCGATGAGCTTGTTGAAGACCTCCTCGTCCCAGCCGACGAAGCCCTCCGGGGCCTTCTTGCGCACGACCTTGCGGCGCTTCTTCGGGTCGTCGCCGGCCTTGGCGAGGGCCTTCTCGTTCTCCACGACGTGCTCGGGGGCCTGGGCGACGACGTACCCGACGACGTCGAACCCGGCGCGGCCCGCCCGCCCGGCGATCTGGTGGAACTCCCGGGCCCGCAGCCGCCGCACGCGGTTCCCGTCGTACTTGCTGAGCGCCGTGAACAGCACCGTGCGGATGGGGACGTTCACGCCGACGCCGAGCGTGTCGGTGCCGAAGATCACCTTGAGCAGGCCCGCCTGCGCGAGGCGCTCGACCAGCCGGCGGTACTTCGGCAGCATCCCGGCGTGGTGGATGCCGATCCCGTGCCGTACGAGGCGGGACAGCGTCTGGCCGAACTTCGTCGTGAACCGGAAGTCGCCGATCAGCTTGGCGATCTCCTCCTTCTCGGCCTTCGTGGAGACGTTGATGCTCATCAGGGCCTGGGCGTGCTCGGCGGCGGCCGCCTGGGTGAAGTGCACGACGTAGATCGGGGCCTTCTGGTCCTGCAGGAGCTCCTCGATCGTCTCGTGCAGCGGCGTCAGGCGGTACTCGTACTTCAGGGGTACGGGCCGCTCGGCCGAGGTGACGACCGCCGTCGGGCGGCCGGTGCGCCGGGTCAGGTCCTCCTCGAACCGCGACACGTCGCCGAGCGTCGCCGACATCAGCAGGAACTGCGCCTGCGGCAGCTCGAGCAGCGGCACCTGCCACGCCCAGCCCCGGTCCCGCTCGGCGTAGAAGTGGAACTCGTCCATCACGACCTGGCCGATGTCGGCGTCGGCGCCGTCGCGCAGCGCGATGCTGGCCAGGACCTCGGCCGTGCAGCAGACGATGGGCGCGTCCGCGTTCACGCTCGCGTCGCCGGTCATCATGCCGACGTTCTCGCTGCCGAACATCTCGATCAGGTCGAAGAACTTCTCCGACACCAGGGCCTTGATCGGCGCGGTGTAGAAGGTGACCTGGTCGCGGGCGAGCGCGGCGAAGTGGGCCCCGGCCGCGACCAGGCTCTTCCCTGAGCCGGTGGGGGTGTTGAGGATGACGTTCGCGCCCGAGACGATCTCGATGAGCGCCTCCTCCTGCGCGGGGTAGAGCGTGATCCCGCGCTCGGTCACCCACTCGCTGAAGGCTTCGAATACGGCGTCGGGGTCGGATCCCTTGGGCAGACGGTCGATGAGGCGCACGCACCAATACTGCCCGTCCCCGCCAAATCATGGGACAGCACCTTGCAGCCGGAGGCTTACGGGCCTAATCTGATATCACTTTGCTAGATCATAGCTAGCACGTTGGAGGAGCCGTGACCGAGGTCGAGATGCCGAGGCCCAAGGTCGCCGAGCGGACCGCTGCGGGGATCTCCGGATGGCCGATGGCGGCGGTGGTCCTCGCGCTGCTGATCGCCGCCATCGCCCTGTTCCACGCGGGCGACCATCCGCTGATCGCGAGTCTCCTCATCGCGGTCGCGGTCATCGTGGCGGCCGGGCTGACCCCCGTCGCGCCCGGGGAGGCGCGCGTGGTCCAGCTGCTCGGCCGGTACGTCGGGACCATCCGCACGGACGGCCTGCGCTGGGTCAACCCGCTGACCACCCGGCGGAAGATCTCCACCCGGATCCGCAACCACGAGACCGACCGCACCAAGGTCAACGACGCCGAGGGCAACCCGATCGAGATCTCCGCCGTCGTCGTCTGGCAGGTCCAGGACACCGCCAAGGCCGTGTTCGAGGTCGACGACTTCGCGGAGTTCGTCGCGATCCAGACCGAGACCGCCGTCCGCCACATCGCGGGCAGCTACCCGTACGACGCGCACGGCGACGAGCGGCTCTCCCTCCGCGAGAACGCCGACGAGATCACCGGCCGGCTGTCCGAGGAGATCGCGGCGCGCGTCGAGTCGGCGGGCGTACGGGTCATCGAGTCGCGCATCACCCGCCTGTCGTACGCGCCCGAGATCGCCCAGGCGATGCTGCGCCGCCAGCAGGCCGGGGCGATCGTCGCCGCCCGGCAGCGGATCGTCGACGGCGCGGTCGGCATGGTCGAGGCCGCGCTCAACCAGCTGGCCGAGCACGACGTCGTCGACCTGGACGAGGAGCGCAAGGCCGCGATGGTCAGCAACCTGCTCGTCGTCCTGTGCGGCGACCGCGATGCCCAGCCCGTCGTCAACACGGGGTCCCTGTACCAGTGACGGAGCGCAAGCAGGTACTGCTGCGGCTCGACCCGGCCGTCCACGAGGCCCTGGCCCGCTGGGCGGCCGACGAGCTGCGCAGTACCAACGCGCAGATCGAGTTCCTGCTGCGCCGGGCACTGGCCGACGCCGGGCGGATGCCACGCGACGCCGCCCGTATGCGAAGACCCGGCCGCCCTCCGAAGGAGGATCCCGAACCATGAGCCTGCCCCGATCACTGCCCGCCCGGCTCTACCTGCTCGCGTACGACCTGGACAAGGAGCGGATGACGTCGCGCACCCAGCTCGGTCTGGTGTTGCGCGCCGCCGCGCTGGCCGACCTCTACCTGGACCGGCGGCTGGCCGATGAGGACGGTAAGGCCAGGGTCG
>JBJMIW010000469.1:0-7667 GCA_045806665.1 Actinoallomurus sp.
CCACCGTGCCGGGAACCAACGGCACGCTGATCACGGAGTGGGCGCGCCGTGCGAAGGGGCGCGGGTTCGCGTTGGTCTCCACCATCGGCCGGGTCGGCTATCCGTCCTATGACTCCCTGCCGCCCGCCGAAATGACGGTTAGACCGTCGTCGAATCGTCCCGGATCAGTGTGAGGGTGTATGCCTCACCAGGGAGGACCCACGATGGCTGATCACACTGGTGATCCCGGGGGGAGGAGGAACCGATGCACCAGGACAATGCCGCGACCGAGTGGATCGGCGGAGAGCCTTCGGTGCTCGTGTTCGACGTCAACGAGACACTGATCGACTTCCAGTCGATGAGCCCGCTGTTCGAGCGGATCTTCGGCGACCGGCGTGTCCTGCGCGAGTGGCTCGGTCAGCTGGTCATGTACTCGATGACGATTACGCTGGCCGGCCTGTACGAGGACTTCTTCGCCCTCGGCCAGGGGTTGCTGCGGATGGTCGGTGACATCCACGGCGTGCGGGTCACCGACGCCGACCTGGCGGAACTCAAGACGGGCATGCTGACCATGCCCGCCCATCCGGACGTGGAAGAGGGCCTGACCCGGTTGAAGGACGCGGGCTTCCGTATGGTGACCCTCACGAACTCGCCGCCGAACCCGCACGGGCAGAGCCCGCTGGAGCACGCCGGCCTGGCGCACTTCTTCGAGCGGCAGTTCAGCATCGAGGCCGTCCGCGCCTACAAGCCCGCTCCCCGGGTCTACCACCTGGTGGATCAGAGCCTGGGCGTGCCGCCGTCCGCGTGCCTCATGGTCGCGGCGCACGTCTGGGACACCATGGGAGC
This sequence comes from Actinoallomurus sp., assembly GCA_045806665.1. GTDB lineage: Bacteria > Actinomycetota > Actinomycetes > Streptosporangiales > Streptosporangiaceae > Actinoallomurus. The sequence goes on from JBJMIW010000469.1 coordinate 826, forward strand.
GCAGAGCGTCGGCTTCAGGGCAGGTCTGATCACCCGGCCCGGTAACGCCCCGCTGCCCGTCGCCTCCCTGCCGCAGCCCGACCTCATCGCACCGGACCTGGCCGGTCTGGCCGATCAGCTGATCCACCGCTGGCGGCCCTCCTGACCGGCACCCCTCAGCCGGAGCCGGGGACATCAGGCCGAACTCATGCGCGGCGATGACGGCCTGCACACGGTCCCGGAGACCGAGCTTGCTGAGCACGTTGCTGACGTGGGGGGTCTTCACCGTGTGCTCGCGGGTAGCAGCCGCGAAGTCCGACTCTCCGTCAGAGCCAGTGGTTGTCGTGGCGCAGGTAGAAGTTGGCGCGCTCCTCGTCGCTCAGACCGCCGAGCCCCTCCACGAGGCCCTCGAAATAACCCTCGCGCGGTGCACCCGGGGCGAAGTGCAGCAGCATCGAGGCCGGTTCTCCGGACTCGTTCTTGAAGGCGTGGATGCCACCGGCCGGGACGTGGACGAAGTCGCCGGGGACCGTGTCGATCCAGCGTTCGCCGTTGTAGATGCGGACCGTTCCACTGAGGATGTAGAACGACTCGGAGATCGACCGGTGGAAGTGCGGGTCCGGGCCGCTGGGCTTGGGACCCATCTCCCAGCGGTACAGGCCGAACAGTCCGTCCGTCGACGCGCCGGTCGCCAGGTAGTGCACCGTGTTGCCGGACGGATAGGTCAGCTCGGGCTCCTGGTCGGCCGGCCGGTAGGTGGCACTGACCTCGCCGTGGTCGCCCTCATATCGCGCCGGGGGATAACTCATGTCGTCTCCTAACGCGGATCCCCAGGAGGTCGATTCCATTCGCCCTCCCGGCTGGCGACGGACGGTTCGCCTTCCTGCGGCGCTCTCGGTCACGGGCTGACGATAGCGCTCTCCTCGAACCGCCCATAACGGGCGCGATCACCGGTCGCCGCCGGTGAGGAGGTCGATGCTCGGTAACCGCGCCCGGAAAATGGATGATACCCCCATACCGTCGTTCCGCCCCGCGCGTTACCGAGCAATCCGTCCAGCAGCGCGTCAGCTTCGACCACCCCGTGTCGAGCGATCCTGCCCAGGAACGCGACCGGGGGTTCTCCGGCACGACCATCAACCTGATCAACCTGATCAACGGCGGGGGCGCCATGCGCGTCCGGGACAGCGCGTATCCGGGCGGTGGCTACTCGCTCCAGACCGAGCAGGTCAACCCCACGACGTTCGGCAACGACGACTGGAAGGCCGGCCTCTACTCGGAGACCGGCGTGCCGAGCCTGCGGGCCTTCAACCGCACGAAGGCGATCTCGATCATGGGCTGGTTCAAGACGACCGGCGAGAACCCCAGCCCGGACAGCAACTCGGCCGATCCGTCCGACTACTACGGTGCCGTCGCGCTGACGGGCGTGCTCAGCGGAGACTCACAGGGTCACAACGTACGCGGGCTGCTCGAGATCATCGACGTGTCGGGGACCAAGCGCCTCGTCGCCCTCGGTCGTCGCGTCGACGGGGCCAGCTCGCAGACGTTCGCCGCGAACGAGGACTGGCACAGCATCCTGCCGATCGGCACGTGGGTCTTCCTGGCCGCGTCGTTCGACTACGACCACGGCACCATGAAGCTCTACAAGAACGGCAAGCCGCTCGACGGCTTCTACGTGCTGCCGGGCGACCCCTGGGGCGTCGGGACCCCCGGCCCGCACTACACCTCCGCGACCGACCCGCGCGGCATCAAGATCGGTGGCGGAATGCCGCAGAACACGCAGGAGGACAACCCCTGCAACTGCCGGTTCGACAGCCTGATGTTCCTGAACCGGGTCGTGACCGACAAGGAGGTCTGGCAGCAGTATCACCAGGCGCTGTCCCACCGCCACTGACCACCATCACCCCGCCAGGCACGTGGGGTGGGCCGGATCTCCGGCCCACCCCACGGTCGTCTTGGCTCAGGGACGGCCGCCCCTGACGAAGTGCGCGTCCCAGTAGCCGGCCATGGGGTCGACGGAGACGACCCGACCGGTGCGCGGCGCATGGATGAACATGCCGCCGCCGACGTACAGGCCGTCGTGGCCGTAGCTGTCGAAGAAGACGATGTCGCCGGGCTGAAGGTCGCCTCGCGCGACGTAGTGGGTGGCCCCGGCCTGGTCCGGGACGACGCGGGGCAGGCTCACCCCGGCGGCCCGCCAGGACATCATCACCAGCCCGGAGCAGTCGTAGCCGTCGGGGCCGGTGCCGCCGTAGACGTACGGCTTGCCCTTCTGGGCGTAGGCGTAGTTCAGGGCGGCGCGCGCCGAGCCGGAGGCCGGACCGGTGTACGACCCGCCGACCGGGCCGTGCGAGGAGTTGGACTCGTTGGCCTTCTTCACCAGCGCCTTCTGCTTGGCGATGGCCTTGTCGACGGTCGCCTGCTGCGACTTGAGGTGCGCGGCCTTCTGCGCGACGTCCTGCACCGTGCCCTGGACCGCGGCCAGGTCGCGCCGGAGCCGCTGCGTCGAGGCGAGGAACGCGGTGAGCTCCTGCCCCCGGTTGTTCGCCAGATGCGTGAACGTGGACATCTGGTCGAGGGCCTGGTCGGGGTTGTTCGAGGCCAGGACGGCGGTGGCCGGGTCGGACTGGCCGGTCTTGTACTGGTCGGCGGCGAGCTGCGCGACCCGCGCGTGAAGCTGGTTGTACGTCGCCTGCTCGGCCTGCTTCTGCGCCTTGAGGATCTTCAGGCGCTTCTTGGCCGCGTCGAGTTCGGTCTTGACCTTGTCGTACTGGTTGACGAGCTTGTCGACCTTGGCGCTGAGCTTTTCCAGCTCCTTCTTCGCGGCGGCCGCCGAAGGCTTCGGGGCGGCGTGGGCGGTGCCGGCCGTCGTCAGCGAGACGGTGATCGCCAGCGAGGCCGCGGCGCACATCCGGAGCGATCGCCGGAACCGCGAGCGGCCGGTGGCGCGCGTGGAGATCATCGGGTTGGAGGGCGCCACAGAGTCCTACTCCTCTCCTTGCCGCCTACCGGGCCAGCGGTCGGGCTCGGGCCGGAGCCGCCCGGCCGGAACCTCATCGGTTCCGGACGCGCCTCGACGAACTGTTGGTTCCCGGGTCCCAGAGGGATTCGGCGGACGGCTGTGCTTCCTGTGAAGCCGGGGGCAGCCGGGTTTTCCGTAGTTTAGGGGCGATGAGGGGCGTTCTGCCAATCAAAGTTTCGTTAAGCTTTTGCCAACAGAGCATGCCATTGGCCAACGCCGCGCGCCGCACATCACGGGAAGATCTCTGCTGGGTATGCTCAGGATCGGCGCGCCGGCGAGCCACAGGGAGCGGATCATTCCCCCTCCGTGGGTGCGGGCCTGCGTCCGGGCCACACGAAGGTCACGCGGATCAGGACCGGCGCCAGGGAGACGACGGCGAACAGCCGCAGGCTCTGCACGCTCGAGATCAGCCCGACGTCGGCGTTGCTGGCGACCGAGGTCGCGAGGACGGCGTTGATGCCGCCGGGCGTCGTCGCCAGGTAGGCGTCGGCGAACGACAGTCCCGTCAGCCCGGAGAGCAGCCACGCGAGCAGGGCGGAGACGACGCTGACGACGACCGCGCCCGCCACCATGCAGGGGAGGACCCGGCGCGCGTGCCGGAGGGAGTCCCGGGTGAACCGCAGCCCGATCTCCAGCCCGATGCAGGTGAACAGGAAGATCTGCAGCAGCCCGGTCGGCCGGAAGCCGTGCGCCGCGCCGGAGAAGGTCGCGACGACGGTCACCAGCATCGGACCGAGCACGGCCGGCGCCGGCAGCCGCAGGCGCCGCCCCACCTGAACGCCCAGCACCGCGATCGCGCACACCAAGAGAAGGCCCGCCGGCTGACCGGCCCCGTCGACCAGATGCAGCATCTGCGGGCTGAGCGGCGAGTGCGGCTCACCGGATCCGGGACCGGCCGGCCGCGCCGGCCCCAGGAGCGGGACGACCAGCGGGGCGGTCACCGCGATGAGGGCGAGCTTGGAGTACTGGGCCAGGGCGACGAACCGGGTGTCCGCTCCGAGTTCGTCCGAGGCCGCCAGCATGGCGGTCGCCCCACCCGGCACCGTGGCCAGCGTGGCCGTCCGCCGGTCGAGGCCGGACCGCTCGAGCACGCGGGCCACCCCGACGCTCAGCAGGATCGTCGCGGCAGTGATGATGACGAGCGGGAGCATCGACGGCGCGGCCGCGCGCAGCGCCGCCGGGTGGATGTAGCCGCCCATCAGCACCCCGGCCAGGGCCTGCGACGTGCGGTACGTGGGGCCGGGGAGCGTGCTGGTCACCAGGCCCGACAGCGCCAGCACCACGCCCACGAGCAGCCCGGCGAGCATGTACGGCCCCGGTATCCCGGCCGCGTGCGCGGCCGCCCCGACCAGGAAGGCGGCGGTGACGACGGCGCCCCAGCCCCAGGCCGGGAGACGGCGTCTCACCCCCACGTCCGCCATGCGGGTGCGTACCTTCGCCATCGTCGACACATGTTCACTGTGTCCGCCGCTGGGGTCGTTGATGGTTATGCGGGCGAATGCAATGACTCAGGAATGCAGCCCTCGGTGGTGTGCCGGGTCAAGGGCAGGTCTCCGAAGCGTCTGTTCCGTGCAACGTGAAGGTGCGGAAACTTGTATTCCACCCGTTCAACCGAATTCCGGGATCTGGCTGCATATGTCGTACCTCAGGGGGCGCGTGAACGTCACGTCGGTGATGGCGTACGAACGCGCCGTTGCGGAGTCGTCGTCCTAGTGGTCGTGCGCGGCGTGCTCGACCTCGGGCGAGCCGCCCATCATCCTGAGCATCGGGACCCCGCCCGTCCGTACGAACCGGATGAGCAGGACCGCGGCGAGCGCGAGAAAGGCGATGTTCAGCCAGGTCGTGTAATTCCAGGAGACGCCGTGCTCCATCACCACCGCGTGCCGCCCGACCGGAACGAGCCCCAGCGTGCCGAAGATCAGCTCGACAAGAAAGCCGGCCAGGGCCATGGCCGCGTAGAAGGTTCCGGTGATGAACAGCGCCATTCGGGCGCCGTAGTACTTCCGGTAGATCAGGATGATCGGCAGGATGATCAGGTCGGCGAAGATGAAGGCCACCACGCCGCCGAAGCTGATCCCGCCCCTCCAGAGCACCGCGGCCAGCGGGACGTTCCCGATCGAGCAGACGAAGCTGACCACCGCCACGAGCGGCCCGACCAGCGGCCCCCAGATCTTCGCCGCGAGCGGGTGGTCGACGAGGAAGAACCCCTGCCAGAACGACGCGGGCACCCAGGCGGCGATCGCCCCCGCGATCAGCAGGCCGATGACCAGGTCGCGCAGGATCGCCGCCCACTCCATGACGAACACGTGCGACACGGCGGTGAAGCCCTGGCCGGACAGGAGCCGCCGCCAGAACGAGCCTTCCCGCCGGACGGACATGTCCATCGCCGCGTGTCCCTCCATCGCCCCGGCGACGCCGCGCTCCGCGTGCTCGCGGGCCTCGCGCAGGAGCCGCTCCCGGAGGAACACCCGGAACAGCACCGCCAGGACCACGATCATGATCGGCCCGCCGACGAACTCCGCCGCCGTGAACTGCCAGCCCATCAGCAGCGTCAGGATGATGCCCAGCTCGATCACGAGGTTGGTCGAGGCGATCTCGAAGGTCATCGCCGCGATGAGGCTCGCGCCCTTGACGAACAGCGAGCGCGCCAGCGCCACCGCGGCGTACGAGCACGATGAGGACGCGATGCCCAGCCCGGTGGCGACCGCGAGCGTACGGGGCCGCCCGTCGCCCAGCAGCCGTACGATCGTCGATCGCCGGACCACCGCCTGGACGACGGCCGACAGCAAGAAGCCGAGGATCAACGCCCACAGGATCTCCCAGGTCATCGAACCGGTGATCGCCAGCGCGTGACCGATCGCGCTCATTCCCGAACCCTTCCTCCGTCAGCGGGCGGCCTGGAACCGGCGCAGCCGCAGGCGCGAACGCCGAGAGCAGGCCGCCCTCGATGGTGCCCGGCACACGGGACGTGGAACATCGGCATATCGTCCGTCCGCGCCGGTGCCCTGATCAGGCTCCGGCAGCAGTGACGATCGCGTCGGTGGCGAAGCCGGCCAGCAGGCCCAGCAGGATCCCCCAGGTGGTCAGTGTCTTCAGCGCCTGCTTGCGGGCGACCGCCAAGAGCTCGATCACGACGTAGAGGATGGATCCGGCGGCCAGGGTCAGGAATCCGATGGAGACCGTGTCATTGACGACACGCTGGCCGATCAGCGTCCCGAGGAACGTGGGGCCGCCGCCGATCAGGCCGAGGAGTGCCAGGTAGCCCCATGACGGGAGGCGGCCCGTGGCGGCCATGGGAGCGACGATCCCGAACCCCTCGGTGGCATTGTGCAGGCCGAATCCGACGATGAGCAGGACGGCGAGCTGTAGCTCACCGTGGGCGGCGGAGTTGCCGATCGCCAGACCCTCGGCGAAGTTGTGGAGTCCGATACCGATCGCGATCACCATGGGCAGGTCGCCGAGGAGCGACAGGCCGGTCGGCTTGGCCCGCAACTCGGCGGTCGACGCGGCGCCGGGTCCGGGTGGTCGCGCAGCCGTCGGTGCGGCACGGCGTGCGGCTGCGCGGTCGAAGTGAACGAGACCCGTCAGACCGATGGCGAAGCACAGCGCGAACACCGCGCCGTTTCCGGTCGCCGCGCCGTACCGGTGATGGCCGAGCGCGGTGTCGATCGGCTCCCAGGCGTGCGTGATCACGTCCCACAGCAGAAAGATCAAGATGCCGGTGGCCGTCGCGTTCAGCAGGGCTCGTACCTTCGGCAGAGGCGAACGCAGCCGGCCGATCGGCAGGCCGAGATAGATGGTGAAGCCGGCTATCGCTCCCAGCGCGGCGACCTGTGCGGAACCC
>JBJMIW010000470.1:0-6539 GCA_045806665.1 Actinoallomurus sp.
GGAGCGCGACCCCGGCGGCCAGCACGAATCGCACGAATCTCGGTGTGACACGGACGATCCGTAGGGCGTACACCGAGAGGGTCGCGCCGAATGCGAGTGCCGTACCGACCACGGCCTGGAGGACGACCCCGTTGTAGAGGGAGTTGTAGGCGTGGCTCACCACCCCGACCATCACGCCGTACGAGGCCGCGAAGCCCAGGACGAGCGCGGGATTGACGCGGCGGCCGAACGTCAGGACCGCCCAGCAGATGAGCCCCACCACTACGGCGGCGAGCGCCACGGCGTTCGCGATGCGCTCGGGGACGAAGACCCATGCGAGGGCACCTGTGGTGACGAGCGTGCCGAGCGTCAGGAAGGAGCGCACGACCACGTCGTCGATCGTCATCGTCCGAGGTGGTGCATACGCGGGCGCGTTGTACATCGCCTCGAGCTGGTGCACGCTCGGCACCTGTCCCGATCCCTGCTGCCCGAAGGCGCCACGCCGGGAGAAGATCGGATTTCTGCTCTCCATGCAATACCCTCCCAACTCGTTGTCGATCATGTTAACGATCGGCCGTGACGGCGGTGTTCCATACCGCCACGGCGTCCATCTTCCCGTTGCATCCCCCGCGCGGAGCAGAGGGCATCCCAGGAACCGGCCGACTCCTGTCATAGGCCTCAACCCATGTGCTCACGGAGTCGGCACTCGACTGCGTGGGTCCGCCCAGCGGGCTCCGTCGCGCTGCGATCGAACCGTCGGCGGCATACACCGGTGTACCCGACCCCCGGCGCCCTGGTCTGGACGCTATATCACGGATCACCCGGTTCGGCGCGGCCGGTATCGGTCGAGAAACGGCAGACCGATACCGGCAAGAGCCGGTAGCCGGTAACCGGCCGGGAGCGTCCTGGACCAAAGGTGTGGATTGGTCCACAACACTACTGTCAAGTACAGTGCCCCCGGTCGGAGTCGAACCGACACAACCGACTCTTTTAGGGAGTCTGCCTCTGCCTGTTGGGCTACGGGGGCGGCGTAATCATACCGGGCATGAGCCAATAAGGGACCACCCAGTAAATGCGACAAATAACGCCTATTAGTGCCGCGCCCTAATCACAGGCCGAATACTGCTCAGTCTTTCCGTGCGGCTAGCTTGAACTCTTCGCGAGGTCGCGCGATCGAGCCGAGCGAGACGATCTCACGCTTGAAGAAGAAGGCGAGAGTCCAGTCAGCGGTCACTCGCGCCTTGCGGTTCATCGTGGGGACACGGGACAGGTGGTACATCCGGTGAAGGAACCACGCGGGCAGCCCACGCATCTTCATGCCGTAGATCTGCGCTACCCCCTTGTGTAGCCCGAGGCTGGCGACGGAGCCGGCGTATGCGTGTTTGTAGGCCTTGAGCTGCTTGCCGCGGAGGGCCGCGACGAGGTTGTTTCCCAGTATCTTCGCCTGTCGAACCGCGTGTTGCGCGTTCGGCGCAGTGTAGTTGCCCGGCTTCGTCAGGTCGGGGACGGCCGCGACGTCGCCCGCAGTGAATGCATCTGGCACACCCTCCACCGTCAACTCGGCGGTCGACTTGACCCGGCCCTTCTCATCGATCGGAAGGTCGGTGTGCCTGACAACGGGGTTCGGCTTGACGCCCGCCGTCCAAACGATCGTTCCCGCCTCGAATTCCTCTCCGTCACTGAGCACGATGTGGTGCCCTTCGGCGGATTTCAGGAGCGTCTCGAGCTTGACCGCGATGCCGCGCTGACGGAGCGCTTCGACGGTCCATCGGCCCATGTCCAGGCCGACTTCCGGCAGGATGCGGTCGCTGGCCTCGACCAGCACCCACCGCATGTCGGACGGCTGGATGTCGGGGTAGTAGTCGCAGGCGTCCCGGGCCATGTCCTCCAACTCGCCCAGCGCCTCGACCCCTGCGAAGCCTCCGCCCACGAAGACGAACGTCAGCGCCCGTTTGCGGGTCTCTTCGTTGGCGGTCGAGGCGGCGATGTCGAGCTGCGCGAGCACGTGGTTGCGCAGGTAGATCGCCTCACCGACCGTCTTGAAACCGATGCCGCACTCGGCGAGGCCGGGGATCGGCAGGATTCGGGAGATCGAGCCGGGGCAGAAGACCAGCACGTCATACGAGAGCACACGCGTCTCCGCCGACCCGTCCGACGGGCCGGGACCCCCGCCTCCCACGACCTCGATCCACGCCTGGTGACTCGCGTGCTCGATCCGGGTGACCCGACCGTTGAGGATCGTCGCGTGCGGCACTACGCGGCGCAACGGCACGACGACGTGCCGAGGCTCGACGTTGCCGGCCGCCGCCTCCGGAAGGAAGGGCTGGTAGGTCATGTAGGACTGAGGATCCACGACCGTGACCTCGAGCTCACCGCTCTTGAGTTCGCGGCGCATCCTCTTGTGCAGGCGGAGCGCGGTGTACATGCCGACGTAGCCGCCACCGACGATGAGCACGTGCGTTGACATACGAGTTTCGGTACCCATGGGGTTCTCCCAAAACGATCGGCACTTTGTGAAAACTTTCACAAGTCGTGTTTTTACCCTACTCTGCCCGTTCGACCAGTGACAGACCCGTCTTTGTGACCCCCATCACGTACGAACCAGGCCGCAGGAAACAGCGTCGAACAGGGAGGTAGAACCCCGAGCGGTGACGGGCGGGGCCACGGGGGCTGTCCAGTGGAAGCGGGGGCTCCACTGGGCACCGCTCCGCTCGTCACCCCATCCAGCTCAGGTCCGGCCGACTCTCACGCCCCGCTCCGCTAGAGCCCGCCCGGACGACTCCGCCGAGCGAGCCTCCGCGACCAAGCACATGCCGTAGCCGCGAGTCAAGGGTCAGCAGGGCAGGTCCGCGTACTCGCGGGCCCTCGTCAGCACCGCATCGAGCATGCCCTCGGTCACTCGGCCGGTGAAGGTGTTCTGCTGACTCGGGTGGTAGCAGCCGAGCAGCAACGTCGCGCCACCGTCCGGCGCGGTCAGCACGACCTCGACTCCATGCCCAAAAGCCGGACGCGGACTCGGCAGGGCGTACCCGGCCTCCTTCAGCGCCGGCCACAGTGCCTGCCAGCCGTACCCGCCCAGCACGACGATCGACCGGACGCCAGGGGCCACGAACCCGAGTTCCCGCGCCAGCCAGGGAGAGCAGGTCGAACGTTCGGCCGGGGTGGGCTTGTTGGCGGGCGGCGCGCACCGCACCGAGGCCACGACACGTGCGCCGAGCAACCGCTGGCCGTCTCCGGCGTGGGTGCTGGTCGGAAGCGCGGCCAGCCCGGTCCGGTACAACGAGGCGAAGAGCCAGTCGCCGCTGCGGTCACCCGTGAATATACGTCCGGTGCGGTTCCCGCCGTGCGCCGCCGGCGCCAGACCGACGATCAGAACGCGAGGCTCGGGGTCCCCCCAGCCCGGGATCGGCCGCCCCCAGTACTCCTCCTGCGCGTACGCGCGCCGTCGTTCGACGGCGACCTGTTCGCGCCAGGCGACCAGGCGGGGGCAGGCGCGGCACACCGACTGCCGCGCGACGAGTTCGTCGAGCGTGGGGGCTTCGGCCGCGAGGACACGAACGTCCTCGGCGGTCCGCGCCACGGGAGTGTCCGCGGTCGCGGGATCCTCGGGGTGACCGGATCCAGGGACTATGAAGGGGGCATTCATCGCATCAAGCCAGTTCCATGCCGTCAGGCGTGTTCAATACCGTCGAACCCAGTGTCACGCGTCAGACAAGCGACCAGGCGATGCCGTCCAGGATGTCCCGCTCGCTCACGATTAGGTCGGCGAACGCGTACTCGCGCATGATCCGATCGAGGATGAGGGCCCCGGCACCGATGACGTCCACCCGTCCAGGGTGCATGACGCCGATCCTGCTCCGCTCGTCATGCGTCGAGCGCAGCAGCATCCGGGTCACGTCGTGTACCTGCCGCGCCTTGATCCGAGAGAGATGGATGCGCTCCGAGTCGTACGCGGGCAGGCCCAGGGCGATACCCGCCACCGTGGTCACCGAGCCGGCCAGCCCGACAAGGGTCCGCGCCTCGACGACGGGTACGGCCGGCAGGCTCTCGGCGGCGCGTGCCGGTGCGTCTCCGGGCGGACCGAGGACGGCCGCCGCCGGATCGGCGCCCGCCGGACCACGTCCGGGAGGTCCCGCCGGTATCGGCGCTTCCGGCGCCGCCTCACCGTCACGCACGCTGGCGAGGGCGGCGTCGATGTCCGCGACGGCGGCGGCCACCTGCTCGGGTGAGGGCGGGTCGGATCGCAGGTGTCGTTCCGTGAGCCGGACACAGCCGATGTCGACCGAGCGTGCGGCCTCCACCTCGCTCGTGCCGAAGACGAACTCGGTGGAGCCGCCGCCGATGTCGACGACGAGGTACGGGCGCATCGGCCGGAGCGCCGACAGATCCTTCGTCGCGCCGATGAACGAGAGGCGAGCCTCTTCATGGCCCGAGATCACTTCGGGCTCGACCCCGAAGATCTCCACGACGCCCCGGACGAAGTCATCACGGTTCGTGGCGTCCCGGGTGGCGCTCGTGGCGACGACTCTGGTCTTGATCGGGCTACCCGTGACGTCATGCGCGGCGATCAGCTTGGCGTAGCCCCGCATGGCGGCGAACGTACGGTCGAGCGCCTCGGGAGCGAGGCGACCGGTCTTGTCGACGCCCTGCCCGAGTCGCACGATCTCCATCCGGCGCTCGAGATCGGTCAACCGGCCGTCGACGATGTCGGCGATGAGCAGACGAACCGAGTTCGTACCGCAGTCGACCGCCGCGACACGCGTCGCTGTACTCACGATTCGTTCGCCTCCCGGCGCACCTCGTCGGCGCGGTCTTCCCGCGCTCCTCCACCTCCGACCGGGCCCGAGGGGCCCGGCTCGCGCATGCCGCCCACTCTCGCCGCCGACTTACAGCAAATCATGACAGGCCATGACAGCTGGTGTCGCCGGATCCCGGAGACTGGTCCATGTCCGTGCCGCAGGTCTCCGCACACGAGCCTGTATGCCACCAGTCCGGCAGTCGGTCCAGGGCCTCCCGCCCGAATGGGTTCTCCCCTGGCACGGCGAGTTCGTGCGCGACCAGCGCGTGCAGGCACTTCACCCGGGTCGGCATCCCACCCGCGCTCTGCATCCCCTCGGGGAGTGGCTCGATGCCGTCTTCCTCGGCGGCGGCGTCCCGGCGGTCGAGGTAGCGACGGTGCGCTGCCTCGTACGCCGCGGAGAGCTGCGGATCCGCGGCCAGCCTGGCGGTCATCTCACGCATCAGCCCGCCGGCCTCCAGCGTGCCGATGGCCGATGCGGCCTTGGGGCAGGTCAGGTAGAACAATGTCGGGAACGGCGTGCCGTCAGGCAGCCTGGGTGCCGTCTCCACGACGTCGGGAAGCCCACAGGGGCAACGATGGGCGACCGCCCGCACCCCTCGCGGCTCACGGCCGAGTTGCGCGGCCACCGCCGCGACGTCGCGTTCCTCGATCAACGGTAAGCCCTCCGGAGTCACCGGCAGTCCCGCCTGCCGGCAGGCGCCGCATCACTGTGCCCGCATCCATCACCGAGCCCGCATCGCCGAAGCCCAGCGCCTGGCCGGCAGGACCGGTTCGGCGGAACCGCCCGGCATCGCGAAGCTCGCATCGCCGAATCTGAATGTCAGCGATCAGGGTATGCGGTCACCGGTGCCGGTTGGCCGCGTCCACCGACCGCCACAGCGTGACGTACCACGGCGGGGTCGGCGGTCGCCGCGTGCTGGCGGCGTCCTGTCCGCCGCTCTGCCCGCCGCCCAGGACCACATAGCATTTCGCGCCCGGATCGCACATGTGCAGCCGACGGCGTGCCTCACGTTTGATGTAGGACTCGTCCCCGAGCCGCTGCTTCTGCCGGGACAGTTGCTCGACCTGAGCCTGCGCCACTCGCTGCTGCACGCGCAGCTGGGCGATCTCCCGCCGCTGGGCGATGTACTCCCGGACGGGATAAGCGAGGCTCAGGGCGATGGCGCAGGCGACGACCGCCAGGATCGCGGCACGGCTCGTCAGGTGCGTGCGCCGCGCGTCCTTGGCGTTCCACTCAGGCGGCCGCCGCTTGTCGTCGGCCATCGGAGAGTGGTCTCACTTCCAGCGGAAGCGGGGGAACGCCGACGCCCCGGCGTACCGCGCGGCGTCGTCCAGGAGTTCCTCGATGCGCAGCAGCTGGTTGTACTTGGCCACCCGGTCACTTCGCGCCGGAGCGCCCGTCTTGATCTGGCCGGAGCCGGCCGCCACCGCGAGGTCGGCGATCGTGGTGTCCTCGGTCTCACCGGAACGGTGGCTCATCATCGTCCGGAAGCCGTTCATGTGCGCGAGGGTGACCGCGTCGAGCGTCTCGGTCAGCGTGCCGATCTGGTTGACCTTGACGAGCAGCGCGTTGGCCGACCCGGCGTCGATGCCCCGCTGCAGGCGCTCGGGGTTGGTCACGAACAGGTCGTCGCCGACGATCTGCACCCGGGAGCCGACGGCGTCGGTGAGCGCCTTCCAGCCGGCCCAGTCCTCTTCCGACAGCGGGTCCTCGATCGAGACCAGCGGGTACGCGTCGAGCAGCTCACCGTAGTAGGAC
>JBJMIW010000471.1:0-15093 GCA_045806665.1 Actinoallomurus sp.
GACGGGACGTGGGCCAACTTCTTCGCCGGCCCCGGTGATCTGTCCACGACGATCGAGGCCTACGTCGCTTTGCGACTGGCCGGCCACCCGCCCGAGGCGGAGCACATGCGGGCGGCGAGTGAGTTCGTCCGCGCGGCCGGGGGGCTGGAGGAGGCGCGCGTCTTCACGCGCATCTGGCTCGCATTGTTCGGCGCGTGGCCGTGGGAGCGCGTGCCCGTCTTGCCCGCGGAGATGATGCTCCTGCCGCCCTGGTTCCCGCTCAACGCCTACGACTTCGCGTGCTGGGCCCGGCAGACCGTCGTGGCCCTGGCCGTCGTACTCTCCTACCGGCCGGTTCGCCCGCTGCCGTTCGCGCTCGACGAGCTGCACGGATCCGGGCCGTGGACACCGCCCGCCGGCCACGGCCTCGCCGGCCGCGCCTGGGCTGGGACGGCTTCTTCGGCGGCCTCGACCGGGTGCTGCACCGGTACGAGCGGCGGCCGGTGCCGGGCCTGCGCCGCGCGGCGCTCCGTCGCGCGGTCGAGTGGATCGTCGCCCGGCAGGAGCCGGACGGCTCCTGGGGCGGGATCCAGCCCCCGTGGGTGTACTCGCTGATCGCCCTCCACCTGTCCGGGTACGGCCTGGACCATCCGGTGATGCGCCGGGGGCTGGCCGGGCTCGACCGGTTCACGATCCGCGACGAGCAGGGCCGCCGTCTGGAGGCGTGCCAGTCGCCGGTGTGGGACACCGCGCTCGCGGTCAACGCCCTGCGCGACGCGGGACTGCCCGGCGACCACTCCGGCCTGGTCCGGGCCGCCGGGTGGCTGCTGGACGAGGAGGTGAAGGGACCGGGCGACTGGGCCGTACGGCGGCCGGCGCTGCCGCCGGGCGGCTGGGCGTTCGAGTTCGACAACGACGGCTACCCGGACACCGACGACACCGCCGAGGTGATCCTCGCCCTGCGCCGGGTCGAACATCCGGGCGTACGGCCGGCGATCGACCGGGGGCTGCGCTGGATGGCGGGCATGGCCTCACGCGACGGCGGGTTCGCGGCGTTCGACGCCGACAACACCCGGCGGCTGTGCACCCGCCTGCCCTTCTGCGACTTCGGCGCGGTGATCGACCCGCCCTCCGCCGACGTGACCGCCCACGTGGTCGAGGCGCTGGCGCACGAGCTGCCGGCCGGATCGGAGGACGTGCTGCGCCGGGCCGTCGCCTGGCTGCTCGAGGCCCAGGAGCCGGACGGCTCGTGGTTCGGCCGCTGGGGCGCCAACCACGTGTACGGCACCGGGGCCGTGCTCCCCGCGCTCGTCGCCGCCGGTGTGCGCCCGGAACGGCCGTGCGTCCGGCGTGCCGTCGCCTGGCTGGAGCGTCATCAGAACGACGACGGCGGCTGGGGCGAGGACCTGCGGTCGTACCGCGACCCGGCCTGGGTCGGGCGTGGCCACTCCACTCCGTCGCAGACCGCCTGGGCGCTGATCGGCCTGCTCGCCGCGGGGGAGCGCTCGGCGGTGGTCGAGCGGGGCGTGGAATGGCTGATCGGCGCCCAGCGCGCGGACGGCACGTGGGACGAGCCGTACTTCACCGGGACCGGTTTCCCCGGCGACTTCTACATCAACTACCACCTGTACCGCCTGGTCTTCCCGATCAGCGCGCTCGGCCGCTACCTGCGCGCGGACGGCACCGCGGAGCAACCGCCGTGACCGGCCTGGTGATCTGCACCGCCCTGCGGATCGAGGCGCGCGCCGTACGCCGCGGGCTGCCGTCGTCCGCCCGGGGTGTCCGCGTCATCCGGACCGGCCTCGGGCCCCGGCGCGCCGCCCGCGCGACGGACCGGCTGCCGGAGCACGCCGCGCTTGCCGTCACCGGGTTCGGCGGCGCGCTCGACGTCGGGCTCCGCCCCGGCGACGTTCTCGTGGCGACCGAGGTGCGCTTCGGCGAGCGGGTGTACCCGTGCGCGGCGGCCCGCCCGATCGCCGAGAGACTGGCGCTCGCGGGGCTGTACACGCGAATGGGGCCGCTGTTCACCTCGCCGCACCTTGTGACGGGCGGAGAGCGGCTGCGGCTGGCGGCGGCCGGCGTCCGCGCCGTCGACATGGAGACCGGGCCGCTCGCCGCGGTGGCGGCCGGCAGGCCGTTCGTCGCGCTGCGCGTCATCGTCGACACTCCCGCCGTGCCGCTGCTGCGGCCCGGCACCGTCCGCCGCGTCCTGATCGCCCGGAACCGGCTGCGCCGCGTCACCCCGGTCCTGGTCGCCTGGGCCTGCACCGCCCCACTGCCCGCCGCCCGCGCCGCGAAGGAGCGGCGCGGCGGACAAGCCGGGTCCACGCCTCCGGAGGTCCAGTCATGACGATGCCGCTTCGCCAGAGTCTGCGCATCGGCGCCTACATCCTCAGCCAGAAGCTGCGGCGCGTCCGAAGGTTCCCGCTGCTGGTGGAGCTGGAACCGCTGTTCGCCTGCAACCTCGCGTGCGCGGGCTGCGGCAAGATCCAGCACCCCGCCGACGTGCTGCGCCGGCGCATGCCGGTCGAGCAGGCGGTGGCCGCCGTCGAGGAGTGCGGCGCGCCCATGGTGTCGATCGCCGGCGGCGAGCCGCTCATGCACCCGCAGATCGGACGGCTGGTCCGCGAGCTCGTCGCCCGCAAGAAGTACGTCTTCCTCTGCACCAACGCGCTGCTCATCCCGAAGAAGCTCGACCAGTTCGAGCCGTCGCCGTACTTCGCCTGGACCGTGCACATCGACGGGCTGCGCGAACGCCACGACGCCTCGGTGTGCAAGGAGGGCGTGTTCGACAAGGCCGTCGAGGCCGTCCGGGAGTGCCGGCGCCGCGGGTTCCGCGTCACCACGAACACGACCGTCTTCAGCACCGACAGCCCTCAGACCGTCATCGACGTGCTCGACTACCTGAACGACGACCTGGCCGTCGTCCAGATGATGATCTCCCCGGCGTACGCCTATGAGAAGGCGCCCGACCAGGAGCACTTCCTCGGCGTGGAGGAGACGACGCGGCTGTTCCGTAAGGCGTTCGCCGGCGGGAACCGCGGGCGC
Source organism: Actinoallomurus sp. (assembly GCA_045806665.1). Lineage (GTDB taxonomy): Bacteria > Actinomycetota > Actinomycetes > Streptosporangiales > Streptosporangiaceae > Actinoallomurus. The sequence continues at coordinate 3,028 of JBJMIW010000471.1, forward strand.
TGGCGGTTCAACCACTCACCGCTGTTCCTCGACTTCCTCGAAGGCCGGGTCGACTTCCCCTGTACGGCGTGGGCGATCCCGTCCTACTCGCTGTTGGGCTGGCAGCGGCCCTGCTACCTGATGGCCGACGGATACGCCCGCACCTACAAGGAACTCGTCGAGGCGACCGACTGGGACGCCTACGGGCGTGGGCGCGACCCTCGCTGCGCCAACTGCTTGGCGCACTGCGGCTTCGAGCCCACGGCCGTCTTCGCCACGCTCTCCTCGCTGAAGGAGACCCTGCGCGCCGTACGGAGCGGCTGAGCGGTCAGCGCGTACAGGCGGCGGCCAGGGCGCCCGTCGCGAAGACGAGCGCGCCGACGCCGTCGACGGCGGCCGGGCGCCGCCACCGGGGCAGGAACGCCACCGCGCCCGCGCAGGTCGCCGCGTGTAGCAGGTCGACGGCGGCGCCCAGCCGCAGCACGACCGGGTCCGGCTTGGCCAGGTCGACCACGGCCTGGACGGCGTGCCGGCTCCCCAGCACGCGCAGCACCCAGCGCTGCGAGGGAGTGGCGGGCCGGCGAGTGATCGTGTGCAGGACCGTGCCCGGCGCCGTGATGAGGAGCGTGCCCCAGGTCAGCCGCGCGATCGGCTGTGCCCTCATCGGCCGGTCCGCAGGAGCCCGAGGCCGGTCAGGCCCAGCGCCGCGCCCGCGCCGGCGGCCAGCAGGCCGCGGTGCTCCGCCGCCCAGGTCTGAACGCTGCGCGGGTGCGCCCGGTCGTCGAACCTCCCGTGCGCGCCGAAGTCGCGGCCGTCGGGGCCGTCGGCGGGTTTCCAGAGGTTCGCCGGCTGGTGCGGGTCGCGCGGCTTGTCGGTCTGCTGCGAGTCGTACCCGGTCCGAGCGAGGTACCGGTCGAGCAGCCCAGGGGCGATCCGGTTGGCCAGGAGCGTCGCCACCGTGCTGCCGCCGACCCAGTACTCCCGCCGCCGCGGGTGGTCTGCGGCGTACAGCAGGGCTTTCGCGGCGACCTCCGGCTGGTAGATGGGCGGCACCGGCTGCGCCTGCCGGGGCAGCTTGTTCTCCACCCAGTCGAACTGCGGTGTGTTGACGGCGGGCATGTGCACGATCGTCACGCTGACGTTGCTCTTGTCGTGCAGCAACTCGGTGCGCAGCGACTCGTGGAAGCCCTGGATGGCGTGCTTGGCGCCGCAGTACGCAGACTGCAGCGGGATCCCGCGCTTGGCCAGCGCCGACCCGGTCTGCACGATGACCCCCTGGTCGCGCGGGAGCATGCGGTCGAGCGCGGCCTTGGTGCCATGAACGAACCCGAGGTAGGTCACCTCGGTGGTGCGCCGGAACTCCATCGGGTCGATGTCCTTGAACTCGGCGAACACCGAGCTGAACGCGACGTTCACCCACACGTCGATCGGACCGAGCTCCTCCTCGGTGCGCTCGGCGGCGGCGCGTACCTCCTCCCAGTCGGCCATGTCGGTGGGGATCGGCAGTGCCTGTCCACCGGCCTCACGGATCTCCTCGGCGGCGGCCCGCAGTCCGGTCTCACCGCGGGCGAGCAGCGCCACCTTGTCGCCGCGCTCGCCGAACAGCCGCGCCGTCGCGCGTCCGATCCCTCCGCTCGCCCCGGTCACAACAACGACGCGGGGCCTGCCTCGCTCCGTCATCCCATCACCCCTCGTGGAACACGCCGGGGCGTCCGCCCGCGACGTCGCAACGCTCTGCCCCTACCCGCCGGCCTCGCGGGTTAACGGACGGCCCCGCCGGGTCGTTGCGGGCGCGCAGGCCGGTGAGCCCGCCGGCGAGGGAGAGCCCGGTGCCGCGGAGCACGGCGTGCTGGAGGAACGAAAGCGGTGTCTCCCGGGCACCGATCCGTCAGGGCGTGGTGGCGAGGTGTACCGGGTACTCCCGGGCACGGGCGAGCCGGCGCGCGGGGCAGCGGTGGAACAGCCGCGCCCACCGGCCGGTGCGGTGGGACTGGCCGACGAACAGCGCGTCCCCCTGCCGGGCCATGGTGATCTCGCGCAGGCGCTTGTCGGGACGGCCCATGACGACCTGGAAGTCCCAGGAGCGGGCGACCGGATCCAGGATCTGCACGGCGTCCAGCCATGCCTGGATCTCCATGAGGTCCCGGCAGTCCCGGCTGAGCAGCGCGGCGCCGGGGGCGACGAGCGCCGCGAGTTCGCCGATGCTCGGCTGCTGGCGTACGTGCACGCAGAGCAGGTGCGCGTCCGTCCGGGAGGCCTCTTCCGCGGCTCGGGACAGTGCGGCCCGACCGGAGTCCGAACCGTCCACGCCCACCACGAACAGCGGTCGGTGCCGTGCGTCCCGCGCCGCGCCGTCGGGGCTCGGGGTGAATGACTCGTCCATGGCCCGTCTCCTCAGTCAGACTGCATAGTACGCTATGTATATGACGGATCGGGGCGTTTCAGCGACCAAAAGTGACGATTCGGTCGACCTTTTCGGGGACTTCGTCGACGCGGTACTGGACCTCCTGCGCGCGGCCCGGCGTACGGGCGGCGCCGCCAACACGGTTCCGGGAGACGCCATCTCCGTGCCCCAGTTGGTGGTCCTCGGGGCGATCGACGTCGTGGGGGATCGCGGGGTGTCCGCGGTGGCCGAGCACGCCGGACTGGCCCAGCCGACGGTGACCCGTGCGCTCACCGCGCTCGAGCGCAGGTGGATGGTCGAGCGCACGCCGCACGCCCGCGACGGCCGGAGCATGTGCGTCGCGCTGACCGCCGCGGGGCGGGTCGTGCTGGAGGAGAAGAGAGAGGAACTCGTCGGCCGCTTCGCCGAACTCTGGGCCGACCTGGACTCCGACGAACGGGAGCACGCCGTGTCCCTCGTCCGCCGCCTGTCCGCCGTCACCGCCCGGCTCGTCTGAGCCCCGGATCGGCGGTCGGCGCGGCTCCGACGCCCGTCCGGGACGGGCCTGCCGGACGAGGGCCGTCCCGGACAGAAGGCACCGGCGCGGCCACATGGTCGTCACCCGATCGGCGCATCCGCGTACGTGCACCACGGATCAACGAGGGTAAAGAGTCGCCCATGACGGACAAGGCGACCAGTGACCTGTGGTGGAAGAACGCGGTCGTGTACTGCGTGGACGTGGCGACCTGGCTGGACACCGACGGCGACGGCATCGGCGACCTGTCCGGCCTCACCCGGCGGCTCGACTACCTCGGCGGCCTCGGGGTGAACTGCCTGTGGCTGATGCCGTTCTATCCCTCACCCTTGCGGGACGACGGGTACGACATCACCGACTACTACGCCGTCGACCAGCGGTTCGGCAGTCTCGGCGACTTCGTGGAGATGATCCGTACCGCCGACAACCTCGGCATCCGGGTGCTGGTGGACCTCGTGCTCAACCACACGAGCGACGAGCACCGGTGGTTCCGCGACCGCCCCGACTACTACGTCTGGAGCGACCACCCCCGCAAAGAGCCCAGCGAGGTGGTCTTCCCCGGTGAGCAGGACGGCACCTGGTCCTACGACGAGGCCGTCGGCAAGTGGTACATGCACCGCTACTACGACTTCATGCCGGACCTGGACATCACCAAGCCCGAGGTCCGCGACGAGATGAACAAGATCCTCGGCTTCTGGCTGGAGCTCGGCATCTCCGGCTTCCGGGTCGACTCGCTGCCCTTCATGATCGAGACCGTCGGGACCGACTGCCGGGACAATCCCGTCAGCTTCCTGCGATCGATGGTCGAGTTCCTCGAACGCCGGCGCGGCGACGCCGTTTTCCTGGGCGAGGCGAACGTCTCCCCGGAGGAACAGCAGCGGTACTTCGGCCTGGACGGCGGCGAGGGCGTGCAGATGCTGTTCGACTTCCGCGGCTGCGCCGCGCAGTGGCTGTCGCACGCCCGCGGCGACGCCCGGCCCCTCGCCGACGCGCTGCGCAACCGGCCCGCGCATCCGGTCAACGCCCAGTTCGCCAACTTCTGCCGGCACCACGACGAACTCAACCTCGGCCTGCTCAGCGAGTCCGACCGCGATGAGGTCTTCGCCGCCTTCGCCCCCGAGGAGACCCACCGCGTGTACGGGCGCGGCATCCGGCGGCGGCTCGCCCCCATGCTCGGCAACGATCCCCGCCGGATCCGGCTCGTCCTCGCACTCACCCTGGCGCTGCCGGGCACACCGATCATCCTGTACGGCGACGAGATCGGCATGGGGGAGGACCTGTCACTGCACGGCCGGCTCGCCGTCCGGACCCCGATGCAGTGGTCGAATCACCCGAACGGCGGCTTCTCCCGGGCCAAGGAGGTCTACCGTCCGGTCCTGGCCGACGGCGAGCACGGCTACCGCGAGGTCAACGTCGTCGCCCAGCGCCACGACCCGGACTCCCTCTCCTCCTGGATGACCCAGGCGATCCGTGTCCGGCGCGAGTGCCCGGAGCTCGGCTGGGGCGCGTGGCAGGTGCTGGACGTCGGCGACACGCGGGTCCTCGGCCTCGCCTACCAGTGGCGGGACGGTCACGTCGCCACCTTGCACAACCTGTCCGCCGACCCGGTACGCGTCCGGCTGCCGGACGACCTGGACCTGGGCGGAGTCGAGCAGATCCGCCAGATGTTCGGCGACGCGCCCGCGACCGAGCACGGCCGGGAGATCGAGCTGGCCGGCTACGGCTACTGCTGGCTCCGCCTCATCGACGAACAGGCGACCACCGCCATCAGCTGACCGCTGCGCTCGCTCGGCAGCGGACAGGGGTCTCGGTAAAGGCGCGATGAGCGTGGCGATGTGCGCTGGTTTCTTCCGTTCTGCGACCGCGTTCGCCGAGCGTTCCGCATATCACGGGACCCGCGCGACCGAGCGAGGGCGTCTCGTCCGGCCGCGTCAGCCGGCCGCCTGGGCGAGCCGTCTCAGCGAGCCGCCTGGGCCGGCCGCTTCGGCCGGCGGCGGCAGGGCCGGCCGGGGTCAGTCGGCGGGCGTGGTCGTGAGGACGTCGGCGAGGGCCCGGGCGGCGTGGAGGGTCTCCGTGTGGGTGACGTAGAGCGGGGCGAAGCCGAAACGGAGGACGTCGGGAGCGCGGAAGTCGCCGATGACCTCGCGGGCGATGAGCTCCGTCATGATGGCCTCGGCCGCGGGGTGGCGGAGGGAGACCTGGTGGCCGCGCCGGTCGTCGCGCGGGGTCAGCACCTCCACCGCGCCCGGTGGCAGGAGCTGCTCCACGCACTCGATGAAGAAGTCCGTCAGGGACAGGCCCTTGGCGCGTACGTCGGCCAGGGCGACGCCGTCCCAGATCTCCAGCGCCGACTCCAGGGCCAGCAGGGACAGGATGTCGGGAGTGCCGCAGCGGGCGCGCTCGATGCCGTCGGCGGGGACGTAGTCCGGGGCCATCGCGAACGGCTGCCGGTGGCCGCCCCAGCCGGACAGCGGCTGGTCGAAGGCGTCCTGCAGGCCCCGGCGCACGTACAGGAAGGCGGGTGCGCCCGGACCGCCGTTCAGGAACTTGTAGGTGCAGCCGACCGCGAGGTCGACGTCCAGTGCGTCGAGTTCGAGCGGGAGCACGCCGACGCTGTGGCACAGGTCCCAGACGACGCGCGCGCCGATCTGGTGTGCGCGTGCCGTCACGGCCGCCATGTCGTGCAATCGGCCCGTGCGGTAGTCGACGTGGTTGAGCAGCACCACGGCGGTCTCATCGCCGAGCACCGACGGGAGGTCGCCGACGTCGGCGGTACGCAGGACGCAGCCGGTGAGCTCGGCGACCGACGTCGCGATGTACCCGTCCGTCGGGAAGGTCGCGGCGTCGACCACGATCTCCCGCCGACCGGGCGTCAGCCGGACGGCCGCGATGAGGGCCTTGAAGACGTTCACGCTGGTCGAGTCGGCGACCACGACCTGGCCGGGCGCGGCTCCCAGCAGCGGGGCGATCCGCTCGCCGATCCGGCGGGGCGCGGTCCACCAGCCCTCCGACCAGGACCGGATGAGCCGCCCGCCCCACTGCTCACGGACGACCGTCTGCATCCGGTCGGCGACCCGTCGGGCCGGCGGGCCGAGGGAGTTGCCGTCGAGGTAGACGGTGCCGGGTGGCAGGTCGAACTCGGCGCGAAGGTGGGCGAGAGGGTCCTCGGCGTCCAGCGTGGCGGCACGGTCGGTCAGGTGCATCGGTGGTGATCCTTCACACGCGGGAACGGGCGGTCCACAGCTCCGGGAAGACCTCCCGGCGTGCGCGCTTCTCCAGCCAGGACACCCCGGCGGAGCCGCCGGTGCCCGGCTTGGCGCCCATCGCCCGGCGGGTGGCCATCAGGTGGTCGTGCCGCCAGCCGGTGAACTCCTCGGCGACGTCGGTCAGCGCCTCGCCGAGCCGGATCAGCTCGCCGTCATCGGCGGCGTAGATCTTGGCCCAGACCTCCTCCACGCCGGGGGAGGGGGCGTACGGCAGGGTGAGGTCGCGGTTCAGCACGTCGTCCGGTACGCCGTGGCCCCGCCGCGCCAGGAGCGCGAGCGCCGTGTCGTACACCCCGGGCTCGCCGAGCGCCCGGGACAGTTCGGCGTGCTGCGCGGGCACCGACCGGTGTGGCACGAGCATCGACGCCGACTTCTCGCCGAGGAGGAACTCCACGTGCCGGTACGACGCCGACTGGAAGCCGGAGCCTTCGCCGAGCGCGTCACGGAACGCGTTGAACTCTCGCGGCGTCATCCGCGCGATCGGCAGCCAGGCGGCCCGTAGTGCCTTGAGGTGAAGAGTGGAGCGTCGCAGCGCGGCGATGCCCGCCCGGACGTCGTCCGCCGCGAGCCGGTCGCGGGCATGCCTCAGGTCGAAGGCCAGCAGATCGAAGTACAGCTCCATGACCTGTGTGACCACCAGGAACGACATCTCGAGCGGGTCACCGGTGACCGGCCGCTGGAGCGCGTGCAGGGTGGAGGCGTGGACGTAGTCCTCGTACGGCGTGGTCCCGCCGAAGTCGAGCTTCGGCTCGTCGCAGTGCAGGACGGGGCAGCCGGACAGTGCTTCGGCCGTCACCTGAGACCTCCTTCGTCACTCGTGGGCACAGACCATTGTGGGGTGGTCGATCCGGACATCAAAGGGCCGATGGTGGCGACTACGCCGTTCTTTTCTCACAGATGCAACCGAATGCGGCGGTTACGCTTACGACCATGAAACCGGACCTCGATGCGGTCGACTGGGCTCTTCTCGCGGCGCTGCAGGCGGACGCCCGGCTGTCGTTCAACGAACTGGCCCGCCGGGTACACCTGTCCGCGCCGACGGTCGCCCAGCGGGTACGCCGGCTGGAGGACGCGGGCGTGATCACCGGCTACCACGCTCGCGTCGACCCGGCGGCCGCGGGGTTCGCCGTCGTCGCCCAGGTCCGGATGAAGTGCTACGGAGCCCGCTGCATCACAGTGCACCCGGAACTGCTCGACGACATTCCCGAGGTCATTGAGGTGTCCCGGCTGACCGGCGACGTCTGTTCCATGGTCCTGGTGGCCACCACCTCGGTCGCCGAGCTCGAGCGCATCCTCGTACGCCTCGCGTCGCACGGCGAGACGAGTTCGGCGATGGTCCTGTCCCGCCCGATCCCGTGGCGGCCGCTCACCGCGGCGCACGGTCCAGCATCGGACTCCTCGTGACGGGACCGCGGCGCCGGTGGCGGGCGACCGCCATGGCCGCACGCACGACCTGTACGTCTGCTTACTTCTCCCGGTAGGCGACCTGGTGCGCCATCGCGACGAGTTCCTGCTGCCAGCGCGCGTCGAGCGCAGCCGCGGTGATCGCCGCGCAGCCCTTCTCGACGAGTCGGTGGATATGCGCCTCCACGTCCATCCGGACGCCCGTGTCATCGAGGAGCTTGCGCACCTCTGCCGGGTCGCGGTCCGCTGCCAGCATGAACTCGCGCGTTCGCGGGTCCCGGTCCATGGCGAGTCCCATCAGCAGCGTCATCTTGTGCTGTTCGATGTCCAGGCCGGTGGGTTTGCCGGTGGCGGCGGAGTCACCGAAGACGTCGATGAGGTCGTCGCGAAGCTGGAACGCCTCGCCGAGGGCGTCTCCGTACTCCTCGAACGCCCCTTCCAGCTCCGGCCGGCCCGCGAGGGTCGCGCCGAGGAGCAGCGGGCGATGAATGGTGTACCTGCCGGACTTGGCGATGGCGATCCAGCGGGACAGCTCCGGGTCCACGGAGAACTCCGCGGCGGCCACCACGTCCATGAACTGACCGATGATCAGCTCCGACCGCAGCTCCGCCCACACCCTGTTGAGCGCCGGAGAGGCGTCCGACATGATCTGGTCCGCGTAGATCAGTGCCAGGTCACCGGCGAGGATCGCCACGCTCTCCCCGTAACGCCGCGGCTCGCCGTGCCATCCATTCCCGGCGTGCTCGGCGGAGTGCTTGGCGTGCACGGTCGGCAGCCCGCGACGCCGCGGCGACGCGTCCATCACGTCGTCATGGATGAGCGCGCAGGTGTGCAGCATCTCCAGCGCCGAGGCGGCCGCGATCACGCTCTCAGACGCCGGGTCACCGCCCGCGGCGAGGTAGCCGGCGATGCAGAAGGATGGGCGGATGCGCTTGCCGCCCGAGTCGATGAGTTCGGTGAGCGCGTCGATCGGGGTGGCCGCACGGGCGTCCACCCTGGTTCTGAGCTCGCGCTCGGCGGTGAGGAAGTCACAGAGACGGCTGTCGACGCGGTCGAGCAGCCGCCCGCACACCTGCGATGGTGAGGTCGGGTCCGTCGTCGAACCGTTGAGCGGCGCGGTGGTGATCTCGGAAGCCACGCTATCTCCTTGTCGGTCGATGGTGCTGGACGGTTCACGGCTCGGTAGGGGCTTCACGCGGGACGAATCCGCCGGTGCGGCACACCGCGGCGAAGGCGGAGTCGGTGTTGTCGTGCTCGGTGAGGAAGCGTGCGCGGCTGTCCGACGAGGTTCCGATCTCGGCCTCGCGACGGGCGAGCATGCGCCAGACCACGGCGGACTGTGGTCCGCCGAGCATGCTTTCGGCGGCGATCGGCCAGTTCCGCGCCGTCTCCAGTGCTATCGACTCGGCGTCGGGCGCGATACCGAGTACGCCGAGCAGGCGATCGAGGATCGAGAGAATGCCCGTCACATCGCACAGCGCGTGGTGCAGGCGGCCCGAGACGCGCGTGGTGCCCGGCTGCGAGGTGTCCACCGTGAACGCCGACAGGGCGGTGTCCACGCGCACGTCCTGCGCGGTCGTCTCGACAGTGGGTGCGCTCTCGGACTCCTCGAATGCGAAACCGTAGATCCGCGACCTCGCCGCGGGTATGTGCGGGGACCTGAGCGGCCGGAACGGCGCAGAATTTCCCCCTACACTCTGGGTGACTGGGCTGTCAGGTATGCACCACTTGCCCCCTATTACCCATGCGAGTGAAGTTACCAGCGGTCTAATCTTGCATCAAGGGTCTTTTAAGCGCATGCGGCCTGCTGGGTGAGTGACCTGGTGTTATGGGGGCGTTGCCGGGATCGTCCGGACCAGACTGACGAGCGTCTTCGCCTTTGGCCACTTCCGGCTAAAGTGCAAAGAGGGATGGCTCCAAGTCGCTCGTACCGTCAGAATGCGCCCAGCAGTGTCCTTGGTCCGAGGATCAGGGGCACTGCCCGGCCGACCGTCGTCGCCGCCGAACCCGGCCGGCTGCTCCCCTCTTTCCGGATGTCATATCGGACGTTCGAGGCTCGGCGGCGCGCGACAGAGCCGACCGGGTGCACCGCGATGTCCCCACGGGGGCGTGCGGGACCGCTGACCGCCGCCGCGCTGCAGGCGCTGACCTGTCGTTTCCCCAGAACATCCAGGGATTGGCGGGCGCCGGACCGGGTAGTCATCGAACTCGAGTTCGATGATGAGGAGGCGTCATGACCGATCGACCCGTGGAGAAGGACCCCGAGGACTGGGCGACCGGAGACGAGCCGATGACCGGGCCGCAGGAGTCCTACCTGCGCACTCTTGCCCGGGAGGCAGGAGAAGAGGTGCCCGAGAACCTGTCCAAGGCGCAGGCGTCCGAGCTGATCGACGAGCTTCGGGGGCGCAGTGCGCGGCTAAAGGACCAGTGAGTCCATCCCAATCGATCGCTAAGGAAGTGATGTCCACAGGGGCGACAGGCGTCGTGGTCAGAGGCGTTCGATCTTGACCTCGTCGGTCCGGTAGCGCGCACGCAGGGGCTTCTTGTCGAACTTGCCGACGGTCGTCTTGGGGATCTCCTCGACGAACGCCCAGTTCTCCGGGACCTGCCAGCGCGCGACCTTGCCGGACAGGAAGCCGGCCAGCTCGGCGGCGGTCGCCGAGGTTCCGTCGCGCAGGACGACGAAGGCGAGCGGCCGCTCGTCCCAGCGCGGGTCCGGGATGCCGATCACCGCGGCCTCGAGGACCGAGGGGTGCGAGACCAGGTGGTTCTCCAGTTCGACCGAGGAGATCCACTCGCCGCCGGACTTGATGACGTCCTTGGCCCGGTCGGTGATCTGGAAGAAGCCCCGGTCGTCGATGGTGCCGATGTCGCCGGTGCGCAGCCAGCCGTCGTGAAACTTCTCCGGCGCGGGATCGCGGTGGTACGAGCCGGTGATCCACGGCCCGCGCACCTCGATCTCGCCGACGGACTCGCCGTCCCAGGGCAGTTCCTCGCCCGCCGCGTCGACGATGCGCATCTCTACGCCCGCCGTCACCCGGCCCGACTTCAGGCGCCAGTCCACGTCCTCCGGGGTGCCCGGCTCCACGCCGGGCGGCGGGAACGCCATGCCGCCGAGCGGGCTGGTCTCGGTCATTCCCCAGCCCTGGATGATGCGCAGGCCGTACTCGGCCTCGAAGCCCTCCAGGAGCGCGCGCGGTGCGGCGGCGCCCCCGGAGGTGCCGGCCCGCAGCGACGACAGGTCGAGGTCCTGACCGGCGCCGTAGTTGAGGATCGCGCTCCAGATGGTCGGCACCGCCGAGGCGACCGTGCTCCGCTCCGCGGCGATGAAGGCGGTGAGATGCTCCGGCTGCAGGTGCGGGCCGGGCATGTGCAGGGTGGCACCGGACAGGAACGCGGCGTACGGCAGGCCCCAGGCGTTCACGTGGAACATCGGGACGATGGCGAGCACGCGGTCCGCGTCGGTGATGCCCATGAGCGACGCCGATGTCGCCGCCATCGCGTGGAGGAAGGTGGAGCGGTGGGAGTACACGACGCCCTTCGGGTCGCCGGTCGTGCCGCTGGTGTAGCACATCGACGCGGCGGCCCGCTCGTCCAGTTCGGGCCAGTCGAAGCCGGGCTGCTCGGCCGCCAGCAGCTCGTGATAGCGCAGTACGCGGGCTCCGCCCAGCGCGGACGCGTCGCCGTCGCCCACCACGATGAACGCCTCGACGGTGGGGAGCCGGTCGGCGACGCGGGCGAGCAGGGGGATCAGGGAGTCGTCGACGATGATGAGCCTGTCCTCGGCGTGCCCGACGATGTGCGCGAGCTGCTCGGCGAACAGCCGGATGTTCAGTGTGTGCAGCACCGCGCCCATCCCCGGGACGGCGAAGTACGCCTCGAGGTGCTCCTGGTTGTTCCAGCAGAATGTCGCCACCCGGTCGCCCGTGCGGATGCCCAGCCGGGTGAGGGCGGCGGCGAGCCGCTCGGCGTTCTCCGCGACCTGCCGGTACGATGCCTGGCGCGAGCCGCCGCCGGTCCAGGTCACGCATTGGCTCCCGCCGTAGACACGGGCGCCGTGCCGCAGGATGGCGGGAACGGTGAGGGGGAAGTCCTGCATCGTGCTGGCGAACATCGCGGCCCTTCCGAGGACATACCGACCGGTCGGTAGCAGAGTAGGAGTGCCACCGTTACCCCGTCAACGATGTCCCGTCAGCGAAGGTTCGCCGGATCGACGGGCGCAGAAACGGGGGCACTCTCTCGCGGCGCCGTCGCGCGGCCCAGGTCCAGGACGCGTCGCCGCGGTCCTGCACTCCCTGGAGAGCACGGGCAGATGACCGCAGAGACATCCGATGAATCTTCGTAGTGAGGCGTCCGGGGGATGGGATTCTCCTGGCGGAGCAGCGGAAATCATCACCTTTTGGTGAGCTTCACGTGGCGCTGTGCTGATCGCCGAGAGTCTTGACCCATCCGATGTCTTGGTGTTTTGGTGTGTCCCAGCCCCTGACCTCTCGAGTCCC